>NZ_JAKRFA010000008.1:0-213321 GCF_022348305.1 Alteromonas sp. MmMcT2-2
AAGTACGAAGACGTCGATAGCTAATCGATTCGTGTACCACTAAAAAAAAAAACACCTGCTCATCACAGACTGACTATGTACTTCCGCCCTTCGCCATCCCTATCAGCTTTTGGCTGATAACGATGCCACCAAACACTGCTGATGGTCAGCTCGGTTTTACCCTCCACACCATTACTGGCTTTCACAGGCCGAACTTTACTCACTACTACGGCATCATCTGCCACCTCGCACCAACACCTACCTTGAGTCGCCTCTCGCATAGATGCTTCTGGCTCACAACCAGAAACGGTGTCAGGCTTCCCCAGTTACTGCACTAGCGCCCTGTTAGAAATGCCACCCTCAAGCACAAAACAGGACTGACTGAGTATCGGGCTTTGCGCTATTTTGCACGCTTACCCTCCTGTCTTGCCGAATCAGGTTCACTTGCGTTGTGTACCTCTAACTTCCTATGGCTTCCTTCGGACCCTGTCGTTGGCCAACAACGCCCTTGCCATTCGGATTATCTTCCCCTCAGTCAGGGTGATTCAGGTTTCTTTCAACCTGACGGGTTTGCCAGCTTCGCTGGGCAACGAAGGTCTTCTTATCGAGACCGGTTCGCATGAGTCTAATAAAGGCTTAGTTCACATAGCCTTCATTAGCTTTCACTGTAAGTGGGTGATAGCCCGGTTTCGCTTCTTCAAATGCGCGTTTAGCAAACGCCTTGCCTTCAGGTGTTTTTGATAGCTCACGATAAAGGGGCTTAACAAGCTTATTGCGCCCTATCGACACCAAGTAGCTATACAAACGATCATAGGCAGGCTGATAGTTATTCTCTACTGCGATCATCAACCAGCTATGAGCAATTTCGTTGTTTTTAGTCGAGGTGAGTGAAAACGCTGAATCTAGCTCAGCCAGCTTTGCGCTGCTTAGCGATTCGGGCATGTTGTTTAGAAAATATAGCCACTCGTGTACAGTCCACTGCGCGGTTTCAATATCCGCCGCTTTCACGTCGCCAGAAAGCCAAGCGCTTCGTGTGTCATCGATTTTAGTGAACGCATCAGATTCTGGCTGTGGCGCTCCCTCGGGAATGCCTGGTTCAAAAATCCACGTTTGGATGCGCTCCGCGTCTAGCTTATCTGGATACTGCTTTAACAAGGTATCATCTAGATAAGCAATAAACGTGTCGGTAGTAATGCTCTTAAAAGCAAAGTCTTTAAAGTACTGCATTAAGAAAGCATCAAAGTTTTCTCGGCCAATCTTTTGTTCAATTTCACGTAAAAACAGTGCGCCTTTTTCATAGGGAATATTTGAGAAAACATCGTCCGGATTGCGACCACGAAGGTCGATCGCCAGGATTTCATCATTCTCTTCTAGGGCTGCAACATCGTTCTCCAGGTCTTGATAACCTAGTACTGCTTCTTTTTTGAAACGATCATGACCGTAGATCATTTCCATAATTCGGTAGGTTAAATAGGTCGTAAAACCTTCGTTTAACCACAGATCGCGCCATGTAGCGTTTGTTACTGTGTTACCAGACCAGCTGTGTGCAAGTTCATGAGCAATCAGAGACACCAAGCTTTTATCACCGGCGATAACTGTAGGTGTAATAAACGACAAGCGAGGGTTTTCCATGCCGCCAAAAGGGAATGAGGGCGGTAGAATTAGCAGGTCGTAACGATCCCATTGGTAAGGTCCATAGGTTTCTTCCGTTACCTCTAACATTGCCTCGGTATCTTCGAATTCCTTCGCCGCACTTTCAAGTAGCGCAGGCTCAGCATACACACCAGTACGCTCACCCATAGCTTTAAACTCCAAATCACCTATGGCTAACGCAATAAGGTAAGAAGGAATAGGCTGCGGCATATTGAACTCATATTCGCCATCGCGCTCGGTGGTTGGGTCGTTAGACGCACTCATTACCGCTAATAACGATTCAGGTGTTTTTATGGTTGCGTCATAGGTTACGCGCACTTGTGGCGAGTCTTGAAGCGGAATAAAGCTTCGTGCGTGAACTGCTTGCGCCTGTGTAAACAGGAATGGGTGCTTCTTACCTGCCGTTTGCGCTGGCGTTAACCATTGTACGCCAGAGGCTTCGGGTGAAGTTGAATACGCTACCGTTACTGAGTTTGCCGCACTTGGTAGAGTAATCGTAAGAGGCGTGCCTAAATCAGGGTCAGTCTCTCCCATTTCAAAGGGAACACTTTCTCCCTCTACGCTAACACGCTCAATCTCTAACGCTCGCGTGTCCAATACTAGCGTATTGTTTTCAGGCTTCGTACGCTCAACATCGAGGGTCACTTCACCAACGAGCTGCTTCGACTCAAAGTTTGCGGTTAAATCTAAGCTTAGGTGCGTAACCCGAATTTCATTAGGGTTAGCAAATGAGTGGTAATCTACACCAGAAGCAATACCTGCATCGGTGTGCTTAGCCGCATCTGCACTAGACTCCGAAGTAGACGCAACGGCTTGCTCGTTTTCTGTATTTGGTGAACTTGAACTGGTGTTATCACTGCACGCGAGCAACACGGGCGCGCATACGAATGTAGCCAGTAATCCGTATTTTTTCATATAACTTCCTAAAGGATGATTGATACGATCTCAGTGTATCAATCTGTTATATGACTGGCGACTCTAATTCGAAGAGCTGCGTTGTAACTGCGCTATATTTCGAAAAGCAGTAAGGGTTGACGTGAATAAGTGCAGGATAGCTACGCCATCTGACGAAGGCGCAGCTATCCGACAAGGGCATTAACTATTTGCGTTAACCGCTGACTCGTTTGCCGTTTAATTAAGCAAGGCTAATATCTACTTCAATGTTACCGCGGGTCGCATTTGAGTATGGGCATACTTGATGCGCAGTTTCCACCAAGCCTTGCGCTTGTGCTTTGTCCATATCGCCCAAATCTACCGTCAGTTTTACTGCAATAGCAAAGCCTTGTTCAATAGGTCCAATTGCAACGTTGCCAGTTACACTAATGTCATCGGCCAGCTTAATTTTTTGCGATGCAGCCACATGCTTAAGTGCACCGATAAAGCACGCCGAATAGCCCGCTGCGAACATTTGTTCAGGGTTCGTCCCTTCTCCACCTGCACCGCCCAATTCTTTAGGTGTAGAGAGTTTAAGGTCTAGCTTACCATCACTTGATTTCGCTGTTCCTTCACGACCACCCGTTGCTGTTGCACTTCCGGTATAAACGACTTGTTGAAGTTTATGCATGTTACTCTCCTCATAGGTTTATTTAAACAACTACTTTGCATGCAAAATAAATTATCACCAAACCAACTTGCAGATCAAGTGTTTTGTATGCAAAATATTATTGTTAAGAAAAAGCCTTACCGATAAGGGTTAAGCATCATGTCAGAATTATTGAAGTTGGAAAATCAGCTTTGCCACCGTTTTTATACGCTGTCGAATGCATTCACTCGTGCTTACCGCCCCCTTCTTAAAGCGCTGGATATCACCTATCCTCAATATGTGACTTTAATGGCGCTATGGGAAAACGATGGCATTACTATTGCCGAGCTTCTGGAGAGAACGGCCATAGACGGTGGTGCTATGTCGCTGATTCTCAAAAAGCTACAAGACAAAGGCTTTTTAGTTGTCACTAAAGATAAAGCCGACAAACGCGTTAAGCGCGTTCAACTCACTGAAACGGGCAAGAAGGAGAAAGCCATAGCAGAAGACGTGCCTGTGCAAATGCTCTGCAAGCTTAATGGCATGACTGCAGATGAAAGCCGTACGTTAAAAGTCCTACTGGACAAATTAGGCGGCTGTTTTGAGAATGCAGATTTAAACTAGTCCGGATAGATAATCACCACTCAGCCCTACATTCCCAAGCATTGCTAGGAAACTTGCCAGCGCCTTGTGAGTGGGCAATTATCTATGCGTATTGGTATTTTAACCTCTTTTTGTAATCTGATTGTCATCAGATTATTGACGTTTTCTGTTATTATTTTCGCATTGAGCGAACAAGTGTGCGCTATAATTGTCCTAATGGGCGTAGTAGGGAAAATGCTGAGCTGCACGTTTCAATTGAAAGCGTTAGTCGCTGAAATGATCGCATGTCTTATCGAGAAAGTGCGACAAGAGGCTTTAAGGGCATTTACTACCCATTATTCTTAGAAAGAAAAAAAAACAGGAGCTGTGATGATCCAAGAACAGATTCAGACACAGGCTGTGCCGCAATCAAAAAGCATTCCTGCAAAAGCCTACTCTGTACTGGAAGAGTGGCTGAACAGTATTAGTCATGGGGTTGGCTTTATTGCTGCTATCGTGGGTTTAGTATTTATGTTGTATCGAGCGGAGGATACGCTCGCGTTAACCACTGCAGCTATTTATGGCTCTACACTCATTCTGGTGTTTTTAAGCTCAACCCTTTATCACGCTATTTCCCATCAAAAGGCAAAGGGATGGCTTAAGCTATTTGACCACAGCGCAATATACTTATTGATAGCAGGTACTTACACACCATTGTTACTGGTTTCGATTGGTGGCGTGTTGGGTATTACTATGACCGCGATTATCTGGAGCTTGGCAATTGGCGGCGTGGCGTTTAAGCTCGTCGCGCAGCACCGTTTCCCAAAGGTATCCGTGATGACTTATTTGCTGATGGGATGGATTGCACTGGGTCTTATCTACCCTCTTTATGTCGCCCTTCCCGGTGCTGGCCTATGGTTATTGGTAGCAGGCGGGCTGTGTTTCAGTGTAGGCGTGTGCTTTTACGTGGCAAAAAAGGTAAAGTACACCCATGCAATTTGGCACATGTTCGTGATTGGCGGATGTAGCTGCCACTACTTTTCAATTTATTTTTTTGTCGTTTAACAAAAGGCCCAAATTAAGCTGCTATGCCAAAACCATGTAAAAACTTATGCTAACAAACAAGCAAGACGCCGAGAAAAAGGAAAACAGCACTACGTTGACACCAGGTATTGCGTGGTTTTCACTACACGCAGGACAAATATGCTTGGGTAAAAAGCCCGTTGAAAGTGACTTTGAACGCCTTAAGTCACTGGGTGTTACCCATATTGCAACGGTTCAGACCAGTGAAGAACATGCACCAGTTATACGCGACAGTTCGCTCGCCGTGGGCTTGGAGTGGCTATGGGTTCCCTTTATGCATCCGTCATCGGCGTCGCCAACCGAAGATGTTCACCTTCATCAGTATCTTCACGAGCTCTCTCAAATGCTCAGTGAGGGAGCGAAGATATATTTACACTGCGACGGTTCACAGCACCGCTGTAGTTTATTGTTTTACGCCCTTTGCCACTATTGCCGCGTTCCATCCAATAGTGCATATAACGCTCTGCATAGCTTTGGCGCTAGTGCGGCAAATAACCTTAAGAGATCCGAGCTCACATGGGCAGCAGAATTAGGGCATATTGCACCTAAAATGTAGGCCAATAAAAAGCGCGCCTTCGTTATCAACGTTCATCAACGAAGGCGCGCGTGCTGTTTTAACAAAGCAAAGCGTTCATAAGTGCGCCGAGCTTATTTATTTAAAACTGATAAATATTAGCGTTGGTGAGAAGTTTATTCGCGTCTATTTTTTCTTGAACACAGCGCACTATATCAGCACGAGTAAATACATAAATTCGGTCTTTGCGCTCGCGGCTCTCGTCCATCTCAAAATCTTTCAGCACCATGCTGATATGTTCATTTTCCGGCAGACCGCGTAAGCCTGACCCAAATCTGCATAAGGTCTCGCTCATGCCCGACTCAAAACCGGCCAGAAACGTTTTGTAAGCTTGCTGCTGCTGCGCTTTACGCGCCTCCATTTGTTTAGTCTGCTCTTTTTCAATTGCTTTAAGCTCATCCTTCATGCTTTTTTCTTTCGCTTCTAATTGCTTAAGCTGCTCTCCAGACTGCTCTTTTTGCACGAGTAATTCTTTTTTTCGCGCCTCGTCAGCGTGACGCAATTCGAAGGTAATATCTCGCAGTTCACGCTCTACTTCTCTTGCTTCCCAGGCAAGTTCACGCTGCATGTTGCGCAAGTCGCGTAAGCGACTATTGTTGTCAGCAAACGCCTGAGAAAAACGATGGCTGGTTTCTTCTGCGTAAGCTTCCCACTCTCTGGCTGCTTCAAACACAATGTCATCTACATCACTAAACGAATTTGCAGACGGAACTGGTGGTGCAGGCGGTGCAGGTGGCACGGTGGCAACTAATCCTTCTACCAGCGTTTCTATCTCTCGTACCCAGTTACCGCTTTGGCCTCTTACTGAAAAAGTAAATACCGCCCCCTGCCCAGCAAGATAGCTGGTTTCAATTTGACTCACTCTCCAAGAATCAGTCGCGGCATTTTGTCGTAAGGACGTTTTGAGTACCCCAGACATTATTTCTAATTCATTTGATAGCGTGTCATATTTTTGCGCACTTTGTGCGTTCGCAAGACCACCAGCAGCAGAGCAAAGTAGTAAAGCAGTTAATAAACGTTTCATAATTTCACCTAATTACATTAATCATCTAGCGACGACTGTGGATTGTTTGTTTCATACGGCATGGTTAATGGCACTTCAGAACGGCTGTTAGATAAACTTACCGCGCTGTACCCTATTTCAATGTCATCAATTTCATCCTGTAGACGCGTAAATTGGCGTGCATAGAATCTTTGATCGTCAATACGCTGCTCGTTGATAAATTTAATAAGCTCGGCAAAGTCGTGTTTGCGTTCTTCTCTACTCGACGCTAACAAGTACTTAGTAAGCTCTGCACTGCTTTGTTGCTGCTGTGTAGATAGCGCCTGAGCGTATTCTTTGAATAGTGTTTGGTTTGCTTGTTGATAGAAATCACGTTGCTCACCTAAAGCTTTAGCAACTTCCTGCGTAACGCGCTGCTCAACCATTTCATCCACTCTGTTGGCGCTTTTGTTTGAAAACGTAAGCGCTATACCGTTATCGCTATACGACAGCTTTGCGCCTGTGAGTACGGCTAACAGCGCACACGCCGACATGGCCATGGCACACGCTGGCAAGCTAAACCAAGACGACAGCGAACGTGGTTCATCTTTCTTAAAAAAGGTCTGTTCTTTGTCCCACTGGGGAAGTGCCGGAGCAACGAAGCTTGAGCTTGCGCTGTTCAAACGGGCGCTATTTTCTACCGCCTGCGCGAACTCAGCATCTGAATCACACAACGCGTTAAACTGCTTTTCTTGCTCGCTATCAAGCGAGTTGTCCAGATAAGCTGAGAATAAGGCTTCTTTGTCATATAAGGTCATTATTCCAACTCCAACTTCAACTTTGCTAAGGCTGCGTAAAGTCGCGACTTAGCGGTATTTACTGAGATATCCATTTGCTGTGCAATTTCTTCGAACGTGAAGTGGCCGAAGAACTTCAATTCCACCACCGCCTTTTGGCACAAAGGTAGGGTCTGCATAGCCTGCGTTAATGCTCTACTCTCTCTGTCGCTATAAAGCTGCATTTCAGGGCATGGCGCACCGCAAAGTGGCGCCTGTATATCGTCAATGTCAGAATGCGGCTTTCGCTTGCGATACAGTTCAACGCAGCGACAGTGGGCAATGCGATAGAGCCAACTTTTAAAACTGCCCTCACCTTTAAAACAAGCAAGACTGCGAAACACAGAGATAAAAATCTCCTGCATTAAATCTGCTGCATCATGGCTATTCCCTGTCATTCGAATACCGTATTGATACATAGCGGTTTCGTAGCGAGATATAAGCGTAAACCACGCTTTTTTATTACCCCTTAATGCCTGTTCCACGAGTTTTTCATCTCGTTTATTAAACACGCCGTTCCCCGTTTTTACGCTCTGTTTTTTTACTTAACCATTAAGTCGATAAGCTTTGCAAAAAAGTTTGTTTAATTGATAAATAAATTGTCATTTAGGGAATAACGCCAATGAAACTGTGCTTTAAGCGAAGGCTGAAGAACTTCTTTGGGGTTGGTGCACAAGACAATACTTGATGTCAGCAATAAAAAAGCGGCTGAACCTATAGGCTTAACCGCTTTAGATAAATATGAAAGGTAGCGCGCTCAGCGCCAAGGTTATTTTAGTGTAGGAATAGGCAACAGTGGCGAGATAATTTCACCGATACGACGAAACAGCTGCATACGCGTAGTGCCTGAACGCCATACTAAGCCAATCTCGCGAAACCCCTGCTCTTCAGCGGGGAAGCTCTTAAGACCTGTGTGCTCAAGAATAGACTGGTTTATCGCAAGTTCAGGTAAAAAGGTGTAGCCCATTTTGCTATTCGCTAATTGCACCAAGGTATACAAGCTGCTAGCCGCTACGCTGCTAATTTGGTCGCTGTGCTGAAGATTGCACGCACTTACCGCATGCCCGGTCATACAGTGCTCTTGCTGTAGTAAGAAAATACTCTTTTTCGGCAAGGTTGAAATGTCGACAGGATTAGGTAGTTGCTCAGCCATATCTTTGTGCGCAATAAGATGGAACGGGTCATGCCCTAAGACCATCTGTTTACACCCTGGTGTTTCCATTGGCAACGCTAGAATAAGTAAGTCTAATCTGCCGTCGGTCAATTGCTGTAGCAACTTCTCTGTAGTGTCTTCCTGCATTTCCAAGTTGATCTCGGGTAAAAATGCAGAAAACGCCCCCATCATGCCTTCAAAAAGAAACGGCGCAATGGTTGGAATAACACCTAATTTTAAGGTGCCTCGCTGCCAATTGCCTGCGTTTTGCGCATACTCAACCAGCTCTCCCGCTTCCTGAAGTAGCACTTTACTGCGTTCAACGATATCTAGTCCCAACGATGTAAACACAAAGGTTTTATGTTCACGCTCAAGAAGTTGGCTTCCGAAGTGCTCTTCAAGGTTCTGAATGGCCGTACTCAATGTTGACTGACTTACGTTACAGCGCTGTGCAGCACGGTGAAAATGTTGCTCTTGATGTAGCGTCACCAAATAGTGCAGGTGCTTAAGATTAGGCCATTTCATGGGCATCTCACAATTATTTAAAAAGGGATTAAAAAATATTGGATTAATCTAACATAAAGATTAAATAGCGCCTAGGGTTGATACCCATGGTTAACGAGAGCGATCTTCTATTATTCGCAGCTGCACGTATTCAACACCCTAAAAAAGAGGTAGATAATTCTGTTTATTGTGCAATCTATAAGAAGCTTTTGAGAATTTGACATTTCCCGCTGGAAAGCCCCCATAAGTAGCGTTAGGATTAAATTAAAGCGTTATACGCAACATATTTTTACAGCGAAGTAAGACCCGCTCTTGTATCATTCAGTCAATAGAGCGATTAACTATTGAGGGCAGTATGAAAGGACATTATAAGAACATTTTATGTGTATTGAGCGACTCTCATCGTCAAGATGATACGGTAGCCCAAGCACTGCATATCGCCAAAGCGCATCAAGCCTCGCTTACCATTATGCTTTCGTTAGAATCTTTGCCGCCCAACGCCAGTATGGTCATGGAGTCTTTCTCTTATGTTGATTCTCAGCAAACCATGGAAACCCAAGCCCAGCATTGGTTAAAAGAACAAGCGGAAAGCTGGGGAAAACACTATCCTGTGTCTACTGCGGTAACGGTAGGTCAGCCGCTTATTGACGTTGTGCGTTATGTAAAAAAGAACAATATCGATCTAGTAATTAAACGGGCAGAAGAGAGCTTTCTAGATAAGCTATTCGGAAGCTTAGATATGCGTTTATTCCGCAAATGCCCTTGTCCGGTTTGGATCATTAACCACAAGCCTCGCAGTCAGTACAAAAACGTAGTTGCAGCACTGGATTTGAACTATCACTATCCACAGCATGAAGTGTCTATTAGGCGCGATCTTAATCGCGACATTTTGCGTCACGCAAGCCAAATAGCCTTGTTAGAGTTTGCACAGCTACACATTGTTCACGTTTTTGATGCGGTTCCTGAGAACATAGCAAGAGACGGTTTCATATCGGTTGATAACGATAGAATGGAAACCGATCTTGCAAAAATCCATGCCGAGCGTGAATCGGAACTAGACAAATTGCTTGAAGAACTAGGCAATGAATTGGATGACAATGTATTAGAGTATTTGAAACCTCAGAAGCACATTGTTCACGGTTACCCTCGAAGAGAAATTGCAGCCACAACCACATCCCTTGATACCGACATTATTGTTATGGGCACAGTGGCACGTTTAGGTGTGCCTGGCTACATCATGGGCGACACCGCAGAAGAAACTATCCATCAGCTTAAGTGTGCCGTTGTGGGTGTTAAACCCCGTGGCTTTGAAACGCCTATCTCCATTGATTAAAGAAAACATTCCACAAACAAAAAGGCCGTGCTTCACTTCAAGCACGGCCTTTTTTAATTCTTTTCGCTTAATACGAACGTTTGTAAGCGCTGTGTTTTACGCTACGCCAAACGACGCTTTAAGAATGTAGAAGAAAATAATCGAGAGGATTGCGCCTGCAGGCAACGTAACAATCCACGATACGACGATATTTCTCACAATGCCTAGGTTAAGCGCTGATACACCACGCGCCAGACCTACACCTAGTACCGCTCCTACAAGCGTTTGGGTAGTCGAAATAGGTAAACCCGTACCTGATGCGATAACTACCGTACACGCTGCAGCGAGTTCTGCTGCAAAACCGCGGCTTGGTGTTAAGTGTGTAATACCTTGACCAATGGTCTTGATAACGCGATGTCCAAATAGCGCAAGACCCGCAACAATACCTAAACCACCAAGAGGAAGGATCCAAGGTGCAAGCGTAGTGCTAGAGTTAATTTCGCCGCCACTACTTACTACGCTAACTACCGCAGCCAATGGTCCAATAGCGTTAGCTACATCATTTGAACCGTGGGCAAACGCCATACAACAGGCTGTTACTACCATTAGAAGTGCGAATACTTTCTCAACGTTAGCCGCCTGTAGGTCTGCATCTTCAGAACCGCTGAACTTCATACGGCCGATAAACCATTTACCCAAGAAGCCCAACGCTACGGCAATAGCAATCGCCAGCACATATCCGTTAACAGCGCTTAGCTCTAAACCAACGTGCTTAAGGCCTTTCTTGATAGTAACAAGCGACATCACAAAGCCCGCTAATGCCATATAGAACGGCACATAACGCTTAGCATTTGCAAACGGAGAGGCAGTTTGGAAGATGAGCTTGTGCGCGCTCATGAAAATAAGATAAGCAATGATGCCTGAAATAGCTGGGGTTACTACCCAACTACCAACAATACCACCCACTTTGTCCCATGCTACTGCGTCCATGCTGACGCCAGTGGCAGTAAAACCGATGATTGCACCGATAATTGAGTGAGTGGTAGATACAGGCCACCCCAACCATGACGCTACCGCAAGCCAGATTCCAGCTGCAAGTAGTGATGAGATCATGCCTAATACAAGGTATTCAGGTATGTCTATAAAATAGGTTGAGTCGATAATCCCTTTTCGAATGGTAGACGTTACTTCGCCACCTGCTAGGTAGGCGCCAGCAAACTCAAATATCATAGCAATGATAATGGCTTGTTTTATGGTTAAAGCTTTAGAACCTACTGACGTACCCATTGCGTTGGCAACGTCATTCGCTCCAATACCCCATGCCATGACGAAACCAACGCCGGCGGCAAGGATTATAAGAATTAGGCCATAACTTTCAAAAAATTCCACGGATAATCGCTCCCGATCTAAACGCGATTTAGGCTGGACGCTACTTGAGTAAGTAGCATGATCTCTTCACCACAAAGGCTAGAGAATGAAGTTAAAGACAAATTGTGTTTTATCATAAGGTTCGATTAAATTTTGCACGATCTGTTCTTGGCTGCGGCGCATGATAACGTAATCATGTTAGAAGCCATAGCGAAAATCACTGAAAAACGATAAAAGTATGCGGAATTATTTGAATGCGATGATAAAACCACCAAATATTTCAGTTTTATGACAAATAAATTTCACGAACTTTCATATTTGAATATTACTACGCAAAATAACACTGACCATTTGGACAGGTTTACGTCAAATCTTCCAGCTTTTGCTGCATATTTTCCAGCGGTGTATGTCTAACATCAGTACCGCGAGTGAGATAAACCACATATTCACACACGTTTTTACATCTATCACCAATTCGCTCTAACGAGCGCATTGCCCACAACACATCCAGCCAATCCTGCATGTCGTCAGTGCTTTTCTGCATTTCGGAGGTGGTATACGACAGCAGCCGTTTGTACTCACTGTCAATGCGGTTGTCTTGGTCATACACTTCTAACGCCGCAGCCTCATCCTGACGAGCAAAAGCGTCGAATGTGCCGCGCATCATGGCGGCCACGCGCTCGCCAATAAGTAACATGCTGCTCTTAATGGTATCTGAGCTCGGCAACTTATTGCGCGTTACTAGTTTGGCAATACGCTCGATTTCATCGCCCATTCGCTCTATATCGGTAATGGCTTTGGAAATGGTCATAATTAAACGCAGATCGCTGGCGGTAGGATGACGTTTTGCAATAATGCGCAAGCACTCTTCGTCAATTTGAATTTCCATGGAGTTAATTTTTAAGTCGTTCAACACCACTTTTTCAGCCAGAGCGGCATGATTGTGCTTTACCGCTTTTAACGTATCCACCAGCTGCTGTTCAACTTCGCCCCCCATGGTTAATACCGAGTTACGCAAGTTTTCCAACTCGATATTAAACGTACCCGAAATATGCGTGTTTAAGGCTACCTGTCGCATGGTGTTTTCTCCTCGCGGCGTAAGCATAACGAATAACGACAATCAATCGTGCCGCTACCTGTGGCAGAACTATCGTGACAAACCGCTACATCTTGCCAAATTGAAGCATTACGGCGCAAACCCATGTTAGAACACACACCTACTGCTACGTTATCCATATCGCCCCGTTATGTAGTCTTCGGTTTGCTTCTTCTCTGGCATAGTAAACAGCGTATCGCTGTCTGCATATTCTATCAGCCTGCCCTGATGGAAAAAGGCGGTGTAGTCGCTTACCCTAGCCGCTTGCTGCATGTTGTGCGTCACGATAATAATGGTGCATTGTTTCTTTAATGCATCCATCAGTTCTTCGATAAAAAGCGTGGTCAGAGGGTCAAGGGCCGAGGTGGGTTCATCAAGAAGTAGAATGTCAGGCTTCAACGCTAGTGCTCTTGCAATCACCAAACGCTGCTGCTGACCGCCAGATAAAACATGAGCGGATTCAAATAAACGATCTTTAACCTCGTCCCACAGCGCCGCCTGTTTCAGTGCGCTTTCCACCGCGTCGTCTAAGTGTCGACGAATTTTAACGCCTTGAAGCTTAAGCCCGTAGCACACGTTCTCATAAATGCTCATAGGAAAGGGGTTGGGTCGCTGAAAAACCATGCCCACGTTCGTTCTTAGGCGTGACACATTTACTTTGCGGCTATTGATGTTTTGCCCATCAATAATAATTTCACCATCGTATTTGCAACCGTCATACAAATCGTTAAGGCGATTGAAACAGCTAATGAGTGTAGATTTACCGCAACCACTTTGACCAATTAACGCTGTGATTTTGTTTTTTGGGATCCGCATACTGATGTCGTTTAACACATGCTTGTTGCCAAACCACAGGTTGAGGTTTTTAACCTCTACCGCAGTTTGTTCTTCATCAATGTCGTTAACGTTCAGCGTATTGTGTTCAAACAACTTCAACATGTTACAAAACCTGTATTATCCTTTGAGATAGCGTTTGCGCAGGCGCGCTCTAAGTACAACTGCCAGAATATTTAATACAAACACCACCACGAGTAAAAGCAAGCAAGCGGCAAACATCATGCTTGCGCTCTTTCCATCAGTTTGGCTGTGAAACGCTCCGTCATAAATAAGCACGCCCAAATGCATAAACTGCCTATCAAGGTGGAGATAAGGAAACTCTCCATCTATAGGCAAGGTTGGCGCAAACTTGACCGCCCCCACTAACATAAGTGGCGCTACTTCACCTGCCGCCCTCGCAATCGCCAAAATTACGCCAGTCATAATACCCGGAGACGCAATAGGCAATACGGTACGCACTATAGTCTCAATTTTGGTAGCTCCTAATGCGTAACTGCCCGCTTTCAACCCTTCCGGCACCCTGCGCAAGCCTTCTTCAGTCGCCACAATCACTACAGGTAAGGTCAAAATTGCCATGGTTAAGGCAGCCCAGAAAACGCCAGGGCTTCCCATTGTGGGTGCTGGCAGTGTGTCACTAAACAATAGCTCATCAATACTGCCGCCCAAGGTATAAACAAAGAAACCAAGGCCGAATACGCCGTAAACAATAGAAGGTACACCTGCCATGTTGCTTACACTGACACGAATAATAGTGGTAAGCGCCGTGTTAGGTGCATACTCGCTCAAGTAAATAGCGGCTAATACACCAAAGGGCGTTACGATGATGGTCATTAAAAATACCATGAGTACAGTACCAAACAACGCAGGGAAGACGCCACCTGAGGTATTCGCTTGTTTAGGGGAATCGGTGAGAAAAACACCGATTTCCGAAAACGCCACCTGCCACTTTTCCCATGTACTTAGACGACTGACAAAATCCACATCTTGAATACTAGATATGGGAATAACAAACGGCGTTTCGTCAGCAAAACTTACCAATAAGGTATACTCGGCTCGTGTTGCTTCTAACGCTTCCACACGCTTTTGGTATTCGTCAAACGATGCCACTAAACGCTCTCTTGCTGGCGCGTCGGCAACAACATTACGTTTATCAAATTGAGATAGCGCTTCGTGAATAGGTGCAAGGTGTTGCGTATTTAAATCTTCAATTTGAGCGCTTATTTGGGCCACTTCCTCTAGCACAATGTCAATGTTACCAAGAGGTTGAGGCGGTTTAGATGGCACGACGATGTATTCAGGAATTGCCAACACACGCCTGCCGTCTAACAGTTTTATTTCTGCGCTTTGGTTTGCAAGTAGAGAAGTCTCTATTTCCTCTCGAGATAACTGGACTTGAAAGCCATAAGGATGCTGAGCATCTGAGAACTTAAGTGTCACATCCTCATTTGTCGATTCATCAAATAGGTTCGCAAGCACCGAAAACCTTGTGCCGTCTTGATGCGTACCGGTAACCGTATAGATGGGCTCTGGCCAAAAATATGCCGTACCTCGAAAACTAATAAGTATAAGAATGCTAACTAGCGCAATAAGCAGCAGGCTGGTGAAAAAAGCCGTTAAGCTAATGACTAACGATTGACGCTGTACCGCACTTAACCCAAACGTTGTTCGATTAACCATAGTACGCCCTACTTCTTATACGCTGTCGCAATAGCTCTGCCATGGTGTTTACCAAGAAGGTAAACAGGAACAAAATACACGCGGTGAAAAATAGAATTTGATAGTGCGCCGATGATACATCTGCTTCTGGAAGTTCAATTGCCAAGTTAGCAGTAAGTGCTCGCAAACCTTCTATCAAGCCCCAGCTGGAGATTGGCGTATTCCCCGTCACCATAAGGACTATCATGGTTTCACCAAACGCGCGGCCGAAACCTAGCATAATCGCGGCAACAATACCCGGTAGTGCAACGTGAAGAACAACATGAAGTAAGGTCTGTAATCGTGTGGCGCCTAAAGCAAAAGAGGCGTGTTTTAAATCATTTGGAACGCCGTTTATGGCATCTTCAGCAAGGGAATAGATACTAGGTGATATGGCCACACCTAACGCTAACGCTACCACTATAGTCGTTTTCCCGATGGGACTATCGGACTCGGCCGCAAGCATTGTAAACCCGTCTCCCCCCATTATCGAGAAAATAAGCGAAGGCGCATACTCCACGCTAATAAAACCTAAAAGGAACACTCCGCTTATAGCAAATAGTAGCTCTGCTCCGTGTCTTAGCTTCTTTGGTAAGTATTCCGCAACAGGACGCTGCACCAGGGCAACGACAATAAGCACAAAAGGGATAACGATTAGGAAAAAGGCAAAGGAAAATAAAAACTGCTCAGCTTTTGGCGACAACCAAATAGCCGCGATGAAGCCGATGAGTACACTGGGAATCGCTTCGAGCAATTCGATAGCCGGCTTAATAACGTTGCGAAGGCGGCTTTTAGCAAAAAACGCGGTGTAAATTGCGGCACCGATAGCAACCGGAATAGCAATAAGCAGCGCTAAAAGAGAGGCTTTAATACTGCCTATTAATAGCGGTGTTAAGCTAAACTTTGCCTCTTGAAAATCAGAGGCACTGGTGGTTTGCCATACGGTTTCTTCCGTTTCATACCCTTCGTAGTGCTGCGGTTCAAACAGAGAGGCCCATGTAGTAACGCCGCTTAAGTGCCTGCCTTCCCATACTGATAAGGTGCTATCTGAATAGCCATAAAGCTTATTGCCGTACCAAATGATATTCTCAGCAGAACGCTCTATCTGTTGTGATGCCACTACATCGCCTGATACACGGTTTACCAACAACACTCTTGCTTTATCGGTCAGCACAGCCACCAAGTTCATACTGGCATGTTCTGCCACATCCTTAACGTTCTCTCCTGGTAGCGCTACTTGGTAGGTTTGTTCAAAGGTAAGGCCTTTATCGCTTTTGCTCAGCACCCAGCGAGTAAGTGCCTGTGTATTGCTGTTCATTAGGAAAAAGGTGCGGTCTTTAGCAAGTGGGAATACAATCTTCTCATCTAATGACGCTGTGATGTTTCCTGCTATTGGCAGTAGTGACGCCCCTTCATCCGTGAGCCTATTTAGGTAAAGCGCATCATCCACTTGGAGTAACACGCTCTGACTGCCGGGTAACAATACGAGTCTGTCTATATTATGAAACCGTTTATCCACAACCTGTGTAGGACGAAGCCGATTTACCCAACGGATAAACACTTTATTGTCTTGAACGATAGAAACCACTGCCCATTTTGAGGACAGTGCAATGCTCCAGTCACTGCGTATCTCCCACTCACCTTTGGGAAGCGCGAACGTAATGCTGTTCGACAACGCTGCTTGCGGTGTACTTGTGGCAATATCCTCTGCGCTACCGTCGGTCATATTGAACGATCTGACCGGTAAAACTCTCACTTGGGCGTTGGGAGAAACGTCTACGATATAGTTCTCTCCCATCACACTGTGGGAAGACAGCCTATGCTCGCAAGGACGGATATAATCGTGATTACTTACCAGAGCATCGCCTTTAAGCAACTTTAATCCCAATCGACAGTCAGACTTCCTAACCAGCATTGGCTGACTGTTAATGATGTCGCCTGCGCTGATAATTTTTTCATTATCTGACGTTTTCAAGCTCAACAGATGATTTAAGCTAGGGGTATATGCCAACGGCAGAGCTTGGCTGATTAGATGAGTAATAAGAATAACTAACGTCAACAAAACAAGGCCGCCGAAGCCGGTCACTACATAGCGTGACCACCTGTCGCTTCGCTGGCGTTTTTTGTTTGTGCTGTTGCTGTCGAAAGTCATGCGGCTGTTTAGTAATTCTTATTTTCGAAATTCTTCATTTTTAAGAAGAATAACTCTAAATTGCACTGGTGAGCAGTGTAAGTTTTGTTATGCTAATAGCAAGTGAAAGTTTAAAGCATTACCTTCGCGCAACCTACTCTGCGCCTATGGTATTACCCAACAGGAAGACGATCAAAGTTTTTCTCTACACGCCCAATAAGGAGCATCGTATGCAATCATTGGTTATAAGCATTATGGGTAAAGACAAGCCGGGTTTAGTAGACGCACTGGCTAAGTGTGTATACAAACATGAGGGCAACTGGCAAGGGTCGAGCTTTGCGCATATGGCAGGAATGTTCACCGGTTTTGTAGAAGTACATGTTGCCGATGAGAACAAACAGGGCTTAATCGATGCGCTAGACGCCATTAAAGATTTGTCGGTGCAATCTGTAGCGGTAGCGAGCAGTGAAAATAACAACACCACCAAATTGACGGTTGATGTAATGGGCAATGACAAAACCGGTATTGTCCAAGAGCTTACCTCTGTTTTAAACCAGTTCAATTTGAATATTCTCACCTTTGCTTCACACTGTGAAAGCGCGCCTAACTGGGGCAGCCTAATTTTCAAAGCAAAAGCAGAAATTGCGGTGCCAGAAGATTTTGACGACGGCGCATTGCAAGACTCACTGGAGTCGTTGGCTAACGATTTGGTGGTGGATATTACCGCGAAGCGATAAAAACAAGGGCGTATTTGTGGTGCCATACACTATCCGCGCATCACAATTACGAACTTATCATATTGAAAGTTAATGGAATAACCACAACGCAATGCGTGCGCACTTGCACCAGAATACGTGTTGTCACAGTAGTGTCACTGACTGATGGCAGTCTTTGACCATTTTTATGAACGTGAATTGAGACATTATGGATAACGACGTTTTATATTATCCCAAAGAATTAAGCTGGCTTGCGTTTAACGAACGCGTATTGCAAGAAGCCGCAGATAAAAACAATCCCGCCGTGGAGCGAATTCGTTTTCTTGGTATTTACTCAAATAACCTAGATGAGTTTTATCGCGTGCGCGCCGCTGACGTGAAACGACAAATTACCATTGCGCAAAATGACGGCAATGAAGAGGAAGCTGAACGCCAAACCGCTCTTATGGCGCTTATTCAGAAAAAGGTCGTCCAGCTTTCTGAAAAGTTCGACCAAATTCATAAGGATGTGGTTAAGTCCCTAGCTCGCTACAACATACATATTCTTCGAAAAGACGATTTAGACGATTATCAAAAGCAGTGGGTACGCAACTTCTTCGTTAACAAAGCACTGCGTCACATTGCACCTATTTTAATAGATAAGAAGACCGACCTACTTAGCCGTTTGAACGGTACGTCGGTGTATTTATATGTGGCGCTTAGAAGAAAGGACCGCAATCCTAAATTTGCGGTTATTCAGGTTCCTACCTCTGAAATGTCGCGCTTTATGCTGATCCCACCGCAAAAAAGCCGCAAGAAGAAGAGCATTATTATGCTCGATGACATGATTCAGCTGTGTATCGAAGACATTTTCCGCGGTTTCGTGAAGTTCGACGAAATTGAAGCATTCTCGTTTAAAATGACGCGTGATGCGGAATATTCTATCAACGAAGAAATTGACGAAAGCTTCGTTGAAAAGATGTCTGAAAGTATGAAGCAGCGCCTTATCGCTGAGCCTGTGCGTGTTATCTACGACACGAACATGCCAGAGGACATGAAATCTGACTTGCGCAAGCGACTTAAGATAACCAAGCTAGATACCATGCACGCTGCTGGGCACTATCGTAACTTTAAAGACTTTATTGGCTTCCCTAATGTGGGTCGAGAATATTTAGAGCATACGCCGCTGCCTGCTATCGACAGCAAGGCATTCTCTAAGTACAACACCGTTTTCGATGCCATTACTGCGCGAGACATACTACTGTACTACCCGTACCACCGCTTCCTACACTTCACCGAGTTTTTGCGTCAGGCGGCTTTCGACCCGAATGTTAAAACCATACGTATTAATATTTATCGTGTTGCCAGTAATTCACGCATTGTAAACTCGTTGATTGACGCAGTAGACAACGGCAAAAAAGTAACCGTTGTGGTAGAACTTCGCGCCCGTTTTGACGAAGAGGCAAATATCGAATGGTCTAAGCGCATGACTGATGCAGGTATACGCGTTGTACTTGGCGTGCCTACTCTTAAAATTCACTCTAAACTTTGTATTGTGACCCGTGAAGAACGGGGCAGTTTGGTGAACTATGCGCATTTCGGTACGGGTAACTTCAACGAGAAAACAGCAAAGATTTATACCGACTACAGCTTATTCACCCGTAATCAAGAACTCGCCGATGAAGGCGTGGCGGTATTCGATCTTATTCAATACCCTTACCGACGCTACAAGTTCCAGCATCTTCAAATATCGCCATTAAACGCCAGAACCAAAATTCAGTCGTTAATTCGTCAAGAAATTCAGCATTTGAACCAAGGTCAAAAGGCACAAATCACTTTCAAAATTAACAACCTTGTTGATAAAGAACTCATTGATGATTTGTACCGGGCTAGCCAGGCGGGGGTTAAGATCCGCGGTATAGTGCGCGGTATGTGCTCACTTAATCCAGGGATAAAAGGAATAAGCGAAAACATCGAAATTATTTCTATTGTTGATAGATTTCTCGAACACCCACGCGTGATGATTTTTGAAGGAGGCGGCGATAGAAAAGTGTATATCTCTTCTGCCGACTGGATGACCCGTAACATGGACAACCGCATTGAAGTAGGTTGTCCAGTGTATGATAAAGGTCTTCAGCAGCGCATTGTTGATATAATGGAGCTACAATTTAAAGATACCCTGAAGGCTCGAGTGATTGACAAGGATCAGAGCAACAAGTACGTTCGCAGGGGAAATCGTAAAAAACTTCGTTCTCAGATAGAAATTTATGACTATTTGAAGAAGCTAGAAGACACTTTGTAGGATAGAAAATTAGTACATGACCCAGCACGAATCAGTTTTTAATGACGTGGAAACCCGCGAAGTCAATAAAGTCGCAGCACTAGACATTGGCTCAAATAGTTTTCACTTAGTAGTAGCACGCATTGTTGCTGGGTCTGTGCAGATTCTGCATAGAGTTAAACAAAAAGTACGCTTGGCCGAAGGTCTCAACGACGACGATATCTTGTCTAATGAAGCGATGGAGCGTGGGCTTGCTATGCTAAAAGTAGTAGCAGAGAGCCTGAAAGGTTTTGAGCCCGACTCCGTGAGAATTGTCGCCACCCACACGTTGCGCAGGGCGCGTAACGCCCGCGATTTTATCAGCGCAGCAAAAGATATCCTTCCCTACCCTATCGAAGTCATTTCTGGTGTAGAAGAAGCGCGACTTATTTATTCAGGCGTTGCACATACTAACCACTCCGACGGCCAACAGCTGGTTATTGATATAGGCGGTGGCTCTACTGAGTTCGTTATTGGCGAAGGTTTTACGCCTTTACTTTGCCGCAGCCTTCAAATGGGCTGCGTAAGCTATACCAAACGGTTTTTCCCTGACGGTGAGCTAAAGCCAAAAGCCTTTGATCGCGCTATCACGGCTGCACAGCAAGAGCTTGAGTTAATAGACAATAAATATCGCAGACTGGGCTGGGTCCAGTGTATCGGTACGTCTGGTACCATTCGTTCGCTGTTTACACTTTGTCAGCAAGACAGACCCAATGGCCACGATATTCCGGTGACACTTAAAAGTTTGCGCAATTTAATGAAGCAATTCATAAGCGCAGGGCATATAGACAAATTAAGCTACCCAGATTTAAGTGAAGATCGTCGTGTGGTTATTGCTGGCGGCCTCGCTATTCTTATCGCCGTTTTCAAAGCGCTAGAGATTGAAGGCTTGGTGTACTCGCCTGCCGCTTTGCGTGAAGGCGTGCTTTATCAGATGGAAGATGAGCTTCATCACGCTGATATTCGCGGCAGAACCGCGAGTAGTTTGGCAACCCGCTATGATGTAGATACGTCCCAAGCCACTATGGTGCTTAATACAACCCTTTCACTTTTCAACGATGTTGAAAAAGCATGGAAACTTAAAGGGCGTGACTTTAAAAGCATGCTCGGCTGGGCAGCTTTACTTCACGAAGTCGGCATGCAAATTAACTCTCGAGGCATACAAAAACACAGCGCCTATATTCTTGGTAATGTGGACATGCCTGGGTTTACGCAGGAACAACAATTACTGCTTGCTACGCTCGTGCGATTCCATAGAAAGAAAATTCGAACCAATGAATTGCCCGCATTTAATCTTTTCGATGAGCAGTCGGTTAAGCATTTAATCGCGTTACTGCGTTTGGGTGTACTGCTTAATATTAAACGCCAAGAGGGTTTTGTACCTGACCTCGTTGTTAATGTAGAAAAGAACGAACTGACCATTACCTTCCCCGATGGCTGGTTAGATGAAAAACCTATTATCTCAGCTGACCTGCTACGAGAAAGCCACTACTGGAAAGCGCTTGATTTAAAACTCACAGTTGTTCCTGATATCGAGCAATTACATCCCGCGGTAGAATAGACAAACAGCGCCACTCACAATCGCGCTTTCGATTTTAAAAGCGAATGGCGAATATACTCGAATACTAAAAAAATGGGGCCTTGAACCGATTGAGTCGGCGCATTAGCCCCACTTAGTCTCAGCACACTAATTATTGAGCTTCAACTTGCGTACTTTGTGACTGCACGCTGTCGTATTTTTTAAACCACGCCAAGATATTTTCAACTTTACCAATCATTCTAGATGGCTTAGAAGCAATCCCGTGGGGCGATCCAGGTACTTTTACCAGCACGCTATCAACCTTTTGAATCTTTAACGCTTGATAGAACTGCTCGGTCTCAGACATTGGCGTGCGCTTGTCCTCCACTCCCGTGATCAGCATGGTGGGGGTCGTTACATTGCCTACTAGCGATAGCGGTGAGCGCTTCCAGTAGTGCTCTACATTATCCCAAGGCATACCCGGAAATTGGAAAGGGATTTGATATAGACCTGAATCGGCAGTCAGCACTTTCGATAACCAGTTGATAACGGGTTTAGCGACTACGGCTGCTTTAAATCGGTTAGTAAGGCCAATAGCATAGGCTGATGCAATGCCGCCTGCTGAACCACCAGTAATAAACAGTCGCTCTGGATCAGCGATGCCTTTTTCAATAAGTGCATCTACGCCCGACATATGGTCTGAGAAGTCATATTCCGAACTGTATTTCCCTTGAAGTAGCAATGCAAAGCGTTCTCCATAACCTGTACTACCTCTGTGATTATCATAAAACACCACGTAGCCCTCTGCAGCCATGCGCTGCAGCTCAGCCGTGAAGACAGGGCCATAAGCGAGATTAGGTCCGCCGTGAATTTCCAAGATAAGCGGATACGTTTTCGAGCTGTCATAGTTTGGCGGCAGAATGTACCACCCCTGGATTTCTTCGCCATCAATAGAAGACGGATAGACAATTTCTTTTACTTCGCCAAGTTGCTTATGACCTAGAACGTCTTCGTTTAGTGCAGTAAGCTGTCGCTCGTTTCGCGTAGTGACATATAAATCAGCGGGCCGATCGGTACGTCCTTTGGTATACGCCACTACATCATCAACAGCGTGATAAGTGCCAAACACATAAGGTCGTCCTAACGTAGTACCGCCCAGCCCCTTAGCTACGGCTTTTACGCTGCCCGATAGCGATACCACATCCACCTGCGCTAAACCGCGAACCGACTGCTGAAAATAAACGTGCTTATTATCTTTCCAGTGAAAGTTAGACACTGAATTATCAACGTCTTTTGTTAAGTTTTTGGCATCTGTACCGTCACTTTTCATCACGTACAAATAGCTATTTTTGTACATCACTTTTTCGTCATCGCGGCGTGCGTAAGCAATGTGCTTTCCGTCAGGCGATACGACAGGCGATGATTCAAGGCCTTTGTCGTTGGTAAGCTGTGCGATATTACCCATCATATCCACAGAAAAGATGTCCCCCTCAACAGGCTCATACTCCCAATTGTCACTGCGGTTGGCAGAGAAATAGATTTTGTCGCTATCAGGAGAGAAACTTAAGCGCCCATTGTGGTGATAGTTCCCTGAAGTAAGCTGTCGTGCTGTGCCTCCGTCAGCAGGAACAATAAAAATATGGGTGTAAGCAGGTTCAAGAATGCCTCGGCCGTCGGCTTGATAGCGCGCTTTGGTAATATATTGAAAGCTAGGAGACCACTTTGCACCGTCAGGCTTTTTAGGCATTTTAATGTCTAGCGGCTTTTCCTTGGCATCAACGCTCATAGTGAAAGCAATGTGCTTACCATCTGGCGACCAAGTGATGTTACTTGGGTTTGAGGTGACATTTGTTACGAGTGCCGTTTGCCCTGTATCCATCCAGCGCACATACAATTGCGGTTTACCTTCTTCATTAGAAAGGTAAGCCAATCGGCTACCGTCTGGTGACCAGCGAATAGAATAGTAACTCTTTTTCGACGACAGTAAGGGGCGGTGTGACTTTCCATCAACCGACGCTAGCCAGACGTTCGCTCGACTGCTATCCGACATAATGTCGTTTGAACGGCGCACATACGCAACATATTTACCGTTTGGCGACACCTGAACTTCGCTCACGTATTCCAAATTAAAAATATCTTCCGATTTAAAATAGCGTTCAGAGTCGGTAGTAAGAGATTCTCTCTCATTGCTTGCAAGCGCTGTGGATGGCATAGCTAGCGTGCCTACGCTAAATAGTGCAGCCCATATAGCAAACCGTTTTTTGACTGACGGGTACCTGTGATTTCTCGTAAAAGACATATCTCACCTTAATCTATTTGTTCTTATCCGTTCTTTTTTATGGGGTGATCACGTTGTAGTGATGCATTTATCGTCTCCATATTACTGAATATATTCAGCCAATAAAGATTAAACGTTGAGCGACATCGCTAGGCGATTAAGCGCAGTACACAGGGGCGCTGGCTTTAGCCGAATGGTTAGTTGCGTGATAGCGGTAAAGTGCTAACTTCTATATAAGGCTTAAAGGTAATGCCCATGAATAATCCACACGGCGAGTTTGAATGTAGCGTAAGCGGTCAGTTGCTGCTCTTCTCAGCGCGCGGACCGTGGAATGACGAAACCATGAGAAATGGCGTAGTTAAGATGTCTTCTGACATTTCAAAATTCGAAAAGGGCACTAAATGGGCACAAGTAAGCTGTCTTTACGGTGAAAGCCTGATGCCCCCTTCCACCTTTGATATTTTTGTAAAACAAACTCGGGTAAGAAAAACCCGCGGCCTGTCGTTTCTTGCCGTGGTGATATTAGATACCGACATTATGCTGACAACTAAGCATCAGATTTCTCAGTGCTACGACGCTGCCGAAGTTGCTTATGGCTTTTACGAAACGGTAGAAGATGCTTTGGAAGCGATGACGAATAATGGCTATGATTTTGATAGTGACGAAGCTGAGCGCTTTTTTGCCCGCTTTAACTTTACGCGTTAACATTTAACACCGCATGCGTTCTGCTTTTGTCACACGTTGAGTCTGAAATTCGCAGCCAGCTTTTGATAAAGGCGAAAAAAGGAGAGCGAGCGCTCTCCTTTTTATTTTAAGACTGCCATCCGCCTCCGAGTGCCTGATACAAATCGACCAGTGCGGCCATTTGCTGCTGACGAGTTTCTATAAACTCGCTACGCGCTTCCAGTGCTTCTCGTTGCGCAAGCAGCACCTCTAAATATTCACCATGAGCTGACGAAAAAAGCCTATTGGCAATATCAATCGACTGTTCGAGTGAAGCAATTTGATGACGCCGTGCTTCAGCACTTTTCTCCAAATTATCAAGCTTCGATAAACTGTTTGTTACTTCAGCTACCGCCGTTAAAACGGTCAGTTCATATTCGTAAGCCGCTTCAATTTGTTCGGCGCTGGCATTTTGATAAACCGCCTCAATCGCCCTGCGGTTTATTAATGGCGCAAAAACATCACCAGATAAAGAATATGCCAATGACTCAGGCACATTAAACAAGTAGCGACTATCAAACGCCGATAAACCTACCCCTGCTTTTAGCTCAAAAGAAGGGTAGAAGTTGGCTTTAGCCACATCGATATTTAACTCTGCTGCTTGGAGCGTGAGTGCAGCTTGTTTTATATCAGGGCGATTGTCTAATAGCGCAGAGGGTACACCCACCTGCGGGCTTTTTAGCTCGGCGCTGAGCAACACGTTACTGTCCCTTTGAATGGGCTGTGGAGTGCGTCCTAATAACAGATTGAGCGTGTTCTCTTTCTCTAGGATTTCCTGCTCAATCAAGTAACGCTCGCTCTCGTTTTTCTTCACTTCCGCGTTAAAGCGCGCAACAGGTAGCGATGACGCCCGCCCGTATTCTTTCAACGCATTAATAGTGTGAATAACATTACGCTGTAGCGAAATGGTTGAGTCAAGATTCTCTAGCTTGTTATCTAGCGCCAGCAGTTCATAGTAAGTACGCGCAACTTCAGATACTAACTGGGTAACGAAAAAGTTCTTACTTTCAACCGATGCCAAGTATTCAAGCGAGGCCACTTTAGACGCATCTCTCAGCTTATGCCAAACGTCAATTTCCCACGACGCATTAAGGCCTAGCTTTAAGTTTGCCAGCGGGTCGGGAAATTCTTTATCCTCCTTGATATTTAACTGTTCTTCTACTGCGCCTTCCCGGGTATATTCGCCTACCTTTTCGGTTTCAGCGGCTACCCCCGCAGAGAGTCGAGGCAAATATTCCCCTTCCCGTGCATACACTTCATTCGACGCCATATTAATGCGTTGAATTAATATAGACACCTCTTGGTTGTTCTTAACCGCCGTATCCACCAGCGCAGAAAGCGTAGGGTCGTTAAACCACTCACTCCATTGAATATTTGCTTGTGTACTCTGGTTAATCCCTTGACCAGCCTGAGTATCCACTTGCGAAACTTTCGCGTTAAACTGCTCTGGCAAATCTAGATTAGGGTTTCGCGTTTCAATGGTAGGGATGGCACATGCCTGTACTAACAACGCACTACTAAGCGCTAACCACAGCGGCTTATAAGTAAATCGCTTTTTATTTATCATCGCTTAGCACCTCATCGTTATAGTGGTAAGTTTCAGTAAGAGGGACATGATCTTCGTTTTTGATTAATGACTTACCTTCTTCAAGTTTGGCGAACAAGTAGTAAAGCCCAGGAATAACCAGCACACCAAAAACAGTGCCGAACAAAGTACCGCCTAAGGCAGAAGCACCAATAGTTCTATTTCCCACTGCGCCTGCCCCCGTTGCAATAACAAGCGGAATTAGCCCTGCTACAAACGAGAACGATGTCATTAGGATTGGACGGAAGCGCTGTTTGGCCGCTTCAACAGCTGCGTCAGCAATCGATAAGCCCTGCTGATTTTTTTGCACTGCGTATTCCACAATAAGCACGGCATTTTTGCCGAGTAACCCAACCAGCATAACTAAGCCAAGCTGCGCATAAACGTCGTTGGCCAGCCCCATTCCTTTTAGAAACAGGAATGAGCCGAGAATACCGGTAGGTAGTGAAAGAATAACCGCAAAAGGTAGAAGCAGACTCTCGTACTGTGATGCCAGCACGATATATACAAACAACAATACTACGGCAAAGATAACGATGGCTTCATTGCCTCGTTTAGCCTCGTCAAATGACAGGCCTTCCCAACCTATGTCATATCCTTTTGGCAGGGTTGCAGCCGCTACTTCCTCAACTGCTTTTATCGCTTGCGCCGAGGTATACCCTGCTGCAGGCTCTGCACGAATTGCTGCCGAGGTATAAAGGTTGTAGCGTGTAATTTCATTAGGGCCTTGGGTTTTAATCAGCTTCAAAAAGGCCGAGTAAGGCACCATTTCACCCTCTTCGTTTTTCACGTAGTAATCCAATAGGTCACTGGGATAACGACGATATTCCGGTGCACTTTGTGTGTACACTTTGAAGAAGTTATTAAAGCGCGTGAAGCCTTGCTCATAAGTACTACCAATAAGAATATTCAAATTCTCCATGGCCGCGCCAATAGATACCCCTTTCTGCATTGCAGCTTGGTTATCTATCTCAATTTTGTATTGAGGATAATCGGCTGCGTAAAACGTGAATAAACCTTTTAGCTCATCACGTTTACCGAGTTCTTCCATGAAGGCTTTGTTGATTTGATCGAACTCTTGATAGTCGGTAGTGTTGGTTTTATCGAGTAAACGAAATGATAACCCCGACGACGCGCCATAACCCGGCACAACAGGCGGTTCGAAATACTCAATCACTGCACCTAAGTGGTGTGTCTTGGCTTCCAGTTCTTCAATGATGTCACGTACCGACTGTTCGCGATTAGCCCAATCTTCAAGGTTAATCAAGCAGGTGCCTGCATTTGAACCTCGACCTTCCGTAAGGATTTCATAGCCAGCAAGCGAGGACACCGAGGAGACGCCTTCAACGTCCAGCGCCAAGCTTTGCAGCTCTCGCGCTACTGTATTCGTCGCTTCAAGGGTACTGCCTGGCGGTGTTTGAATAATGGCATAGATTTGCCCTTGGTCTTCACCGGGAATAAAGCCTGTAGGTAATGCCTGATTAACGCCAAAGGTACTTACCACAAAGCCCGCAAGCAGCACTAAAGTAACACTGCGGCGTGTAACGATAGCTTTGATAATGCCTGTATAACGACCGGTTAACTTATTGAAATAATGGTTAAACCCATCAATAAACTTGCTTAATGGCGTTGCTTTTCTTGTGTGTGAATGAGGGTTTTTAAGCAACATTGCACACAGCACTGGCGTTAATGAAAGCGCCACAATACACGAGATGATAATTGACGATGACATGGTAATAGAGAACTGGCGATAGAAGACACCTACCGGGCCCGTCATAAAAATAAGGGGCACAAAAACCGCCGTCATCACCAGTGTAATCGCGATAATAGCTCCCCCCATTTCGCCCAGTACTTGTTGGGTCGCCATATAAGGGGTTAGGCTGCTGCTCTCTTCCATTTTCGCGTGAACGGCCTCCACGATAACAATAGCGTTATCTACCACAATCCCTATCGCTAATACGAGAGCGAACAGAGTAATAAGATTTATGTTCACCCCTGTGGCCTGCATGCAGAAAAATGTTCCCACCAGTGAAACTGGCACAGCAAGAAGCGGGATAAGTGTGGAGCGCCAGTCACCCAGAAAGATGAACACCACCAAGGAAACCAAAATAAAGGCTTCAAACAAGGTATGCAGCACTTGTTCAATAGAGGCATCTAGAAACTTGGAAACATCGTAGTTGATTTCGTACTTCATGCCTTCTGGAAACGTTTTTTCTAGTTCAGCCATAGTGGCTTTCACCTGAGAAATAACCTCGTTGGCACTGCTTCCGTAGTTCTGCTTAAGTACTATGGCAGCGGAAGGATATCCGTCTTTGTTTGAATAAATATCGAAAAATTCACTACTTAACTCAACATCGGCAATATCACCTAATTTGAGCAAGCGACCGTCGGAATCGGCGCGAATAATGATATTTTTATATTCTTCAGGCTCGTCGTAACGTCCTTCGTAAATCAGCACGTATTCTTTGGACTGAGCAGTAATGCCTGAGCTTCTGCCAAGTCGTCCAGGGCGTCCAATCAAGCTTTGCTCGTCTATCGATTCCATGATCTCATCTACAGAAACATTGTAAGCACGCATGCGATCAGGCTTTAACCAAATTCGCATGGCGTACTGGCGACTTCCCAATATTTTTGCACTGGCAATACCGTTTACCCGCTGTATCTCTGGGATAAGGTTGATATTGGAATAGTTGTACAGAAACTTTTCATCAGCCGTTTCGTCCGTGCTATAAACGTTTATGTACATCAACATGCTAGGCTGAACCCGCTCTAGTACCACCCCTTCTAACTGCACGAGCTGGGGCAGCCGGTTCATGATCTGGTCAAGCCGCGTTTTCACATTAATGAGCGCCTGATTCGGATCTACATCTAAATCGAAGATAACTTGAATGGTGGCTTCACCCGCGCTGGTCGCATCAGACACGATGTACTTCATGCCCGGCACACCGTTGATTGAACGCTCAATGGTAACCAGCGATGACTTCACCAATACATCAGCGCTCGAACCGGGATATGCCAGAGAAATAAGCACTCGCGGCGGAGCAATATCTGGAAACTGTGACGTGGGTAGGCTAAACACCGACAACACGCCCAAAAATATAATCATCAGCGATAGCATGATGGCCATCACTGGACGTTTAATAAAAACTCCAAACATAGCGCCCCCTTATTCTGCGTGCAGTGACAGTTCAGCTAATGTGTCGCTGGCTGAAATAAGTTCAGGCTCTATCTCATCGCCGTTCGAAACTCTTCGCAGTCCTTCAATCAAAATAGTGTCGTCCGGCGCTAGTCCGTCTGAAACCAGATAGATGTTAGGGAGTTCTGCAGCGATGTTAATGTGGCGGGTTGCTAACTTGTTCTCGCTATCCAGCACATACACAAAGCTTTGATCGAGAATTTCGAATGTGGCTTTCTGAGGAATAACTAAAGCATCCGGATAGGCAATATCCACCATGACATTACCGGTTTGCCCATGTCTTAGCAGTTGGTCTGGGTTAGGGAAAGACGCACGCATTTCAATGGTACCGGTATGATTATCAAAATCAGCTTCAATGGCATCTATCACGCCTTGATGCGCGTAAATACTGCCATCGGCAAGCTTTAATCGCACTGACGTTTGATCATTTGATGCGCTGTTCTGCGCGTACTTTAAATACTCTGATTCAGGCACATTGAAATACACCCACATTGTGCTGATATCAGACAATGTGGTGAGCAGTTCGCCCTCATCAAGCAAACTTCCCGTTCGAGCTTCCAGTCGGTCCATTTTGCCTGTGAACGGCGCTTTGATATCTGTGAATGCTAAGTGAGTCTTTGCCAGTTCAACTTCAGCCTGAGCTTTTTGAAGCTGTGCTTCTATGACGGCAAGTTCGTTAGGAGAAACAATGTTTTGTTCAACAAGCGACTTTGTATTTTTGTACTCCATCTCTACCGCTTTAGCCTCGGCTTCAGCGCGGTGTAGTTCAGCTTCATATACGTTCGGCATTATTTTGAACATGGGCTGACCACGTTCTACCGTTTGCCCCTCATCAACAAAGGTCGATTGAAGATAGCCTTTTTCCATAGCTCTAACTTCAATATGTTGAATGGCACGTATCTGACTGACGTACTCTTTTACCAGCGTTGTGTCTTGTAAGATAGGATGAGTAACGTTGAATTGAAGTTTTTCGTGATGCGCAGCATGTTCTTCATGTCCACAGCCACCTAAAAGTGCGGAAACAATGCTTACTGCAAGAAGTGCTTTTTTGCTCATAATGTAAATTCGTAATAAAAAGGCTAATCGTGACATGCCTTATAAAAAGACAGCATGCCACTAGCGCGCTTTCAGCAAATAGGTTCACCGCTGATAATTAAGCACGCAAAAACATCCAGCAAAGCGCTGGCGCGTTGTTAGGAATATCGAATTAACGTGTTTTTTAGGTAGCCAATAACCGCTAAACCTAAAAAACTAAGCAATAGGCGGCGCTCGGGTTAACGGCGTTGCGTAGTTAAGGGATGTTTTGAAAAGCCCACGCGGACGTGGTTTTGCGGTATCCGTGAAGGAGTCCGTAATGTAATCCAGCACAACATTTTGTGGCGGGACGGGCTCTTCCGGCGCACTTTCCTCAGTATCAAATTCAAAGGAATATTCTGAGATAGAAGCATCAAAATGATGCTTGAACGTGATCGGCTTGTAATCCTGTTTAAGTCCAGATAAGCAAGTAAACAACAACGCAATTAATGCGTATATGGTGTACTGCTTCATGTACTGATGATTATTCACCGATGATTATTCCAGAAATTCAATTATATAAGGAAAATTGCGGCGTTATGCTACACAGGCGATTACGCTTTTACAAGAAACATTCTTACTAGTAAACGCAGGCAATAAGCGATTGCACGTTTTCAGAATTGACAAAAGCGGAATGGAATAAGAAGTGACAAAACCGCACAACGAAAAAGAGCGCCATTAGGCGCTCTTTACAATCAATTTAAAAGGAGAGAATTAAGCTTTAGACGCTTGGTAGATACCTTCAATTGCAGTATCAAGCGTTGCTTCAAACTCTTCTTGAGTTTGCTGTGCAGATACGCCTTCTGTCAGTGCGCGAGAGAAACTCGCGATAATACCTTGGTTTTCTGCCAGCTTCGCGTTTGCTTCCTCGCGGCTATAGCCACCAGATAGCGCCACTACTTTAAGTACACGAGGGTGATCAACAAGCTCTTTATAGAAGTTTGCCTCTGTCGGAAGCGTAAGCTTAAGCATGACTTCCTGACCTTCGTTTAGCAGATTAAGCTGGGTCAAAATCTCTAGCTTAAGTAATGCTTCTGCTTCCGCTTTTTGTGGACTGTGAATATCCACTTCTGGCTCAATGATTGGAACAAGGCCCGCGGCTAAAATTTGCTTACCCACTTCAAATTGCTGAGCAACAACGTCTTTAATACCTTGGTGATTCGCAAGCTTAACAACACTGCGCATTTTAGTGCCAAATACATCTTGCTCCACCGCTTTAGCTAGCAGTGCATCAAGACCTGGCATTGGCTTCATTACCTGCACGCCGTTGCTTTCTTCAGCTAATCCTTTATCTACCTTTAGGAACGGAATTACGCGCTTCTTCTGCCATAAGAAATGTGCAGAAGACATGCCTTCAATTTCTCTATCAAGGGTGTTTTCAAACAAGATTGCGCCAAGAACGCGCTCGCCGCTAAAAGGGGTGCTGGTGATAATGCGTGTACGCATTTCGTGAACAAGATTAAACATCTCTTCGTCTGAGCTATACTCTGACTCTTCGATGCCGTATAAGCGCAACGCTTTAGGGGTACTACCGCCGCTTTGATCTAACGCTGCAATAAAACCGGTTTGCGTCTTCAGTTTATCCAGCATTGCCTGCTGAGCTTGTGATGCCATTGCAACACTCCTTTTGTATATTACTGCCTTAATAGACAGGTGTAGGGTTTATTGTTATACCAATTCTATTAAAGATCTGTTTGTCTCAGACGCAGCATGCCAGCACCTTAAGTAAACACATCTGTAATAAAGTTGGTATTTATGCCTGCGTACTTCACTGTTTCGCAGGTGTAATCGTTTCCGATTAAAAGGTCACGCTCAAAAATGCTGTTACTGAGCGTGACACTTATGGGGTAACGTTTGTACTAGGCCTTAGCTATCTAGAGCTTTAAAACGCTGCGTTTTCATGCAACGCCCAGGCTTATTTATTTTTTTCTTCTAGTACTGCTACCGCTGGTAGTGTTTTGCCTTCCAAGAACTCTAGGAACGCGCCACCACCTGTTGAAATATAAGAGACCTTATCGGCAATCCCGTATTTATCAACTGCTGCTAGTGTATCACCACCACCTGCGATTGAGAATGCGTCGCTTGCCGCAATCGCTTCAGACAGCGCTTTTGTTCCAGCACTGAACTGTTCAAATTCAAATACGCCTACAGGGCCATTCCATACAATGGTTCCCGCGTTCTTGATAATGTCCTCTAACGCCTTTGAAGAGTCTGGACCAATATCAAAAATCATATCGTCGTCGGCAACGTCACTGACTACTTTTAGCGTCGCTTCGGTATTCTCATCAAACGCTTTGCCCACGACCACATCTGTAGGTACTGGAATATTACCGCCATTCGCCTGTGCTTCATTCATAAGCTGCGTGGCTTGCTCGGTAAGGTCCATCTCTACTAGTGACTTACCTACATTATGGCCTTGAGCAGCAATGAAAGTATTGGCAATACCGCCACCAACAATCAGCTGGTCAACTTTTTCAGCAAGTGTTTTGAGTACCGTTAACTTGGTAGATACTTTAGAGCCACCCACAATAGCAACCATTGGACGCTTAGGGTTGTCTAGCGCTTTGCCAAGTGCGTCTAATTCTGCAGCAAGTAATGGGCCAGCACAGGCTTTTGGTGCAAATTTAGCAACGCCATGAGTAGACGCTTGTGCGCGGTGAGCAGTACCGAACGCATCCATAACAAAGATATCGCAAAGTGCTGCGTACTGTTTTGCTAACGTTTCGTCGTCCTTCTTTTCGCCGTTATTAAAACGTACGTTTTCAAGGATAACTAATTCGCCGTCTGCAAGCTCCACGCCATCTAGGTAATCTTTTACAAGCTTAACCGGTACGTCTAGGGCGTCATTAAGATAATCAACAACAGGTTGAAGAGAGAATTCGTCTGCAGGCTCGCCTTCAGTAGGACGACCAAGGTGAGACATCACCATAACTGCCGCACCTGCGTCTAGGGCTGCTTTAATCGTAGGGATTGATGCTTTGATACGCGCATCAGAAGTTACTTTGCCGTCTTTTACCGGCACGTTTAAATCTTGTCTAATTAATACGCGCTGACCTCTTAGGGCCATATCGCTCATGCTTGGAATTGCCATCGTCTTTCCTATGTTAATTTAAATTCAGTAGAGCGTGTTTTGAAGGTAAGACACGCTCAAATTAACTGTGAAAGCTGCGCGGGCTGGTGCTACCAACCCTTGGCAGCATCAATGCTTTATTTTGCGTCGAACATCACTTTTGCGGTATCGAGCATACGGTTTGCAAAACCCCATTCGTTGTCACACCATACTAGTGTTTTAACCAGTTGTTTGTGACTGACTCTTGTTTGTGTGCCATCTACAATACACGAGTGAGGGTCGTGATTGAAATCTACCGACACCAAAGGCTCTTCGGTGTAGTCCAAAATACCCTGTAAACGCCCCGCTTTTGCATTGCGAAGGGCTTGGTTCACTTGCTCAATCGTTACCTTAGATTGAAGCGTTACACTTAAATCCATGGCAGTAACATTGATAGTTGGCACTCGAACCGCAATGGCTTCGAATTTTCCCGCAAACTTAGGCAGAATGCGCTCTATACCGGCAGCAAGTCGGGTATCAACGGGAATAATCGACTGACTTGCAGCACGGGTTCTGCGCAAATCTTCGTGATAGGCGTCGATAACTTGCTGGTCGTGCATAGACGCGTGAATGGTTGTGATCGTACCACTTTCAACACCGAACGCAGCGTCTAGCGCTTGGATAACAGGAACAATGCAGTTTGTGGTGCAAGAGCCATTGGAGACTAATTTTTGTTCACTGGTCAACGTGTCTTCATTGGTTCCGAAAATGACCGTATTGTCTAAATCTGGTGACCCGGGTGACGAGAAAAGCACTTTGCCAGCGCCTGCATCTAAATGTGCTTGCCCCGACGCTCTGTCATCAAACTTGCCCGTACACTCAAGCACAATATCAACGCTCAAGTCTTTCCAGGGTAGGTCTTTAATATCGCTTATCGCGAGCAGTGTAATATCGTCGCCTGCGACATTTAGCGTGTTATTTTTTAAGGCCACATCAAAACGGAACCGCCCGTGGGCGGTATCGTATTTAAGTAAATGTGCTATGCCTTCGGGTTTAGCAATGTCGTTAATGGCCACCACGTTAAATTCGTTGTTGCGCCCACTTTCATACAGCGCGCGCAACACGTTACGACCAATACGACCAAACCCATTTATGGCAATATTTACCATAGGCTTATCTATTACCTCTTATAGAGACAGTGCAGCCTCTACTACAGCGTCAGTGGTAATGTTGAAGTGCTTAAACAGGTCGCCAGCAGGTGCAGATTCACCAAAGGTGTCCATTCCCACGATAGCGCCATTAAAGCCAACGTACTTGTACCAGCTATCTTTAGACAGCGCTTCAACCGCTACGCGTTTAACAACGCTAGAAGGCAGTACGCTTTCACGGTAATCAGCAGACTGACGGTCGAATACGTCAGTTGATGGCATAGACACTACGCGAACGGCCTTACCTTGCTCGGTTAGTTTCGCTGCGGCTTCAACGGCTAGCTGAACCTCAGAACCGGTAGCAATAAGAATAAGCTCTGGCGTACCTTCGCAGTCTTTAAGTACGTAACCACCTTTCGCGATATCAGCCACTTGTTGAGCCGTTCTTTCTTGCTGCGCTAAGCCTTGACGCGTGAAGATCAGCGTTGTTGGGCCGTCAGTGCGCTCAATAGCAGACTTCCACGACACAGCAGACTCAACCTGATCACAAGGGCGCCAGTTATCAAGGTTAGGCGTTGCTCGTAGCGCAACCACCTGCTCCACCGGCTGGTGAGTTGGGCCGTCTTCACCTAGACCAATTGAATCGTGGGTGTAAACGAAAATTGCAGGCTGCTTCATTAGCGCTGCCATACGTACCGCGTTGCGTGCATATTCCATAAACATTAGGAAGGTTGCACCGTATGCCTTGAAGCCACCGTGAAGGGCAATACCATTCATCATGGCCGACATACCAAACTCACGTACACCGTAATAAATGTAGTTACCTGAGGCATCGTTTGCTTCAACGCCTTTGCTACCTTCCCAGATGGTAAGGTTAGAACCAGCAAGGTCGGCAGAGCCGCCTAAAAGCTCAGGAAGTAACGGACCAAACGCATTCAGTGCATTTTGCGACGCTTTACGTGACGCGATATTTTGTGGGTTAGCTTGAAGTTCAGCGATGATAGCGTCTGCTTTGTCGCTGAAATCTGCTGGCAACTCGCCATTTACACGGCGTTTGAATTCTGCTGCAAGCTCTGGGTAGGCGGCTTCGTATGCAGCGAAAGCGTCATTCCACGCGCTTTCCGCGTTTGAACCTTTCTCTTTAGCATCCCAACCAGCGTAAATATCGTCTGGAATTTCGAACGCGCCATGGCTCCAGCCAAGCTTCTCGCGAGTAGCGACAATTTCGTCCTCACCTAGTGGTGCACCGTGACAAGACTCGGTACCTTCTTTATTAGGCGAGCCGAAACCAATGGTGGTTTTACAACAAATAAGCGTAGGTTGCGCAGTATTCGCCTGTGCCTTTTCAATAGCGGCTTTTACTTGCTCTGCATCGTGCCCGTCAACGCCATCGATCACTTCCCAACCATAGCTCTTGAAGCGTGCTGGTGTATCGTCGGTGAACCAACCTTCCACTTCGCCATCAATTGAAATGCCGTTGTCATCCCAAAACGCGATAAGCTTACCAAGGCCTAGCGTACCGGCTAGTGAACAGGTCTCGTGTGAGATACCTTCCATTAAGCAGCCGTCGCCTAAGAATGCGTATGTGTGGTGGTCAACAATAGTGTGACCATCTTTGTTAAATTGTGCCGCTAGTACTTTTTCGGCAAGCGCCATGCCCACAGCATTACTGATACCTTGGCCTAGTGGGCCAGTGGTCGTTTCAACACCTGGCGCATAACCGTACTCTGGGTGACCTGGCGTTTTTGAATGCAATTGGCGGAAGTTCTTTAACTCTTCAATTGGCAGTTCGTAGCCTGAAAGGTGAAGAAGAGAGTACAACAGCATCGAGCCGTGACCATTTGAAAGCACAAAGCGATCGCGGTTAGCCCAAGATGGGTTTGCAGGGTTGTGTGATAAGAAATCACCCCATAGTACCTGTGCGATATCAGCCATCCCCATTGGGGCACCTGGGTGACCAGATTTAGCTTGTTGAACGGCATCCATGCTTAATGCACGGATTGCATTGGCGAGTTCACGACGAGAGGGCATGTTGTCTCCTGATTTATTTTGTATCTTTTGTTTCGTATCTTAGCGGGCTAGGCAAGCTAGACGAGCGTAGAGGTAAGGCGTTCGCTCTACTTCTTTATACGAATGAATGTGGCGTTATTCTTACCTATGCCACCTTTCAGTTCAATGGGTTTTCATTGCCAATAGCGAAAGTCATAGTAAAAAATGGTCTATACCTTAACCATCACGTATTCCCATTACAGCAAAAACAGTTATATCTGACGCCTAGTTTTACAAATACATCATTAACTTCGACAATTACGACCTGAATAACCCTATAAGTGATCGGGTTGTGTCAACTATTCGTAACGAAGAGACTTTTAGACGTCTAGAAGTAAAGACTGGTATTTATAACTTGTTTTAGTACAATATACGACTATTTTGATAATTTAACGCTTACGGAGCATTTATGGCCACGCATTTATTCACATCCGAGTCAGTGTCTGAAGGACATCCGGACAAAATTGCTGATCAGATCTCAGATGCGGTTCTTGACGCTATTTTAGAACAAGATCCTCGCGCTCGGGTGGCCTGCGAAACGTATGTAAAAACCGGTATGGTTTTAGTGGGTGGTGAAGTAACTACCTCTGCATGGGTAGATATTGAAGAGCTTACCCGAAAAACAGTTAAAGAAATTGGCTACACGCACTCAGATATGGGCTTCGACGCTGATTCATGTGCGGTATTAAATGCTATTGGCAAACAGTCACCTGACATCAATCAAGGTGTTGATCGCGCAAGCCTTGAAGAACAAGGTGCTGGTGACCAAGGTCTAATGTTTGGCTACGCTAGCGACGAAACTGACGTACTAATGCCTGCGCCAATCACGTACTCTCACCGCCTTGTTCAAAAACAAGCCGAAGTGCGTAAATCTGGTAAGCTAGACTGGTTACGCCCAGATGCTAAAAGCCAAATTACTTTCAAATATGAAAACGACAAGCCTGTAGGCATCGACGCGGTTGTGCTTTCAACTCAGCACTGCGATTCAGTAAGCACGGAAACTGTTCGCGAAGCGGTAATGGAAGAAATAATCAAGCCAGTGCTTCCAAGCGAGTGGATTGATGCAAATACACGCTTTCACATTAACCCAACGGGACGATTCGTTATCGGTGGTCCAATGGGCGACTGTGGCTTAACAGGTCGTAAAATCATTGTTGATACTTACGGTGGTATGGCCCGTCACGGTGGTGGCGCGTTCTCTGGTAAAGATCCATCAAAAGTAGACCGCAGTGCAGCATACGCGGGTCGTTACGTTGCTAAGAACATTGTTGCAGCAGGTCTTGCCAAGCGTTGCGAAATCCAAGTGTCTTATGCAATTGGTGTGGCAGAGCCAACGTCTATCAGCATCGATACCTTCGGTACAGGTGTGGTAGATGAGAAAACGTTAGTAGCACTGGTCCGTGAACACTTCGACCTACGCCCGTATGGACTTATTCAAATGCTAGACCTTGAGCGCCCTATTTACCGCCCAACGGCTGCTTACGGTCACTTTGGTCGTGACGAATTCCCTTGGGAAGCAACAGATAAAGCAGAAGCGTTAAAAGCATCGATTTAATTCGACAACCAAATAACGCTTTTAAATACGCCGCTCAGTTTTTATGACGCTTTGCAAAAAAGTGTTTGTATAAACTAGCGGCGTTTTTTATTTGGCTAGCAAAATCAACGAAACAAATAAAAAACAGTAAAGAATATTTTCATCATTTATTTTTTGCAGCTATGCTTAAATAACGAACACACTATCGCTTGTAGTTTCTGGTTGTTTACAAGCCATGATAACAACAACTTGGGCTCTTCCATGAATGTGGTTACTGGAATTCTTCTGGCACTTACTTTGGCTGCGTCTATGGCGGCTTCCCCCGTGCTCGCGGAAATAAATGCTCCCCACTACAGTCCTATCCAATTCAAAAGCAAAAAAATAGCGCGGTGGCAGCTAAATAGTATGTACCGCATTCAATCTACAACCGAAACTTATCTATACGACAACAGTTATACCTACCCAGCGGGCTCACAAGGTATGTTTAGCGCCAGCAGGCGGTTTAACACTTGGGTTCCGCAAAAGGTCTATGCAACGTACAAAACCAACAATACCGCCTTTCAGCATTACGCAGAGTGGCTTTATTTACCACATGATGTAGGTACTTTTACTCGGTTGGGCTGGCTGCTTGGCAAAAGCGAGGGTTTAAACATGGCGGTAGAGCTTGAACATAGGCAAGTTGGGGAAGAAGAGAATATGGCTCTCTCATTGGGCGTCAATTACTTGTTTTAGGTCACCGCTACATTGCACTCACAGTGCGCTTTTAGTATTACACCCCATCATAAAGACGAAACGTAGTTGCCGTTATGCCAATGATAAGGTTTTTGCGTAAGTCTGTTGAATTACCATCGCGTCGGAACTCGCTCTATGACGCTTAACATCAAGTTGGCTCGCAAGGCGGCTTTTCACCTCATGCCATTGATTCATTTGTGCTTCAGACAAAATATATTCCAATGCTCTACACGTGAAAGACATTTCTACCTGCGCTGCGGCGTAGAGCTTAATTAGCCACGGGTTATCAACGACCCAACCGTCACTGTAAACAACCGTATTGCCAAGGAAGTTATTTAACTCAACACAGACTTTTCGAGGCTCTTCTCCTCGAGTTTGCAGCATCTGCTGCGTTATGCCGTGCAGTGACTCCGCTTTTCGATCCCAGTGAACCCACGAGTCAAAGGGCCGAAGTAGCTTACACCACTTTGCACCATCATAGCGCACGATACCTATTTCAATAGGGTAACTCGCTGCGCCAAATCCACTTGCTTCAATGTCTATTATTGTTGGCAGGGTATTCTTTCGCACTCACGCTCCAAACCGCTGTTTATCCTTGCTTGCAACATACGCAAACCATTTTTATCAGGCGGTTTTACTGCTACCTCGTCACCAGAGGAACAACTAAACAACGTCGAACACTGTTTAGCAAATGTACAACCACTCTTCTCGAGATATAAGCTAATAGTAGAATCGTGCCACAATTAATGCGCACTCGTTTAGTACACCACCCCGTCGCCAGCGCTCAAAAATCTCGTAAAAGCTCTCAAAAAAGCATCAAACTTATACTAAAGGATAAGATGTTTACGCTAAAAGACTGAGCACATTGCTATACACTTTTAAGGTTAACATTTAGGTAGCCTATTCATGCGTGCACTTTCTATCTTTCTCTCGCTGGCTTGCGTCTTTTCAATTTTTACTGCAAGTAAAGCATTAAGTTCAACGGAGCCTCTGGTGATTGGTATTGATGCCGATCTTTCAGCGGTAGCTGTTGAAGGTGGCATCGCGATTACAAGAGGGGTCGAGCTTGCCGTCGACGAAATAAATGCCGCTGGTGGGATTCTAGGTCGTCAAATAAAAGTTATTGCGAAAGACCATCGCGGCAACCCAGCTCGAGGTGTATATAACATTGAGCAATTTTCCCAAACTCCCAATTTACTTGCGGTAGTAGGCGGCGTTCATACACCTGTAGTTCTCGCTGAAGTCGACCCAATACACGAAAAAAACATTTTGATGTTGGTTCCTTGGGCAGCGGGGACGCCTATTATCGACAACGGGCACTCACCGAATAACATATTTCGCGTGTCGGTACGCGACGCTGAAGCAGCGTCAGTCCTAATTAATCACGTCAAATATATGGGGCTATCAAATATCGCGTTGGTACTGGAAAGAACAGGATGGGGACGCTCAAACCTTGAATCATTAACTCAAGCTGCAAGTAATAATGATATTGATATAACAGCAACCCATTGGATAAATTGGCAGCAGAAAGACTTTTCTGAGGATATCGCGGCAATAAAAAGCGCGAAAGCGGAAGCGATTATTCTTGTCACTAACGTTCCTGAAGGTGTTGTGGTACTCGATGAGATGGCAAAACAAGGCATCGCCTCTCTCCCTGTTGTGTCGCATTGGGGAGTCGCGTCGGGTCAGTTCGCCTCTTTACTTGCAAAGCCCATCGCTAACTACAATGTGTCAGTACTTCAAACCTTCCACTTCAACCACCAGAAAAATACCAAAGCAAAAAGCTTGTTAGAAGCCTATTATAGTAAGTATGGCTTGGTGGATGCGACTGCGATAGGTGGTGTGACAGGTTTGGCTCATGCTTATGATTTAACTCATTTAATCGCGGCAGCTGCTGCGAAAGCTGGTAGTATAGAAGTAGACGCATTACGCGGTGCGCTAGAGTCTCTTCAAAATGTCCAAGGTGCAGTGAAGCACTACACAGCTCCATTTTCAGAGGACAGACACGATGCACTCTGGGCAAAGGATTATTTTATGACTACGTTTAACGAAAAAGGTCACTTGGTAACAACGGGCGTGCAATGATGCAGCAGCCCCCAAGGTTACGCTCTCTTCTGCTTTCAAGCATGCTTCCGCGACTGGTTTTACTCGTCGCGGTTTTGTCTATCATTCTGTTTGCTCTCTCTTTTCACTTCATTGTTAAACAAACCGACCAGCTTCAACAACAATCTGTTGATGGTTTAGAACAAGATATCAATTACATTGTTAGCGACACCACTAGACAGCTAGCAGACTTGGCAGCTAACGATATCATCATCAATTCTTTGGTTGATTTCGAGCAAAGGGATAATTACCTTCCCATGTTTTTCCGCTCGTTAAATTTAACTCAGGCGAAAAGTGTCGAGTTTGCACTATTTGATTTTGCCGGGAACCGGGTGATTGATAAAAACTGGAATGCTGTTATCCCCGAGTCGCTCAGTAGTGCATGGCGCCAGCAAACCCTTGGTTCATCGAATGCATACTCCTCGGTATCAAAGTACGGCGTATTAATAAGCGTTCCAGTGTTACTTAGAGGCGTAGCGGAAGGCGCACTTGTCATGTATGTGGATAGCTTGCAGTCTTTGCTCGCGCCCTATCCCAGACTGACTAACCAGCTTGTTACCGACTCTAGTGGGCATGTCCTGTTTAGCAGTGAGCCATCACTCATTGCTCCCAACTCAAGCTTTTCCGATTTTGATGACAGCGGCTACGCTATAAAAAAGGCTGATTGGCAAAATCTAACCTTATACAGCGTGAAACCCACCATCACCGCATACAGAGAAGCCGCATGGACTGGGATTGTATTGCTGGCAATGATTGTAGGCTTCGTATTTATCATTTTGCATATGGTGAGTATGACGGGAACGCTTGCCGAGCGAACACTTTCGACTTTGTACAATGACATTAAGAATCGACTAAACAGTGATGATAAGACCTCACTACGCCTTGATAGTGAAGTTGAGGCCCAAGAACTTGCGGATATTCGCGAAGCGTTTGACAAACTGATTTGGGATTTGACAGAGGTTTCACTGTCTAACGAACAGTTTTCTAACGTGTTGGAGTCAATGGGCGATATGCTTGTTGTGGTTGATCAAGACAAGAAAATTTTACTTTCTAATAAGCGCTTCGACGACTTTTGTCATGACCAGTACGGTGAAAAGAACGGTATTTTGAAGTTCATTATGCAAAAGCTTGCTTCTTCACAGAGCAATGAACTTACACACTTTTCGGTATCAACCGGCCAAGAGCGGTTTGTTCATTGGACTAAAACATCACTGGCCGATGCTAATGGTAATATTCGTGGTGATATCTATGTTGGTAGCGACGAAACTGAACAACGCTCTCTTGAAAGTCACGTTAAAGTGCTCACTCACGCTATGGATGAAGCAACCGTGTCGATCATCATTTCGGACATTAAGCGCGTCGGCCAACCAATAATATACGTAAACAGTGCCTTTGAAGAGCTTACAGGCTACAGTCGTGAAGAAATAATCGGTCATAATTGCAGGTCGATGCAGGGCGATGAAACCAGCAAGCAGACAGTTGACCAAATCCGCGAGGCTATTGCAGTGCGCGAGCCTATTGAAACGACGCTGCTCAACTATAAAAAAGACGGCAGCGCCTTTTATAATCGTTTGAATTTAACGCCGGTAAAAATAAATGGTGAAGTCACTCACTATATCGGGTTTCAACAGGACGTTACTCAACAACGACAAACCGAACAGTATCTTCAGGATGCGCGAGAAAAAGCGGAAGAGTCTGCCCGTCTTAAATCGAGTTTCCTCGCTAGTATGAGCCATGAAATACGCACGCCAATACACGGTATTTCTGGTGTTTTGCAGTTAATGGCTAGCTCTGAACTCACTGAGGAGCAAAAGCACTACCTGTCTCTTGCTAAGTTTAGTATCCAAGGCCTTTTACATATCGTAAATGATATTTTGGACTTCTCTAAAATTGAGGCAGGCCAACTGCAAATTGAAGAAAACCCATTCGACATTTTAGAGTCGCTTGAAAACCTTCAAAGTCAGTACGCGATTATGTGCCAAGAAAAAGGGTTAGCGCTACATTTTCACTTTGATTTACAAGGCTTTCACGTTGTACAAGGCGATGATGTTCGCTTTAGACAAATACTCTCGAACTTGTTAGGTAATGCCGTGAAGTTCACCGACAGTGGATGTATTGAAGTCACCACCAGCATTCAGCAAAATGCAGATAACAGCCTTAGGCTTTTATGTAGCGTAAAAGACACCGGCATTGGCATCGCACAAGACAAGCAAAGTACAATCTTTGATGTCTTTACCCAAGAAGACCTTTCTACAACTCGCAAATTCGGCGGAACAGGCCTTGGTCTTTCTATTAGCAAACAATTATGCGAACTCATGGGCGGCGATATAAAACTTGAGAGCGTTAAAGGTCACGGAAGCACGTTCTCTTTCACTATTATGCTTGAACAAGCCGACGAAGCCCTGCTTAAGCCAGTTCACCACTCCTCAGGAGTGAAACGGGAAAAAGGGAAAAAACGCAAAGTATTAATTGTCGAAGACAACGACATTAATCAGGTTATTGTTAAACAGCACCTAAATAACCACACTACATTGAGTGCCAAATCAGGCCTAGAGGCACTTGAAGCGTTGAACAAAATGAAAGTGACCTTTGATGTTGTCTTGATGGACTGTCAAATGCCAGAAATGGACGGCTTTGAAGCAACTAAACGCATAAGAAATGGTGAGGCCGGAGAACGCTATTTGAATGTGCCGATCATCGCACTAACCGCCAATGCCATGAAAGGTGACAAAGAGCGCTGCGTTAACGCCGGAATGGACGATTATCTAAGTAAACCTTTTGATGCTATTGACCTCATCGACAAAGTTGAGCATTGGGCAAGCATTGAAAGAAATAGTGAAGAAAGCGTCGTTCATTAATCTATTGAAGTGGAACATCTTGAGTGAACGCCTTAGCGAGACTAGCCCAACACATCAAAAAAGTTGTTTCGTTTATCTTATTGATTAACGTTTCGCTTTTTGGCGGTGGCGCGACTGCAGATGAAGTACTGCGATATAATCTTGGAACGTCAGGCAGCTCTATCCCGTACGAAAATGCTGTCGACGAAGATAGGGCCGGTATTTTAGTTGAAATCCTTCCCCTTATTATGAATAGAGCAGATATTAAGACAGAAAAAGTCATGCTCTCTACCAAACGTGCCATGCTAGCATTTAAAACAGGCGCTCTTGATTTCGACTTCTTCAGTCCAAGCTGGCTGTCTAAAGATGAGCCCGCGGGCGACTTCACTTTCTCAGATCCCATTATAGACATCACAGAATACTTTATTACTCTGCCTGAAAACCATAGCCGATACCAAACCGTCGCCTCTATCTACGGTGAAACCGTAGGGATGATCTCCGGCTATGTCTATTTTGATTCTGATAAGTTCGTTAGAATGGACTTTCAAGCCGAGAGTAACCTTATCTTAGCCCTTGGCATGAAACGGATAGATGTCATCATAATGGAGGAAGCAGCGGCGCGTTACTGGTCTTCAATGCACAACATAAAAATAGCGCTGGGCCCCATCCATACCGCAGGCAAAATGGCGTTGCGTATTCACAATCGACATAAAGATAAGCTCCCCGCCATTAACCGCGCCATTGCTGAATTAAAACAAACGGGTCAAATTGATAGAATACTTAACAAGTATTCTGACTTTTCATTATAAGCCACACGCGGTTTCAACATTACGCCGTTGCTTTTTTGCCATAGCGCTTTAAAGCAAAGGGAAATTTTATCGATTGGATTAAAAGGCAAAGACACACCAGCGTCATGCCAACCCACCCCACCGGCTTGAATACTTCGCCAATTAGAAAAATAGCAAAAAGTGTCGCAACCAGTGGCTCAATTAACGTAATAAGCGTAGCTTTACTCGCTTCGGTAGTGCGAAGACCATAGCCAAATAGCAAATAACCAAGAAACATCGGCACCACAGCCATATAGAGTGAAACGCTAATGTGGATAGTGTTAGCAAACAAGTTTTGACCGGTAAACCAGAGGGAAGGCAACAGAGCAACGGCAGCGCAACCGAAAAGTCCGGCAATGGCAGATTTTGAATTTGCGCCAGCGTCAATGTGTTGCTTCGCGGCCCATGAGTATCCAGCGTAAGTTAAACCTGCAATTAAACCCAATATAACGCCGAACACCTGATCATCTTTAGATGCTGACAACGCCATTGAGTCGTGTGCCTTCCCCATGGCTAACATGCCAATCCCAAACGCACCAAACACAAAACTAATAAACCATTTTAAAGACACGGGCTTTTTACTTAAAAAGTACTCTAAAAGCGCAGCGAATAGTGGTGCACTGGCGATAGAAACCACGGTGCCTATGGCAACGCCTGACAAACGCATTGAGCTGTAAAAGGCCAGCGGATAAATTGCAACACATGCACTGCCAAACAGAAAGGTCAGTGGTGTAGAAAAAAGAATAGGTGCATCCTTTACTAGTGATTTTCGGGCACTAACACAAAGCAATACACCGCCTATACCCATTGCAAAGGCACCGATTGCCAGAGGACTGATTTCTGGGGCGAACTGAGCGGCAGTGCCTGTTGTCCCCCACAGAAAACTTGCGATAACAATTGCTAAGACCCCTTTTACTACATCGCTTGTATTCACTGCTTTCTCCACTCTATTACTTACCTTCTTAGCTTTAACTGTTGAACAGTGCTTTCGTGTTGTACTTTCGACTTAACCCATCAGCTTTTACTGTGACGCTGATATAAACCGATTGCTGCCGCTTGCTTTTATCACCCAGTGATTTTTGCTCATAGGGTCAACACCTCTCTCATAAAGATGATACTTAGATTTTTGCTTTTGTAATTAGCTAGATAGACGCTTCTTTTGACCTTTTAGACGCACATTCCCCACATACTTACAATTAACACTAAATCAACAAGAAAAACATACAGCTTTAGATACAACAAAAAATGAAATATTTGTTTCGCAATTTATGGAAATAACCCAACTTTTTTGCCACATTACGCCCTTGCCTGATAACAAAATAGAAACAATAAACCTGGATGGACTTATGTTTAAAATAGAAAAATCGTCGTTTAGACGAAGCACACTTAGCGTTGCGGTAATGGGGCTGCTTAGCTCCGGTGCAATGGCGCAGGACACACAACAAAAGGATGACGATGACTTTGAGCAGATCATAGTAACTGCAACAAAGCGTGCAGAATCCATTGAAGACATTCCTTTTTCAATCAACGCACAAACGCAGCGAGACTTTGAACGCAGCGGTGCAGGAAACTTAGAAGACGTCGCAAGAAACGTGGCGAGCGTCTCAATTCAAAACTTAGGACCAGGCCAAAGCCAAGTATCTATGCGTGGCGTTTCAGCGGGTCAAATTGTACGAGACCAACCAGGCGTTAAGGAACAGGTCGGCGTATACCTCGATGAAAGCGTGATCTCGCTGTCTTTATTTACTCCAGATCTCGACCTTTTCGACCTTAACCGCATTGAAACCCTGCGTGGTCCGCAAGGTACGCTTTTTGGATCTGGCTCTATCGGCGGAACCCTTCGCTACATCACCAATCAGCCCGAGTTAGATACCTTTGAAGGTAAGTTTGAAGCTAATCTTAATAGTGTGACAGACGGTGGCGTGGGCGGTCACGTTAAGGGCATGGTAAACGTACCTATTTCCGACACCATTGCCATGCGCGCGGTGGTATACCGCACTGATTACGCAGGCTTTATAGATGCGTTAGGTGAAAACGGCGCGTTTAGCGAAGACGCTAATGACGGTGACAGAACCGGTGGACGCGTAGCGTTTATTATCGCACCTAACGATAAACTCACCATAACACCGCGACTAATCTACCAAGAACTCGAGATGAACGGGTTTAACAGAGAAGAAGTCTATAATGTGTTTGCAAACCCTTACACTACGACACGCCCTGCTATTCAATTGGGTGAGCGCGAACAGTACTTACTGCTTGAGGAAGGGTTTACTGACGAAACCTTGATAGCTGATGTAACTGCTGAATATCAAGCCGACGTTGCTGATTTTACCTTTGTTTATAGCTATACCGACCGCGATATTCTTGTAAGTCGTGATGCCAGCGCGCTTTCGGGCTCAGTAAGTATCGACTTAGGTTTTCCTGATGAAGCCGTACTATTACCGTCGAACTTATTAGACAGAACGGAAGTAGAGCAAGATACCTTTGAGCTTCGCGCCGCATCCAATGGCGATGGCGCGCTAGACTGGCTAGTTGGCGCTTTCTACTCTTCTACAGAGCGTGTTTACGACCAATCACTCCCTACCCCTGGGTACGACGCATTTACCGACGCCACCTTAGGTGAAGGCACGTCAGCAGCGGTTGCCAATGGTTTTGAAGCTGATTCTCCCTACAACGCCTATTTACCGTACGACTTGAAGCAGCTTGCTGTGTTTGGTGAAGTGAACTATCAAGTGAACGATGACTTTAAAATGACCGTGGGCTCTCGTTTTTACGATTATGAAGAAGAGCGTCAGTTTATCTCTGGGGGCTTATTTGCCAACGGCGACAACCAGACCGATTCTACAGAATCAGATGGCTTTACTTCTCGCGTTATCGGCCAGTATAGCGTAAGCGAAAACGTGAACTTAAATGCTCAGGTGTCTCAAGGATTTAGACTTGGCGGTGTAAATGACCCGCTAAATAGAAGCCTGTGTACCGACCAAGATGAAGCCATCTTTGGTTCGTTCCAAGACTATGACGATGAAAAGCTCACCAACTATGAGATCGGTATGAAATCATCAGGTCGTGGATGGTCAGCTAACATCTCGGCTTTCTATAACGATATTGAAGATCTTCAGGTTACATTGGATGCTGGTTCTTGCTCGTCACGTGTATCATTTAACGTGCCTGACGCCCACACCCAAGGTATTGAATTTGAGCTTACGCGTCAGTTTACTGACCAGCTCTTTTTCTCATTAACGGGTAGCATCATTGAAGCCGAGTTCGATTCAACCGTTGTTGATGGTGATGGTGCGGTACTAGGTGGCGTAGAAGACGGTAACCGCCTAGCTTCAGTACCTGAAGAGAGCTTTTCCATCGCATTTACCTACGATTTAGCGCAGCCTTTATTCTCTTCAAACAGCACCTATTTCCAAGGCTCTTACCAGTACGTGGGAGACCGTATAACCCAGCCTAGTGACCAAGTTGCAGGCGCAGGTATATTCACTTCAGGCCTTGCCTTTGGCGGTGCCACTGGCGCAGAAACAACGGAATTAGACTTGTTGTTAGACGACTACGGCACGCTTAATATGAGCTTCGGTCTTACCTACGATGACTATGAAATATTAATGTATGCAAACAACCTGTTCGATGAAAACGCGCAGCTGTCCTTTGATCGAGAACGTGGTGGACGAGCTCGACTTGGATTTACGGTGAACCAGCCACGTACAGTAGGCGCAACTTTCCGTTACTTCTTTCAGTAACGAGCGATAAATGTCTCTGCCTGAGGAAATAACCCTTCAGGTAGAGGCTTCACTTTCTTTTGGGAAAAGAGTGGAGTTGGCCGTAAGCCGGGTTCTGTCGTGGGCAACCATTCCTCTAGATCAGCAATCGCTCACTGATTCAAGCAACCTACCCGATCCCCATGCGGGCCACACGTTGAGGGATCCTATTTGGTCTTGCTCCGGGTGGAGTTTACCTTGCCACACTCTGTTACCAGAGGTGCGGTGCGCTCTTACCGCACCCTTTCACCCTTACCGGCATGTAAACATGCTTAGGCGGTCTTCTCTCTGCTGCACTTGTCGTCGGCTCACGCCGCCCAGACGTTATCTGGCACCCTGCCCTTTGGAGCCCGGACTTTCCTCCCCTTTCTTACGAAAGCGGCGATTGCCTGGCCAACTCCGCGGCGCATTCTACATGAAGTCCCCTACAATAGCACCCTATTCCTGCTCGCTGTAAAAGCAGTGCTCAACGGCGCTTTTATCGAGCAGTTTGGTGATAATGAAAATTTGATCGCCCATTTCTATTTTGGTACTTCCTTTAGGTATAAGGGTTTTTTCACCACGGGCAATCATCGCCACTACCGTATTATCGGGAAGGGCTAATTCGCTAATGGTTTTATGTAGTGCCGGTGATAACTTCGATACCTCTATTTCTATAAGCTCGCGCTTGCTCTTAGCGACTTTTACAATCTCCAGCGTGCTCGATTCCTTTACTTCATCGTCCAATACTAAGCCTAACTTACGCGCCGCATAGGGTAAGGTGGAACCTTGCAATAAGGCGGAAATAAGCACGATAAAGAACACCACATTAAAAATGAGCTCGGCATATGGCATGCCGAATATTAGCGGAAATATAGCGAGTATAATTGGCACCGAACCGCGTAAACCCACCCATGAGATAAGCAACGATGCTTTGAACGAAAATTTCGAAAGCAATAAAATAGGCATAACCACCAGCGGACGGGCAATAAAAATAAGCACAAACGCAATTAAAAGGCCCTCTTTCCAATTAACAAACAGCTCGGTGGGCGTTACCAACAAACCTAAGATAACAAACATGGCAATTTGCCCAAGCCAGGCCAGCCCATCCAGAAACACGAACGTATTACGCTGATAAGCAAAGCGGCTGTTACCCACGATAACACCCGTAATAAAGGTAGCGAGAAAGCCGCTGCCATTTAAGTTCGCAGCAAGGCCAAAAGACAATACACCAAACAACATCACAAATACCGGGTACAAACCGATGGCCATTAAGGTGACGCGTCTGAAAAGCCATACAGCAATACCGCCAATGGCAAGGCCCACTATCGCTCCTACTCCCATTTGACTGGCAAACAGCGAAAGTAAGTCAACTGGCTTAGTGGTGCTGTCTTGAATAAGCGTTATAAGGCCAATCGTGAGGAATATGGCCATTGGATCATTCGACGCACTTTCTAGCTCTAGTGTGGATTTTATTTTTGAAGGAATGCGTATACCAGCGTTGCGCAAAACAGAAAACACTGCTGCGGCGTCTGTCGACCCTACAATAGCACCAAGCAATAAGCCCTTATAAAGCGGTAAATCGAGAATAACCATAGCAGCGATACCGGTGACCACTGCCGTACCAATTACGCCAAAAGTGGCGAGTAACGCGGCGGGTTTCCACGCCTGCGCTATGGACTTTTTTGACGTTTGCAGACCACCATCAAATAGGATGAGAATAAGAGCAAATGTACCAATGGCATGCGCAGCATCAGCATTATCAAAGAAGATTCGGCCGATACCATCTTCTCCAGCCAACATACCTACACCAAGGAATAAAACTAAAACAGGTACGCCAAAGCGCGGGGACAATTTACTGGCCAGTACGCCCAAAATGGCAAGCACTGCACTGAGTAAAATAATGTGATCAACTGCAAACATTATACGTTCCTTATTGCCCTTGATGCTCTCACGCAAATTATTAGGGTATGCGTGAATGCATCAAGGGTTCCTGTTAATACTGCTACCTTACCGCGTTTTTGCACCAATGTATTGAGGTACAAAAGCCCGCTGAGGTATTGGGGTTAAGGAACTTGTGCCGCCTAAGGGATGTGCGACAACGAAGCCTTAATCTCTTCTGCAGTAGGCTTTAGCTGCGCTTTGCCTTGTTTCTCTCTTCTGCTGCCCAACAAATACAACAGCGTAGAGGTGATAAACAAGGTCGATGACGTGCCAATCACGACAGCAAAAACCATAGGGACTGCAAAACTTTCTACTGCATCACCGCCAAAAATAGCCATCGGTAACAACGCCAACAGCGTGGTAACGGAAGTGAACACTGTGCGGCTTAGCGTGCTGTTCACGGCCTCATTAATAGTATCTGCCAATGGCTTGTTTGGGTCTAAACGCAATAATTCACGGATGCGATCAAGCACCACCACCTTATCGTTTATAGAGTAACCAATGAGCGCCAACAGTGCTGCGACAGCCGTTAAGTTAAATTCGATGCCCGTAAGCGCGAAAAAGCCTATGGTTTTGGTTAAATCGAGTATCACGGTTAGCAGCGCTGCGCTCGCGAAATGCGCTTCAAAGCGTGCCCACAGATACACCAACATGCCACCACCTGCGATAAGCAATGCTAGAATGGATAGCTCGGCAAAGCCTCCGCTGACTTTGGGTCCAACCATATCAATTTTATCAAAACTTACCTCACTGTCGGCTTTCGAAATCGCACGTTTTAGGGCATCAGTCTGCTTTGCATTACTATTTTCAAGCTCGCCACTGCTATCTAGAACAGGTGCTCGCAATAAATAGTGATGTTCACTGCCATATTCTTGAATTGCTATTTGCTCAAAGCCATTGCTTTCAATCACATTCCTTAGCTCATCGGTAGTAAGGGTTGGTGCGGTCAGCTCAATCATAGTGCCACCAGTAAAGTCGACGCCATAATGCAAGCCTGGTTTGGCAAAAAAGCCGATTGAAAGTACGGTTAGCACAATCGAAACAGTTAGTGCGATTTTACGTTTCGCCAGAAAGTTAATACCGCTAAGCTTATCACTCAACCGCAGTAGCGGCGACGAGAAGCGCATGGGCGTGCGATCTCTCGTGTTTCTTTTTTTCAACTTAACCGCTCTTAGCATCAACATTTTAGTTAAGGCAACCGCAGTAAATACTGAAGATACAAGACCAAGGGCAATGGTGATGGCAAACCCTTTGATAGGCCCACTACCAAATATAAACAACAAGCTTACCGCTATGAGCGTAGTGAAGTTTGAATCTACTATTGTCGCGAAAGCTTTTTCAAAGCCCACTTCTATTGCACTGGCTGACGGACGGCCTTTTTTACTTTCCTCACGAATACGTTCATTAATCAAAATGTTCGCGTCTACCGCCATGCCCATGGTTAGGATCAAACCTGCAATGCCCGGTAACGTCAGTGTTGCGCCAAACAGGGTTAGTGCGCCAAACACCAACGCCATATTGATACAAAGAGCAAAACTTGCGATAGCGCCCCACCTGCCGTAAATCGCCACCATAAATGCCAATACCAGTAACGCACCTGCCACGCCGCTTTCCACTCCGGTTTGAATTGCATCGCTGCCTAAATCTGGCCCCACCGTACGCTCTTCAATAATGGTAAGTGGCACAGGTAGCGCACCAGTGCGAAGCATTAGTGCCGTATTGCCCGCCTCGGGCAATGTAAAGTTACCGGTTATTTCACCACGACCACCCGGAATCACGCTATTTATGACGGGGGCTGTAACCACTTTGTCGTCAAGGACGATAGCAAGCACACGGCCGATGTTGTCACGTGTCATAGTGGCAAACTGCTTGGCACCTGCGCTGTCTAATCGGAAAGTCACTACTGGCTGGCCATTTTCACTACTTAAGACACCTGCAGCATCAGTAATATGCTCACCTTCTAGCGCCACTTTTTGCTCTAAGCGATAGGTATTACCCGCCGCATCTTGCTTATTCATTACCTGCTCAGACTGGCTGTTCGCGGCCCAGTGAAAAGTCATTTGTGCGGTAGTGCCCAATAATTTTTTAACTTGAGTGGGGTCAGACATACCCGGCATCTGAACTAAAATGGCGTCTTTACCTTGTAGCGTAACGCTAGGCTCAGTAAGCCCTGTTTCGTTCAAACGCTTTCGAACTACTTCAACACTTCGGCTTAACGTGTCTTTAACCAGTTGTTCGGTATATAGCTCGTTAAGCGTAAGGGTAACGGTGCTTTGCTTTATCTCTACATCAAGTGCACTTGAACCATTTGGCTGAGCGGAAATTTGGTATGCGGTGTCTTTTACCTTTCTCGCATCATCTGCACTACGCAATGTAAAGACGACACTTCCAGAACGACTATCTTTATGAGTGAGTGAATGAGACGTTTTTGTATAGCGCACGTTTTGACTGCGCAATTCGCTAAGTAAGTCACTCGAAAAGCTGTTGAGTTGCTTTTCAAACAAGGCGTTGGTGTCTGCGGCTAATAGCAGATGCGAACCACCTTGCAAATCTAAGCCTAAAGATAGTGTGGAAGTGGTGTACCACGTAGGTAACTGCTGTTTAATTGATTGTGGCAATATGTTGGGCGCAGCGCTCAGTAAACCGAGCATAACGATGAGCACATACACAAAGCCACGAAATGAAAATCGTGCCATTTTAGAATCCTGAATAATTAAATTTTTAAAGCGCCTTAATATGTAGCTAAGCGAACGTGCTAGCGCATTAAGGCAAAAAGAGAATTAGCTCAGGAATAAAGGTGGGCCGCGAGAAGGTTGGCGGTAGTGTTTGCGAGCACGGGGTACAACATTTGCCATACCCAAACACAACACAATAGCCAGAGCAATAACCCCCAAGGTCAATTCAACAATTGCCTCAGGTCCATCGCCTTGATCGTCATTGTTTTCTAGTTTAGTGCCGGTAAACCGTAACGAATAGCTTTTGCCCGCGTAGTTAAATTGGGCAAGTGGTGACTGCTGACTTACTTCAACTTCATTATTAATTTGACCACTTTGGAAGCTTGCACTAAGGATGAGACACGAGAGTACCCATGCCATGAAAAGCGGCATGTAGGACGAAAACCCGTGGCGAAAGTTAAGTGCTCTCAAAGTAGTGAATTGTCTATATGTGAAGGAAAAGTCGCGCTTAAAACACGCGCTGTTTTATAGCGCATATATTGGGGTGAGTATACATTATTCAATATCGTGAGTAACGAGATTACCGTTGAAGCACATAATTTTTGGGTTTTACATTTCTGCCCATCGCTTCTTCTTGTAAGTTTACTCACTTGGATATAAGGTGATTTTTTGTGCTGTTTGTATATCAATAGGCAATGGAGCCATTGCTAGACATAACAGGAAATCGCGAGCCATTTGAAGCCATTTATAATGAACACAGTAAATGGAAGCCAGAACACAAAAGTAAGAAGGCAAAACAAAGCCCGCACTAAGCGGGCTTTGTTATATTCATTGCAAGCTTGTGTTGTCAGGTATTACACAACCGCGATCACATCTTCTTTTGCAAGGCGCGCTTTCGGTAGACCATGGTTCCAATCTTGCTCTGTATCTGGGTAGCCCATGGCAAGTGCCACTTCGCAAACGTGGCCGTCTAGCTCGCCTTTAAACTGCTCGCCAAGCAATTCGGCGTCAACACCTTCCATCGGCGTAGACGCTATGCCTAAACGCGCCAGCGTGTGAAGAACATTGCCTAATGCTAGATAAACTTGCGCTTTGGTCCAAGCCGCGTTGTTACCGTTTTCATCGGTGTTCGCTTCCGCAAATGCGTAAGCGCCCATGAAGTTTTCACGCATATCTTCGGGCAAATGACCAGACGCTACTTCTGCATCGACACGCTTTACAAATTTCTCTTTCGTAAATTTAGGATCATAGGCAAACAGAATGGTATGCGATGCTTCTTTAGCGTGATGCTTATTGAACTGATGCTTATTGGCAAAGCTATCGTGTAAACGCTGCTTGGCTTCATCACTTTCAACAACCACAAATTTCCATGGCTGAGAGTTGATTGAAGACGCAGATAGTCTCAACGCCTCAAGAATTGTCGCCAAATCATCAGCTGAAATGCGTTTACTCGCATCGTACTGTTTAACCGTGTAACGCTTATTTAAATCTTCAATAATTGGATGAGACACAACTAACTCCTCAATACGTCTGCTATTTGTTGTTCACGCATGAATGCTGCGAACAGAAAATTAAAGTACTCAATGAATATGGCGTGTATGGTATAGATTCAGCTTTTCAATGATAAGCCCCATAAAAAACGAATTAGTTTCAAATATTTTTTGACAATAAAAAACCCTCGTCTTAGCGAGGGTTTTTATATCAATCTAAATTAGCTGAAGCTTAGTTAGGCGTAATCGCGTTGTGGTAAACGTCTTGCACGTCATCACAGTCGTTAAGCATGTCCATGAATTTTTCAAACATCGGCATGTCTTCTTCGCTAATCTCAGTTTCGGTCTGAGGCATCCAGCTCATTTCTTCTGCAATAAAGCTAATGTCTGGGTAGGCTTCAGTTAATGCTGTTTTTACTTGATAGAATTCAGTGTGCGGCGCGTAAACTGTAACTTTACCGCCTTCAACTTCAACGTCAGTTACGTCTACGTCTGCTTCCATTAGCACTTCTAGGATGGCATCTTCGTCGTCACCTTCAAACTGGAATACTGCTTGGTGATCGAACATATGCGATACCGCACCCTGCGCACCAAGTTTCGCGTTGGTTTTAGTAAAGCAGTTACGTACTTCAGTGATGGTGCGGTTTGCATTGTCAGACAAGCAATCAACAATTACCATGCAGTTACCTGGGCCAAAACCTTCATAACGCATAGGCTGAAAATCTTCACCAGCACCACCAGCGGCTTTATCAATCGCTTTTTCAATAACATGGCTTGGTACTTGGTCTTTCTTCGCCTTTTCCATTAGGCGGCGAAGCGAAAGGTTAGTGTCTGGATCGGCACCACCATTTTTCGCACATACGTAAATTTCTTTACCGTATTTAGAATAAACTTTAGTTTTTTGGCCGGCAGTTTTTGCCATGGCGTTTTTACGAACTTCGAATGCTCTTCCCATCTTAAAATTCTCTTTCTCGCAATTTGAAATGCTGCGTTGGGTTTTATCGGGCTACCTGTTGCCTGACCGTTCATCAGGCGCATCGCTCTGCCTTACTTGGTAGCATTGCCGAACTCGACGTTTCAATAAGTGGTCGAACGCGACGGTGCTAAAAATTGCCAAGCGAAACACTGCCCAAAATAACGGTAGGCTAAGCGACACAAAAAATTTGGGCGAAATTCTACCTTAATTTTCGTGTAATACCAATGTGAACGCCCCTAGAAAGGGTGTAGGTTGGTAGCTTTCACATTTTTAATGAGGTCAAAATGTACTTTGACTCCATATTTATGCTTACGGCAAATGCTCGGTTGCCAGGTAGTCGTGTGACTGCATTTCCTTTAAGCGGCTAAGACAACGCCTGAATTCAAAGTTAAGTAGCCCCTCGGTATACAAGCTTTCCAACGCGACTTCTGCAGATATGATCAGCTTTACATTTCGCTCGTAAAATTCGTCCACCATCGCAATAAAGCGGCGTGCCACATCGTCATTATGCTGGCCCATTTCCCTAACATTGGCTAAAAGCACTGAGTGATAACAACGGCTTAACTCAATGTAGTCGCTCTGGCTGCGGGGCCCGCCACACAAGGCTTTAAAATCAATCATCAATACCCCGTCAGCGTTTCTAAGCGTCGGTATTTTTCGGTTGTTCACCTCAATATCTTCGCCTTTAGAGCCTTCTTCCGGAGCTAATTGAGAAAAGTAGCTATGCAAGTTTTCGGTGGCTTCGCCATCAAGTGGGTAGTGATAAATTTCGGCTTGCTCTAACGTTCTAAGACGATAATCAATACCGCTATCAACGTTTACCACGCGGGTATTCTGATTGAGTAGATCGATAGCAGGTAAGAACCGCGCACGCTGCAATCCGTTTTTATACAAATCGTCAGGGACTATGTTCGACGTCGCCACCAGCACAATACCGTGACCAAACAGCTCTTCCATTAACGTGCCTAAAATCATGGCGTCGGTTATATCAGACACGAAAAACTCGTCAAAGCATATTACCCGCGCTTCTTTTGCTAACTTAGCCGCTACCAGCTTTAGCGGGTCTTGTGCGTTTTTAAGCTGCTTTAGTTCATCGTGCACACGGTACATAAAGCGGTGAAAATGCACGCGCATTTTCTTTTCGAAAGGCAAACAGTCGTAGAATGTATCTACTAAATAGGTTTTGCCTCGCCCTACCCCACCGTAAAAGTAAATGCCCTGGATACCAGGCTTCGCATGGCCTTTCCCAAACGCTGCTTTTAACTTTACCCGCCACGTCGTTTTCCTTTCAGGTTGGGTAAGTTCATCAAACAAACGCTGAAGTTCTTTTACTGCATTTTCTTGCGCCGCGTCGTAATGAAAGTCAGACGACTGAAGATCTAGCTGATATTTTTCCCATGGCGTCATCGCCGAAACCACTCCGTACAAAAGTCAATAGCGGCGCTTGCTGCACCGACCTGCTTGAATTTCTCAATTATGACCTTAATTTTAATGGAAATCACGGTAGAATCTCACATTGAAATTCGACATACACCGAATAAATGTCACGATGTATGCGCTTTTCGGGTTCGACCTTGCTATATTCAGCGTATGGTCGAAAGCAGCTTTTAGATCGTAGAAGTAAAGGTCGGCTGCAAGATGTAGATTGATTCGGAGAATATAATGGAATTGTTAGTATCTCTTGCTTTGTTAGTAGTTGGGTTAATTATTGGCTTTTTCGCAGGTCGCTTTTTTCAACAAAAGCAGGGCGCAGGCAATACTGCACAGACTGAGAAGCAAGTTAAAGAGATCCTCGCACAGCAGGCGCAACACCACATTCATCAAACTCGTCAAAGCTTAGAGAGCATTGAAAGCCAGTGCGAAACCTTAAAGCAACAAATTGAAGAGTATGAATTGCTGCTTGAGCAAGGCAGCGATGATGACAGCAAAGTTCCTTTTTATGGGGAACAAGCAACGACGTATTTACGTAACAACCTAAAAGGGTCTGACAAATCGAGAGTTCAGCGTGTATCTGACACACAGCCAAGAGACTTCGCTAACTCGGGTTCTGGGCTGTTTGTCGGCGGATCTGATAAGAATACCGCAGAAAAACAGTAACATCGGGAACTTTATCACGACCTCGGACTCTTTTAGTGAAACCATGCTATGTCGCATATAACATGAAGGAGTGTAAGCGAACATGAAAATGTCTTTCCGCCATTGTCTATTGGCGTCTGCCGTTGTTGTAAGTTCATTGGGCTTTACTGCTAGCACACAGGCGGCGTTACCGTTCTTTTCTGATAAGAAAGATGAAGTTCCCTCTTTAGCCCCTATGCTAGAAGAAGCTACCCCAGCGGTAGTGAGCATTGCGGTAGAAGGAACACAAACCTCTACGCAGCGTGTACCCGAGATGTTTCGCTACTTCTTCGGCGCCCCGCAAGAGCAGGTTCAAGAACGCCCTTTCCGAGGTCTTGGTTCTGGTGTCATCATTGATGCCGATAAAGGTTATGTCGTTACCAACAACCACGTTGTTGATAATGCAGATGAAATCACTGTTAAGTTAACTGACGGTCGCGAGTTTAAGGCGAAAAAGCTAGGTTCAGATGAGCAAAGCGATATCGCGCTACTTAAAATTGAACCTGATGATTTAAAAGCGTTACCACTAGCCGATTCTGACGCGCTGCGCGTTGGTGATTTCGTAGTAGCCATTGGCAACCCATTCGGTCTATCACAAACCGTTACCTCAGGTATCGTTAGTGCTTTAGGTCGCTCAGGTTTAAACATTGGCGGTTATGAAGACTTCATTCAGACTGACGCGGCAATTAACCGAGGTAACTCAGGTGGCGCATTGGTCAACCTTCACGGTGAACTGGTTGGTATCAACACCGCTATTTTTGGTCCTAACGGCGGCAACGTCGGTATTGGGTTTGCTATTCCTGCCAATATGATGAAAAGCCTAATTGATCAAATTGCAGAATTTGGTGAAGTTCGCCGTGGCCTTCTAGGTATTTTAGGTAGCGATATTGACGCGGGCCTTGCCGAAGCCATGAATGCGGAAGTGAACATTGGTGCGTTCGTGAGCGAAGTGCAGCCAGACTCGGCTGCTGAAAAAGGTGGTCTGCAAGCCGGTGATATTATTACTGCCATTAATGGTCGTAAACTTCATAGCTTCCAAGAACTGCGCGCAAAAATTGCGAGTATGGGCGCGGGCGCTGAAGTTGAACTCACTGTTATGCGCAAAGGTAAGAAAATGAATGTAGACGTTGTATTAGATGACGCTACAGATACGACAGTGACGGCTGCTCAAATTCACCCAGCCCTAGAAGGTGCAACCCTGTCTAACGGCACGGACGATGCTGGTAATGCTGGTGTAGTGGTTTCTGATATCGAGCGTGGTGCGCCTGCGGCGCGAATTGGCCTTCAATCTGATGATGTGATAATTGGCGTTAACCGCGTACGTACGTCCACGGTTGCAGAGTTCAGAAATGCACTAGACGAGGCTAAAGGCGTTATCGCACTCAATGTAAAACGTGGAAACTCTACGCTTTATTTGGTAATCAGACAGTAGCAATGTAGCTCTTCAATTACATCCTCCGCTCAGACGCGTTGGTGTCCAAGCTGAGGGTTGGCATAAAAACGGTGCTTTATAAGCGCCGTTTTTGTTTTCAAATGATGACCGTTGAAAACAGTGTGCTCCTAGCTTCCTAACGGGGGTTCTTTACGGACTTCTCTAATAAGCCGCATTCTCGAACTACACCTATATCCGCGTGAATAAGGCTGTATGAACAGCATGAGAGGTTTTGAAGTACATGCTAGTGCAAATTGAGTTGCACAAAATTTGCGTTTCATTACGGTAGTTTATTAAATAAAGTGATATCCTTTGCCGTAAGATGATAATTTAAGAATGTTGCGCTTTAAGATTGTGAAGTAGTGCTGAGTTAACGGCACGTATTAATTAAGTGCGACAGATAACAAAAAGTGTGATTTGTGACTGGCCGCTCAATTTTTAACTTCTTACTAAAATCTGTATTTCTTGGCGTAGCTGTTGCTGCATTACTGTTAGTTTTCCTACCCGATCTTCGTCAAGGCAAAGGCCTTGCTCAAGGATTCTTTAACTCTCCCTCAGTAAGCGCTAGTCGCGAAAGCTATTTTACTGCCCTAAGCCGCTCTGCGCCTGCAGTAGTCAATATCTACAGCGTCAGTATTGAGAACGGCTCAGGCCTATTCAGAAATCAATCTCGTGGGCGCACCAATTTGGGTTCTGGCGTTATCATGACAGAAAATGGCTATTTGCTTACCTGTCACCACGTAGTTGCAGATGCAGATAGCATTTACGTAGCGGTTCAAGATGGACGTATTTTGGAAGCGCAAATTGTGGGCACCGACCCACTGACCGACCTTGCCGTGTTAAAAGTCACCGCTGATAACCTGCATATTATTCCTCAGGTATCGGAACCTGACACCCATGTGGGTGATGTGGTGATGGCGATTGGTAATCCTTTCGATCTGGGACAAACCATTACTCAAGGCATAGTAAGCAGAGCCGGACGAAACGGTCTATCTAATTATGTTGATTTCATTCAAACCGACGCAGTTTTGAACCAAGGTAACTCTGGTGGCGCGCTGGTAGATAGCAATGGTATTTTGCTGGGTATTACTAACGCCAACTTCCAGGTGCTAGATTCAAATAATCGCGCTCGCAATGTAGACGGCATTAACTTTGCCGTGCCTTACGAATTAGCTAAGCGAGTCATGGATGAAATTATCAGCAATGGACGTGTTGTTCGCGGGCAGCTTGGCTTTGTTGGCGGTGAAAACCGCAACCGACCAGGCATAGACGTTTCAGCAGTAGCTAAAGGCAGCCCTGCCGACATCGCGGGTATCCGCCCTGGCGACATCATAGTAGCCATAGACGGCGTACGTTTAGAGAGCGCATCAAAAACGTTAGATATGATTGCCGAAACCGAGCCCGGTACTGAACTTGAAATTGAGCTCAGCCGCGATGGGCGTTCAATTACTCTTACGGCAACGGTCGCAGAGCTTCGCGCTGGTCAATAAGTATTGTTGGAGCTGGCAGATTAGTTCGGCTGCCCAAGTTTAGAACGTGAAGATTTAATACCAGTCTGCATAGATATTAGACACAAAAAAAGCGCCAGATAGATATTCTATCTGGCGCTTTTTCGTAGAAGTGCGAAACCTTGAGTTATTCTTTCACTCTTTCAATGATGGCACCCAAGCCACCCAGCTTCTCTTCAATTGCTTCATAACCACGGTCTAAGTGATAAATGCGATTCACGTGAGTCTCACCTTCTGCGATGAGCCCAGCTATCACCAAGCTTGCCGACGCGCGCAGGTCAGTAGCCATTACTGGAGCTCCTTTAAGACTTGAGCTGCCTTTAGACACTGCTGAGTTCGCTTCTAACGCGATTTCTGCGCCCATACGTTGTAACTCTGGCACGTGCATGAAGCGGTTTTCAAAAATGGTTTCTGTAATTACGCCGGTGCCTTCGGCAACACAGTTCAAGGTAACAAACTGCGCCTGCATATCCGTAGGGAATGCTGGGTGTGGTGCGGTTTTAACTCGCACAGCCTGCGGTTTGCGCCCTTCCATGTCTAGCTCTATCCAGTCATCACCAGTGGTGATTTTAGCTCCGGCCTGCTCTAGCTTATCTAGCACCGCATCTAATGTATCTGGCGCCGCATGAGTACAGCGTATTTTCCCACCTGTCACAGCAGCTGCTACCAAGAAAGTGCCGGTTTCTATACGGTCAGGCAGTACTGCATAATCACAACCGGTTAAGGTTTCTACGCCTTCAATGGTAATTTTATCGCTTCCAGCACCGCTAATTTTCGCGCCCATCTGAATAAGACAATTCGCCAAATCAACAATTTCAGGTTCGCGTGCCGCGTTTTCAAGAATGGTTGTTCCGTCAGCCAGCGCCGCTGCCATCAGTAGGTTTTCAGTGGCACCCACGCTTACCATATCCATGAAAATACGCGCACCTTTCAGACGACCATCGACTTCGGCTCGAATATAGCCTTCGTCTACTTCAATCTTCGCGCCCATCTTTTCAAGGCCAGTTAAATGAAGATTTACCGGGCGCGCACCTATAGCACAGCCACCGGGCAAAGAGACATTCGCTTTTCCTTGCTTAGCTAACAGTGGGCCAAGTACCAAGATAGACGCACGCATAGTACGTACTAACTCATAGGACGCTGTAACGCTTTGTAGCGTACTCGCATCGATAACGATATCGTTAGGTGCGGGTAGTGCGACTTCAACACCTAATTCACGCAAAAGTGCCGTCGTAGTATTGATGTCACGAAGACGAGGAACGTTGGTGTAACGACAAGGAGAGTCGGTCAGCAAGCTTGTCATCAACAATGGCAAGGCCGCGTTTTTAGCGCCAGAGATGCGCACGGTACCGTTGAGCGCAGGGCCCTTTTTAATTACGAGTTTATCCACGTGCTACGCCTATTATTGAGGAATATTAAACTGGCGCTCACGCTCCCAGTCTTTTACTGAAAACGTCTTGATGGTAATTGCATGCATGCTGCCGTCTGCAATTTTATCAGCCAAAGGCGCATATACCGCTTGCTGGCGCTTCACACGGCTCATTTCATTAAAAGCATCGCTTACCGCAATAATATTAAAATGCGAACCTTCGCCCTTTACATGGACTTCGTGAAGGTCTAACGCATCTTTCAAGATTTTTTCAATTTCAGACAATTCCATAACTTACTTCTTAATTCGCTAACGGGTGTTTATTCTACGGGTAAAAAGCTATCTGCGTCGCTTATTTTAGCAAGCTTACGTAGCTTCTCTGGCATTTTATATAGGCTCATGCTAACACCATTTTGCTTTGCATCCCTAACGGCATTAATAAGCCAAGCCAAACCTGCACTGTCTGCGCGCTCAACGTCACTTAAATCAACAAGACATCTTTTATTGTTAATCAAGGTACTACGCTCATTTCCGTTCAAACTATCCCAGAAATTCTTCGACAGCGTTTCACGGTCAAGATGACCGTGAACCACTACATTGCCTTTGTCGTTTACCTCGAATAGGCTCACTCAGCCTCTCCTTCGATTTCGATTGGCTCGCCTTGCTTAAGCTCAACTGGCTTACCAATTTTGTCGCGCATTAGTGCGATAACTGCATCGATACCGTCTTGACGAAGGATTGATTCAAATTCGCTACGCTTGCTGTTTAGCATGCTGATGCCTTCAGCAACCATATCGTAGGCTTTCCACTCGTTCGTTTTACTATCTTTACGAACTTTAAAAGCAATTTTAATTTCAGGGCGGTTTGGGTCTTGAACCACTGCACGCACTGTTACTGATTTTTTATCATCAAAAGATGATTCAGGCTCAAAGATGACTTCTTGGTTGTCGTAGTAGCCCATTGCCACAGCGTAGGTTGTTACCAAATATTGACGAAATACGCTGATGTACTCGCCCATCTTCTCTTGAGGTACTGACTTAAAGTGTTTACCTAGTACCATAAAAGCAGCGAATTTGTAGTCGATATGAGGTACTAATTCTTCTTCCATAATAGTGCGTAGCATTTCAGGATCAGCTTTAATCGCTGCTTGGTTCGCTTTGATGCGCTCAAACGTGCGGTTTGCTACGTCTTGAACCAATTCATACGGGTTTTGTTCATTAACTTCTTGTGCATTCGCTATGCCCGCTACAGACATCATGAAGATGCCAAGTGCTACCATAAACTTTTTCAAAATTACTCTCCTAACTTAAAACTCTATTTAGCAGACCTGATGGCAATCCAATAAGTTTCATCACGCCGCTGGAATAATTTAACGACCTGGCAATATACGTCTGGCCGTAATACTGCGATTAGTCTTCGTCGCTTCCGCGATTAAATAAGAACTGACCAATGAGATCTTCAAGAACCAAAGCTGACTTAGTATCCTGAAGGTAATCGCCATTCTGTAAATTAGCGACACCGTCGAAAGAGAAGCCAGGTTGGAAGCCGACATACTGTTCGCCTAGCAAACCCGAGGTCAAAATAGACACAGAGCTGGTTTCTGGAAAGCCGTTGTATTCATTTAAAATTGACAGCTCAACCACTGGCGTAAAATCTTCTTGGTCTAGCGTAATCGATGACACACGGCCAACCGTTACCCCACCAACCTTTACTGCCGATCTCGGCTTTAAGCCGCCAATATTGTCGAATTTTGCGTATAACGTGTAGGTATCGCCTTCGGTGGCTACCGTTTGGTTTGCTACTTTCAGTGCCAATAACAACAACGCACCGATTGTAAGCATGACAAACACACCAACCATTACTTCCGTTTTATACTTACTCATTCCAATCCCCTACTCGATACCAAACATAAGGGCGGTTAGCACGAAGTCCAGCCCTAATACTGCTAATGATGAATAGACCACCGTTTCGGTAGTCGCTTTGCTGATCCCTTCCGATGTTGGAATAGAATCGTAACCTTTAAATATGGCAATCCACGTCACAACCAAGGCAAACACGAGGCTTTTTATTACGCCGTTTATGACATCCTGGTTCCAATCTACTGTCGATTGCATAATTGACCAGTAGCTGCCTGCATCAACGCCTAACCAATCAACACCCACTAAGTGGCCGCCTAAAATACCAATGGCACTGAAAATAATGGCAAGCATAGGCATCGCTAACATTCCCGCCCAAAAACGCGGTGCGACGATACGTCGTAGCGGGTCTACCGCCATCATCTCTAAACTACTCAGCTGCTCAGTAGCTTTCATTAAGCCTATTTCAGCTGTTAAGGCTGAGCCAGCTCGCCCAGCAAAAAGCAATGCGGTCACAACCGGACCAAGCTCTCTTAACAATGAAAGTGCGACCATGGGGCCTAAGCTACCTTCTGCGCCATAATCAACCAAAATGGTGTAGCCTTGTAGCGCCATTACCATGCCGATGAATAACCCCGACACCATAATAATGAGTAGCGACTGAACGCCCACTACATACAATTGCTTAATCACCAGCGGTACATTTTTAAGCCGAGGAACAGCGATTAACGCACCGAATAACATAAGAGCTGCTCGACCAACCGCAGTGACCTTCCCTATCGTTTTAGCGCCTATTGATTGGAAGAACTTCATTTATCTGCCCCCAAGAAGCTTGCTTTCAAATCAGGTGCAGGATAATGAAATGGTACCGGACCATCTGCTTTTCCTTTCAAGAACTGTTGGACTAATTCAGAGTCACTTTCTTTGATTTGCTGCGCCGTTCCTTCACCGATAACCCGCTTGTCAGCTAAGATATAAATATAATCGGCAATGGTCAGTACTTCAGTGACATCGTGAGTCACCACAATACTGGTTAGATTAAGTGCGTCGTTTAATTCACGAATAAGCTTAACCAGCACACCCATTGATATAGGATCTTGTCCGGCAAAGGGTTCGTCGTACATGATTAAATCTGGATCTAGTGCAATTGCCCTTGCCAAAGCAGCCCTGCGCGCCATACCACCAGACAATTCACTAGGCATTAACTGAGCTGCACCGCGCAATCCTACTGCCTGTAGCTTTAAAGCGACAATTGTCGCAATAACGTCTTCAGAAAGTTTTGTATGTTCGCGAAGTGGAAACGCCACGTTATCGAACACACTCATATCGGTAAAAAGCGCACCACTTTGAAAAAGCATGCTCATTCTACGACGTGTCTCATATAGCGTTTTTCTCGACATAGAAACAATCGAATCGCCGTCGAATCTAACGTCACCTTCATCTGGCGTTAACTGCCCGCCAATAAGGCGCAGCAGCGTGGTTTTACCTATACCACTTGGCCCCATTACCGCAGTAATTTTGCCTTTGGGTACCTTTAGCGATATCCCATCATAAATGATGCGATCAGCGCGCTTAAAGGTAAGGTTATCTACTTCAACTAAATGATCCATAGTTACTTAAATGTCGACCCCTGACGTTGGATTGAGAGCTTATAAAATAACGCGTTCAATCCACTTAGAAAATTTTAAAATTATAAGAGTAAGTGAGTATTCAATTTCTGTGCCTTCACTTGATCCACTCTTAAGGTTTACTGCACAGTTTACTTTATGAGCGCATAAAATCAAAAAAGTTTACTCTCCAGTGTACTTTTTTGAATTTCTATCGCCAGACACGGTATAGAACACCTTGTCTGGGCGGTGTAATTTAAGGGCATTGTACGCTTTTTCAAGCCCCTCGCCAAAGTCAAAAAGTTACAAGTTATGTTCGATTAAGACGAATATATACCAGTCCGTATAGATTATTACCCACGCAGCGAGAGTTAAAATGTTCGTAATCGCGGCGTGTTACCGCAGGTATAGTGGTTCTACATCAAGGTGACACAACAAAGAGTACGGACATTTTAAACTCGTGAGTGGGCAATTATCTATGCGGACTGGTATTCGGTATCTCACGCCCAAGTGCCCATCTAGTATCCTACAAGCCTCCCAAATCAATCCTAATACCATCCTATTTTGTTGTTTCTTAACTGAAACTGAATATGACGTCTTGTGTGTGTAAGTGCGACCTAATTTGCGTATTCAGCGGAAATTTACGTCAATTGACAGTATTTGGCGAAAATAAAACGCTGCGAGCATAGGCAAATGGCACTCTTTTTGCGACAATCTAGCGAAATACTTTCTATTACAGGTTGTTGTGCTTTTAAACATTGTCATTTTTCTTGTTGGGCTGATTGTACTGAGTTGGAGCGCTGACCGGTTTGTATATGGCGCCTCAGCATTAGCAAAAAACATCGGCATTTCTCCAATGATGATCGGACTAACGATTGTCGCTATGGGATCTTCGGCACCTGAAATTGTGGTTTCCGCCATAGCCTCCGCAAATGGCAATATGAACACCGCCGTGGGTAACGCGCTAGGTTCTAACATCACGAACATCGCGCTAGTTTTAGGTATAACCGCGCTAGTGAAACCATTGCTTGTTTCATCAACAACATTAAAGCGCGAGCTTCCAGCACTCCTTATCATCTCATTGATTGCTATTGGCTTTATGTTTGACGGTGAACTTAAGTCTTATGAAGGCATTATCCTACTAGGCCTGTTCATTTTCGTACTGGCAATGATGGCGTGGTTGTCGCTACAGGTAGATAAAGAAGACCCTCTGGTTGCGGAAACCGCAGATGAAATCCCCAAAGGCGTTTCAAATACGTCAGCCCTCATTTGGATTGGTGTAGGCCTTGTAATACTGCCATTAAGTGCTCACTTTTTGGTGAACTCAGCAGTAGAAATTGCCAGATACATGGGCATTTCGGATTTAGTTATCGGACTAACAATTATTGCATTTGGTACAAGTCTACCTGAACTAGCAGCAAGTGTTGCGGGTGTACTAAAAGGTGAAGACGATTTAGCACTGGGTAATATCATCGGGTCAAATATCTTCAACCTACTTGCCGTTCTTGGCATGCCCGGGTTAATCGCGCCAGGTATCCTGGACCCTGACGTTTACAACCGAGATATGTACGTAATGCTTGGTTTAACATTATTATTGTTCTTGTTCAGCTTCGATTTAATCGGCAAACGTACAATATCAAGAACAAATGGATTCATACTTCTGGCTTGCTTTATCGGCTATCAATTCTGGCTATTCGGATAATCATGAATACACAAACTCAGATGAACTATATCGACTCAGCGAAGCGCGTTATTGAAATTGAAACGCAAGCTATTGCTAATCTGGCAGAGCGCTTAAACAATGAATTTATCGCTGCCTGTAATATTCTCTTTGCCTGCAAGGGTAAAGTTGTCGTGAGTGGTATGGGAAAGTCTGGGCATATCGGAAATAAAATTGCCGCTACGCTTGCCAGTACAGGTACTCCTGCGTTTTTCATGCACCCTGGTGAAGCCAACCATGGCGACTTGGGCATGCTAAGCAAAGGCGATGTCTTACTCGCCATCTCTAATTCTGGCGAGACTAACGAACTCGTTAACTTATTGCCCGTAGTTAAACGCTTAGGCATACAGGTGGTCGCCATGACCAACAGTGCTTCCAGTTCATTAGGGCAACACGCAGATGTCGTGCTTGATATCAGCGTTGAAAAAGAAGCGTGTTCGCTAGGTCTTGCTCCTACGTCAAGCACAACCGCCACACTGGTTATGGGTGATGCGCTTGCGGTAGCACTGCTCGACCAAAAAGGTTTCACCTCAGATGACTTTGCGCTTTCGCACCCAGGCGGCAGTTTAGGCAGAAAACTTCTGCTTAAAGTTAGCGATATCATGCAAAGCGGCAGTGATATCCCCCTTGTCCATGCCAGTGCTTCTGTTGCTGACGCACTGCTGGAAATATCTAAAAAGGGGTTGGGTATGACAGGCGTGATAGCGGCAGACGGTACGCTGACAGGCGTCTTTACGGATGGCGACCTACGACGAATTCTCGATGCCCGCGTAGACGTACACAGTGCGACAGTAGAAGAAGTAATGACTAAAGGCGGCAAGACTACCACCGCAGGTCAGCTGGCTGTAGAAGCCCTGAATTTGATGGAAACCCATAAAATTAGTGCGTTAATGGTTACTGACGATAAGCGCAAACCTGTTGGGGCTTTTAACATGCATATGCTACTAAAAGCAGGAGTGCTTTAAATGACATCCACCTTGTACACGGAAATGAATGACTCGCTTTTCGCAAAACTAGCCAAGATAAAGTTGCTGGTATGCGACGTTGATGGTGTGTTCTCAGATGGCCGAATTTACTTAGGTAACGACGGTGAAGAACTTAAAGCATTCCATACCCGTGATGGATATGGTGTAAAAGCGCTAGTGAGCAATGGAGTGAATGTCGCGGTTATTACTGGACGTCGCTCTGCCATTGTTGAAAATAGAATGAAGGCACTGAATGTTGCACATATAATTCAAGGCGAAGAGAATAAAGCAGACGCGCTTAGCGACCTGATGAAACGCCTTGAGTTAAACACTGACGAAGTGGCTGCGGTAGGTGATGACATGCCAGATACGGGTATGTACAAGCACGTTGCGGTTAAAATTGCGGTTGCCGATGCCCATCCTTACGTAGCAAAACAAGCAAACTGGATTACGACCCTTCCCGGTGGGTTTGGCGCGGTCCGAGAAATATCGGATACCATTTTGCAGGCCAAAGGGGTAACAAATGAGATTTTTGGAGCTAGTGTATGAGCCTGTTTGGCTTTAATCGCTTAGGATTAAGTATATCGGCGCTATTTATTCTGGCGATGCTGATGTACATCCCTACGTGGATGGAAGAGCAGCCTGAAACGCAGGGGAATCGTGAAAACGATGCGCTAAAGCCCGCCTACAAAGCAAAAAATCTAACCACTACGCTGTACAATCAAGACGGTGAGTTAAATCACAAAGTATTTGCAGAGTCGATGGAGCATTACGACCAGCTTGGCTTTGTATTGTTTCAGCAACCTAAATACACCCTTTATACAGAAAACGCGTCATCACCATGGGTGGTAACCGCTGATGAAGGTACACTATACAATAACGAGCTAATCCAGCTGGAAAACCAAGTTAATATTGAGAACCAAACTGGCGATGACTTTGTCAGAAGTATATCGACCGAGTACATTCAAATTAATTTAGAAACCAAGCAAATGACATCTGACCAACCCGTTGAAATACTGGGCACCCAATATGTCATTTTAAGTAATGGGTTTAACGCGAATTTACGCACACAAGAATACGAGCTTTTAGATCATGTACAAACCACTTATTCCCCTAGCAACTAGTTTATTGCTTGCCATCGCTAGCGGTGCGGTACACGCCAGTGAAGATGATTTTTCGCAGCCCATAAAAATAGGCTCGAACACCCAGTTTATCGACGGTAAAAATAAAACTGCGTTGTACAAAGACGACGTACTCATAACTCAAGGCTCTTTGGTTATTGAAGCTGACGAAGTGGAAGTAATTGCCACTGACGGTGGTGGTCGTGAAATATTTATTGCTAGAGGAAAGCCGGCAAGCTATTCCCAGCAATTGGAAGACGGCACGCCCGTTTCGGCAAAAGCAAATGAAATACGCTATGAAGTGGTAAACCGAACGATTTCTCTTGCCGGAAACGCAGAGTTGAAACAAGACACCAGTAAAGTACAGGGTGACAACATCACGTTCGATATGATTACCGAGCAATTGCTAGCGACTGGCGGCGCAGGTAAGGATGGTGAGGGTCGAGTGACCACAGTATTCACACCTGAGACCATTCGCAAAACTTCGTCTAAGAAAGACAAAAAAGACAACGAGGGCAATGAATAGCAATGGCAACTTTGAGCGCTAAAAATCTTGCTAAGGCTTACAAGTCACGACAGGTTGTTCGAGATGTAAGTCTGTCTGTCTCAACGGGTCAAATTGTTGGTCTTCTTGGCCCAAATGGCGCTGGTAAGACCACCACATTCTACATGATTGTTGGTTTAGTGAATCTGGATAAAGGCAAGATTGAAATCGACAACAATGAGCTAACTCATCAGCCCATGCACGAGCGCGCACGCCGCGGAATTGGCTACCTACCGCAGGAAGCCTCTATTTTCAGAAAGCTCACAGTGCATGAAAATATCATGGCCATTTTGCAAACCCGTAAAGATTTAAATTCACAACAGCAAGAAGAAGAAGCAGATGCGCTACTTGATGAATTTAATATTAACCATATACGTAATAGTACGGGGATGAGTTTGTCAGGGGGCGAACGCCGTCGCGTTGAGATTGCCCGCGCTCTGGCAGCAAAACCGCAATTTATTTTGTTAGACGAACCATTTGCTGGTGTTGATCCAATATCAGTTAATGATATAAAGAAGATAATACAACATCTTCGCGATAGGGGTATTGGAATCCTTATCACGGACCATAACGTACGAGAGACATTGGATGTTTGTGAAAAGGCGTACATTGTGAGTCATGGCGAGCTTATTGCGCAAGGAACGGCGGAACAGGTTTTAAGTAATCAAAAAGTAAGGGATGTATACCTAGGCGAACAATTCAGGCTATAGTTAATGTAACCGAATTGTCATTTTTCAGTTTCGCTCTGGTATATTCAATTTAGAGCATTTAAATAAGACGTAGATGAAACCATCTTTACAGCTAAAATTTAGCCAACAACTTACCATGACACCACAGCTTCAGCAGGCCATTAAACTGCTGCAGCTTTCTACACTTGATCTTCAACAAGAGATCCAAGAAGCGCTCGATTCTAATCCGCTATTAGAAGTTGAAGAAGGTAACGACGAGCCGCAACTAGAAAAGAACAATATCGACAACGATGACAGCGGCTCTGAGGCCACTGCTTCTGCATCTAGTGACACACTAGAAGCCGGCGATGCACTTGAGAAAAACGATCTTCCCGATGAGCTGCCAATCGACAGCACATGGGACGAATACTACTCTGCTTCATCTTCGCCAGCTCCAGGTCCATCCAATGACGACGAGCAAATCTTCCAAGGTGAGACTACTGAAGATATTCAAGAGCACCTTCTTTGGCAAATGCGCCTTACCCATTTCTCGGATACCGATCGCGCAATCGCTACAGCAATCATCGACTCTATTGACGAGTCAGGTTATTTAACCGTTACCCTTGATGATATTTTAGAAGCGGTTAACGATGATGATATGGAAGAGCCGATTGAAATGGACGAAATAGAATGTGTGCTAAAGCGCATTCAGATGTTCGACCCTATTGGTTCTGGCTCACGCTCTCCACAAGAATGTTTGATGGTGCAATTGCGTCAATTTTCAGAAGACACACCGTGGCTTGCTGAAGCGAAGCAACTGATTGAAGAGTACTCTGACTTACTGAGCAGCAAAGACTATCGTACGCTTATGCGTAAAAGCCGATTGAAAGAAGATCAGCTACGCGAGGCAATGCGTTTACTGCAAACCTTGAATCCTCGCCCAGGTAGTGCTTTAGTTACTAAAGAGCCTGAGTACGTTATTCCTGATGTCTCAGTAACCAAGAAAAATGGCCGTTGGGTGGTTGAGCTGAACCCCGACAGTCTGCCTAAGTTAAGCGTAAATCAACAATACGCTGCAATGAGTCGCCGTGCCAAGAATAGTAGCGATTCACAGTTCATCCGCTCACACATGCAAGAGGCTAAGTGGTTCATAAAGAGCCTTGAATCTCGTAACGAAACCTTAATGAAGGTTGCAAACTGCATTGTGCAGCAGCAAATGGGCTTTTTTGAGCACGGCCCGGAAATGATGAAACCAATGGTGCTAAATGATGTCGCAGAAATGGTAGATATGCACGAATCCACTATTTCGCGAGTGACAACGCAAAAGTACATGCATACGCCACGTGGAATCTTCGAATTGAAGTATTTCTTCTCAAGCCATGTTGCAACAGAGTCTGGTGGTGAATGTTCATCTACAGCGATTCGTGCATTGATCAAGAAATTAGTGGCCGCAGAAAAGCCTAGCAAGCCGCTAAGTGATAGCAAGATTGCTTCATTGTTGGCCGAACAAGGCATTAAAGTTGCCCGGCGAACAATAGCAAAGTACCGGGAATCGTTGTCGATCCCGCCGTCGAACCAACGCAAAAGCCTTATTTAATCGGGCTTAATAATATAAGGAAGACGAAATATGCAAATCAACCTTACTGGTCATCATGTCGAAATCACCGACTCTTTGCGTAATTATGTCGATACGAAGTTCAGCAAACTTGAACGTCACTTTGATCACATTTCTAATGTGCATGTCATCCTGAACGTTGAAAAATTAAATCAAAAAGCCGAAGCGACCGTTCATTTAAGTGGCGCTGAAGTATTCGCATCCTCAGAAAATACCGACATGTATGCGGCGATTGACAGCATGGTTGATAAACTCGACCGGCAGGTAATCAAGCATAAGGAAAAACTGAAAAAACATTAGTAGTTAATTAAGCATGGATATACAAGCCATCGTAAGTCTGGACCGCACCGAGTGTGCGGTTCAGTGTAATAGTAAAAAGCGAATTCTTGAGATCATCGCTGATATCGCTGCCAAGCAAAACGAGAACATTGATCAGGCAACGGTACTCAACAGTTTGATGGCTCGAGAGCGTATGGGTAGTACAGGCATAGGCAATGGTATCGCCCTGCCCCACGGACGCCTGCCGGGCCTTGAGAAAGTGATTGCCATTGTTGTAACCAGCACGCCAGCAATCGACTTTGACGCCCTTGACGAGAAACCCGTAGACATCTTTTTTGCGCTACTCGTTCCCGAGGAACAGACCGAAGGACACCTTCAAACGCTGGCCACCGTGGCTGGTAAACTAAGCGACAAAGAAACGATTAAAGCAATACGTCGCGCAACGACAAGCGACGATATTCTATCTGCATTAAGTTAAACATTAAGCGCCTATTAACCGTTTAGTAGGCGCCTAATTCAACAACGCGTATGTGATAAAACCAGAATATTAGGGAGAAAGTAGGTGAAGCTGATAATAATCAGTGGTCGTTCGGGGTCTGGTAAGTCTGTCGCACTTCGCGCATTGGAAGATTTAGGTTATTACTGTGTTGATAATATCCCGGTAAACTTACTTCCCACCTTAACCCATACAGTTGTTGACGAGTACGATCAGGTTGCGGTAAGTATCGATGTGAGAAACTTACCTAAAAATCCTGACGATTTGGTAGAAATTCTAGACTACCTGCCTTCTTCGTGGTCGATGACCATTGTTTACATTGACGCGAGCGATGATGTACTAGTTAAGCGCTTCAGTGAAACCCGCCGCCTTCACCCTCTCGCCAAGCTTAATAAGTCGCTTTCAGAAGCCATTAAAGCCGAGTCTGCCCTACTTGCTCCTATTACAGAACGCGCAGATTTATATTTAGACACTGATAAGCTTACCATTCACCAACTGGCAGAGTTAATTCGAGAGCGTATCTTGGGTAAGAAAAGCTCACGCCTTGTGCTTGTGTTCGAGTCGTTTGGCTTTAAGCACGGTATTCCTAAAGATGCGGATTACGTTTTTGATGCCCGCTTTTTACCTAACCCCCACTGGGAGCCCGACCTTAAACATCTGACCGGATTAGATGCACCAGTAGAAGTATTTTTGGGGTCGCAGCCTGTAGTGACCAAGTTCATTTGGCAAATTCAGAATTTAATAACGACATGGCTGCCTCATTTAGAGCGCAATAACAGAAGTTATGTAACCGTAGCGATTGGCTGTACTGGTGGCCAACACCGTTCGGTTTATATCGCACAGACCCTGTCGAAAACCTTCAGTGAAATACACCCTGATGTACAAATTCGCCATAGAGAGCTGAATCAGTAATGACTATTCAAAAAACGCTAACTATCGTCAATAAGTTAGGGTTGCATGCAAGAGCGGCGACCCAACTGGTTAAACTGGCTAATCAATTCGACGCTAAAATCATCTTAAAAAAAGGCGATAAAGAAGCAGACGCAAGCAGTGTATTGGGATTAATGATGCTTGAAAGCCATCAAGGTGAACAGGTAGACGTGATTGTGGACGGCAGTGATGCTGTTGATGCACTTGCAGCTATTGAAGAGCTTATTGAGGGCAGATTTAACGAAGACGAATAGTCTTACTTGCCCAATCCATTGACCAATTAATCAACACTTAGCGCAGTTATCTTAAAATCCTGCGCAAAACCTACGCAATTATCATGACAGACTCATCATAATTGCGATATTCTACGCCCACTTAGGCTCTATGGCCTGCATTGTTCATCTTTTAGCTTGTAGGAATAACGCCTTATGGCAGAAGCGCTTGTTTCTAAATACGTACAAACTCAGTTACGCGCACTCAACGCTGCGTTGACCAACGGTCAATTCGTATCTGTACGTAAGCTTCTGCTTGAATTACCACCTTCAGACGTCGCCCACATTCTTGAATCTAGCCCTAGCAGAACCCGTGACGAATTATGGGAGCTCATTGATGGTGACTTTCACGGCGACATTTTAGAAGAACTGTCTGACGATGTTCGAAACGGTATCATTACAAAAATGCTTCCCGCTAATGTGGTTGACGCACTTGAAGAGATGGATACCGATGACTTAGCAGAGACGCTAAGCAGCCTTCCCGAGCCAGTATTGGCCGATATTCTAGATTCGATGGATGCACAAGATCGCGTGCGCGCAGAGCAAGCGCTGTCTTACGGTGAGGAAACCGCTGGTTTCATCATGAACACCGATACCATCACTTTACGTCCAGATGTGACCATTGACGTGGTTCTGCGCTATATCCGCTTAAAAGGTGAGCTACCTGAGAATACGGATACGTTTTACGTGGTAAACCGAACTGACAACCTTGTTGGTATTGTTCCGGTTACCCGTTTACTCACCGCAGATACCGACGATAAAGTGTCTGACGTTATGGACGAGGAATCTGAAGCGATTCCTGTGAATATGCCAGACGACGAAGTGGCAAGCCTGTTCGAGCGATACAATTGGCTTTCAGCACCTGTTGTAGATGAAAACCATCGCTTAGTGGGCCGAATTACCATTGATGACGTGGTTGATATTATTCGTGAGGACGCCGAGCACTCGATGATGAGTATGGCGGGTCTTGATGACGACGAAGATACCTTTGCACCCGTTATGCAAAGTACCAAACGGCGCTCGGTGTGGCTGGCAGTAAACTTAGTGACGGCGCTAATGGCTGCGATGGTGAGTGATCTATTTGAAGCAACGCTAAGCCAACTGGCTGTGTTAGCGATTTTAAATACCATTGTCCCTAGTATGGGCGGTGTAGCGGGTAATCAGACGCTAACACTAGTTATTCGAGGTATGGCACTAGGCCATGTTAACGCGAGTAACTCACGATGGCTTATCAGTAAAGAAATATCCATCGGCTTTTTAAACGGTGCCATTTGGGCGGTGCTTATTGCCTCTGTCATCGCGTTATGGAAACAAGATTACATGCTGGGCGTAATTATTGCCTTTGCCATGATGGTAAACATGATTGCGGCTGCTTTAGCGGGTGCGACCTTACCTATGATCATGAAGCGTCTTAAGATAGACCCTGCCCTAGCTGGCAGTGTTATCTTAACTACGATAACCGATGTAGTGGGTATTTTTGCTTTCTTAGGTACTGCGACGCTGTTTCTAATTTAAGTTAATTTTGAACTCTTATGCCTGATAGGGCATGGGTGAGCTCAACAACACTCATGCAATAAGCGCTTTCGCTATATATCCATTGACGTTCAACTTGTAACCCACACCCCAGACGGTTTCTACTAGCTGTCCACCATTTTCAATGCTGTTGATTTTATCAAGCTTAGTGCGTAACCGATTTATATGGGTATTCACCGTGTGCTCGTAGCCTTCGTGGTTATAGCCCCACACCTCACTGAGCAATTGATTGCGAGAAAAAACTTGGTTTGGATGACGACAAAAATAATCCAGTAGCGCAAACTCCCTAGCCGTTAATGTTAGCACTTGGCCATTTAGGGTTACGCTATGAAATCGCTGGTCGATTTTAAGGGGTCCTATTTCGATGCGCTCTTCACTACCTTGAGATGGTCTTAAATGTTCTTGGCTAGGCATACTTCTGCGCATATGGGAGCGAATACGGGCAATAAACATGCGTGCATCAAATGGCCCTGATAGATAATCATCTACGCCTACTTCATAGTAGTTTGCTTCATCTACCTCTTCGTCGGCCACATCGTCTGTCATCGCGTCACTTTCCACTGCCATCACCCAACTTTCTGGGTTCGTATCAACAAGGCCTTTTATACGATTAAGACAGATAATATTTCCATGCGACTCAACAATAACGAGCGAATAATGCTGCGCCTTAAGCAACGACTCTGCGGATTGAAAATTAGAGACTGCGTCGTAAAGAAAGCTATGCTTACTTAAGCATTGCGATATGTTCTGTTGAAACTTATTTCCACTGTAGATGATAAGGATCATATCTCGCTCCTAATTCGCCAATAAAAAACAAGACCAGTGCGTTCGTGGTTTTCTTTCACAGTGATTACAATTTTTTTATAAAAAATATAAATTCAGAATTTATAACAGCACTGTTATTTATTGAGACGGATCTGTGTGCGTTTTGTGAAAGTTCTGTGATGAATTGGACATTTTACTGCCCTAAATTTTTATGCGATTTAAGCCATAAATAAGGACAATAAAATGAAATTCACTAAACTTGCTAGCGCAACGCTTTTGTCGCTAGCAGCAGTATCAGTAAGCCAAGCTGTCACTTTAGACATTGAAATTACCAACCTGACTCAGGCGCAGAGTTTTACGCCGCGCTTAGTCATAGCTCACGATGACACCGTCGATGCCTTTGAAGTTGGGCAACCTGCGTCGTCAGCTTTAGCGTGGTTAGCTGAAGCTGGTGTTATTGACGACGAACAAAATGCTGATTCAAGCGGCGCAAACTTTGAAGCGTTACTCGGCCCTGTTGATACCGACAATGGTTCAAATACGTGGCACCGTTTTGGCTGACTTCTCGCACCGAAAGCTACGTTAAGCTATCCTTTCGATACTATGGACAAGCCATATCTTTCGCTACTTTCCATGCTAATACCTACTAACGACGCTTTTGTTGGTATGGACAGTATTGAAATTCCAACCGAGCCGGGCACCTACACGTATTACCTTAATGCATACGATGCCGGTACTGAGCTTAACGATGAACTAAATAGTGCCCGTACAGATGTTGTTGAAGCTGGGACCGGAAATGCGCTGGGTGGATATGGCGTACCGGGTGTTGCCGGTGGCGGCGCTCCCACTCGTATTGTTGATTTGGGTACAGGTGGCACGGGTGTGGGTGCACAAATCGTTAATGGCGAAATTGAAGATGGTGAAGATGGCCCAGTACACATCCACCGCAATGCGCTTGGTGATACTGATAGCGCCGCTGGTGCCAGTGATCTGGACTCTACCGTACACCGTTGGTTGAACCCAGTAGCACGTGTAGTTATTACTGTTCCTGCATCTTAAGGAGCCAATACGATGAATAATCCAATAATTAAACTCAGTACATTATTGATGCTTTCAGCACTTCTTGCTGCCTGCGGCGACGATGGTGATACAGGCCCTCAAGGACCAGCGGGTCCGCAGGGGGAAGCAGGTACTGACGGACAAGATGGTACGGATGGTCAAGACGGTTCGGACGGACAAGACGGTATTAACGGTAATTCAGCGGTTTATACCGTACAAATTACCAACTTAACCTACTCTCAGCCCTTTGCACCTGCCGCCGTCATATTGCATGAGTCAGGCTTCCATTCATTTAATGAAGGCGAGCCAGCCAGCATGGGCATTGAAATAATGGCTGAAGGCGGTGACCCGTCTATGGTCATTACTGAAGCCATGGACTCCACGGACTTTTTGGATGCGCAAAACTCTGGGGGCATATTGGGTCCTCGCTCAATGGGCGCAGAACTAACTCTTGTGGTTCCAGAACTCGATGCTGATGACCTGCGCCTTACGTTGACGACCATGCTGGTCAACACCAACGACGCATTCACCGGCTTAAACGCTGCGAATGTAAGCAACATGGCGGTTGGTGATAAAAAAACGTTCATGACAGTGACTTGGGATGCGGGTACAGAAGCAAACACAGAAACCGCGGCAACTATGCCAGGCCCTGCCGCTAGTGCAGCGGGTGGCGGCGGAGAAGCTGCGGGCTATGATGTGGTGAGGGATGATCTTGCCGATGCAGTAAGACTTCACCAAGGTGTAGTCACTAGTGCAAACGCTGACGACCCAAGCCGTGAGGGCCTGTCTACATCGGTACTAACCGAAGCCCATCGCTTTGATTTCCCAACGAGCCGCGTGGTGATAACCCGAACCCGTTAAATGGTCAAACGCAGTACCACGTGAAAGCGCCCTATTACGCAGGTAATGGGGTGTTTTTACTTTTGTGCGAAGGGGGAACCGGAGATAAAATTTAACGGGAATAAGAAAGATAAGCGCTGGCTTTGCTGAGTAGATAAACTTCACAAAACCAGGCTAATACGTCATTTGATAAGCTATTTAATAAGTTACTTAATAACTTTGAGGGTAGGCTTACCCTTTTTAGGTGGAACAGGTGCGTCTTTCACGTCGCTTGCATCAGCATCTTCCAGCGAAGTCGGGCCGCTAGGTTGAGAAACATCTTCAGATGTTTCTGGGCGCTCTTGCTGCGCACGAGCCACATCTTCTTCAGTGGCGAATACCGTACCTGCACCATTTTCTCTTGCGTAAATAGCCATTACCGCTTCACAAGGCATACTTAATCTTCTAGGTTGCCCAGAAAAGCGTGCTTGAAACGATAAGCCATCTAAATCAAGAGAAAAGTTAACACACGCACTAGGCGATACGTTTAAAACGATCTGACCGTCTTTAACGAATTCCTGCGGCACTTCAACCAACTCGTTGGTTGCATCTACCACAATGTACGGCGTTAAGTCGTTATCAACAATCCACTCATAAAAAGCCCTAAGCAAATAGGGCTGGTTTGACGTTATAGATGTCATAGCGGGTTGTGGATCTCACGCTCTTGGTCAGTCAAAGACGCTTTAAATGAGCTACGAGAGAAAATACGGTTCATGTAAGCGTTAATTTCTTTGCTGCCAGCACCGTTTAGTTCAATACCTAGTGCAGGTAAACGCCATAATAGCGGAGCAAGGTAGCAATCAACTAAGCTGAACTCTTCGCTCATAAAGTAAGGCATTTCACCAAATACAGGCGCAAGAGATAGCAAAGCTTCACGCAGCTCATTACGTGCTGCTTCTACATCACCTTCGCCACGGAAAATACGGGCAGCAAGCGAGTACCAGTCTTGCTCGATGCGGTGCATCATAAGGCGGCTCTGACCACGTGATACTGGGTAAACCGGCATAAGTGGTGGATGAGGGAAACGCTCATCAAGGTATTCCATGATGATGTGCGACTTGTAAAGTACAAGCTCGCGATCAACTAGAGTTGGAACAGTACCGTAAGGGTTAAGCTCCAACAGATCTTCAGACAAGTTGCTAGGATCTGTGTAGCTGATTTCAACACCCACACCTTTTTCTGCCAACACAATACGCACCTGGTGGCTATAAATATCAATTGTGTCAGAGAACAACGTCATAATAGAACGTTTATTCGCGGCTACGGCCATTCAATTTCCTCCGTCGAGAAACAAGTTTACGCTTACAAACGGTAAGCTTATTACGTTAACTCGTGCTACCTGAAGACCCTATTTATTAGGATTTTCAGATAGCACGAGTAAATACCAAAAAAGGGGGCGAGAAGCCCCCTTTTCATATTATACATAAATCTGTGCGATTAGTGCACTTCTCGCCAGTATTCTTTCTTCAGTAAGTAAACAAATACAAACAATACTGCGATAAAGATAAGTACCCACTTACCGATTTTGTGAGATTCAAGTTTAGAAGGCTCACCTGTGTACTCTAGGAAGTTCACGATATCGGCAACAGCTTGGTCGTACTCGTCAGGAGACATTGCGCCAGTACCATCTGACTTAATGCCTACATAACGCTTAACCATTTCGCCATCAACCATTTGCTCTTCATAAGTACGTGTTGGCGTACCTTGAAGTGGTTGAAGTACGTGTGGCATACCTACTTCAGGGAATACTGTGTTGTTCACACCAAATGGGCGGCTTTCGTCAACATAGAAAGAGCGCAGGTAAGTGTAAATCCAGTCTTCGCCACGAACACGAGCCACTAGCGTTAGGTCTGGTGGAGCAGCACCGAACCAGCCAGCAGCGGCTTCTTCTGGCATTGCACGAGTAATGTAGTCAGACACTTTTTCACCCGTGAACTGCAGGTATTCTTGACCTAGTTCGTCAGGAATACCCAAGTCTTGGAATGAACGCTGATAGCGCTGATACTTCATTGAGTGACAGCCTAAGCAGTAGTTCATGAACAATTGTGCACCGCGTTGTAAAGACGCCTTATCGGTTAAATCGATAGGCGCTTTATCTAGGTGTACGTTCCCGCCTGCCGCAAGCGCTACGCCAGGTAGGAAGAAGGCTAAAAAGCACATCATTTTTTTCATTTAGAAATCCTCTCTGGCACAGGTTTAGTGTTTTCGTTTTTGCTGTACAAGAACAGTGCTACGAAGAAACCGAAGTACATTACCGTTGCAACTTGCGACGCAATGATTTTCCAGTTTTCTTGCGGTGTACCACCTAGGTAACCTAGGAAGATAAACACAATTGCAAACACGATAAGGTTTACTTTGTGTAGGCCACAACGATAGCGCCATGACTTAACACGACCACGGTCTAACCAAGGCAGAGCAAATAGCGCAGCAATTGCACCGAACATTGCTAATACACCGAATAGCTTATCAGGTACCGCTTTTAGTACCGCGTAGAACGGTGTGAAGTACCAAACAGGGAAGATATGCTCTGGTGTTTTAAGTGGGTTAGCAATTTCAAAGTTAGGGTGCTCTAGGAATTTACCGCCCATTTCAGGGGCAAAGAACAGCACGTAAGTGAACAATGCTAAGAATACACAGAACGCCACAAGGTCTTTAAGTACGATGTGTGGGAAGAACGGCAATACGTCATCAGCAATGTCGTACTTGCTTGTGTAGTATTCATGAATTTCATACTTCGTCTTTTCAGACTCAGGTAGTGAACCTTTCTTGTGCTTGATAGCGATACCATCAGGGTTGTTAGAACCCACTTCGTGAAGTGCAATAATGTGAAGGAACACAAGAATAACGATAACCAACGGCAACGCAATAACGTGTAATGCGAAGAAGCGGTTTAGTGTTGCGCCAGAGATAACGTAGTCACCTTGTAGCCAGATAACAAGGTCAGGACCAACAACAGGAATAGCACCAAATAGTGATACGATTACCTGCGCACCCCAGTAAGACATTTGTCCCCAAGGTAGAACGTAACCCATGAAAGCTTCTGCCATAAGCGCTAGGTAAATAAACATACCAAACACCCATAGAAGCTCACGAGGCTTCTGGTAAGAGCCGTAAATCATGCCACGGAACATGTGTAGATATACCACAATAAAGAACGCTGATGCGCCAGTACTGTGCATGTAACGAATGATCCAACCGTAGTCGATCTCACGCATGATGTATTCAACAGAAGCAAATGCGCCTTCTGAAGATGGAACGAAGTTCATGGTCAACCAAATACCAGTAACAATCTGGTTTACCAAAACAATAGTTGCTAGAAAACCGAACACATACCAGAAGTTCATGTTCTTTGGAGCAGGATATTGAAGAGCGTGCATATTCGCAACGCGCATCATTGGGATGCGTTCTTCAATCCAACCTAGGAAAGCATTCATATTACACGGCCTCCGCTTCTGAACCGATGATGATGTTATTGTCATCAACGAATTGATATGGCGGTACAACCAGGTTCAACGGTGCAGGAACGTTTTGGAATACACGTCCAGCCATGTCGAATTTCGAACCGTGGCACGGGCAGAAGAATCCATCTGGAACGCCTTCAACCACTTCTTCAAATGCACCGTCTTTAAGATGCTGTGGAGAACAACCCAGGTGAGTACAGATACCAACAAGGATAAGGTACTCTTCCTTCATTGAACGGAAACGGTTTTGAGCAAACGCAGGCTGCTGCTCAGCTTCAGAGTTAGGATCTTTCAGCTTATCTTCGTGCGCGCCTAGTTCTTCAAGAATTTCAGGCGTACGACGTACAATCCACACAGGCTTGCTTCGCCACATCACACGTACTAACTGTCCAGGCTCAATCCCGCTGATATCTACTTCAACGTCAGCACCGGCGGCTTTCGCTTTGGCGCTTGGATTCCAGGACGCAATAAAAGGCACAGCAGCACCAACGACACCTACACCACCAACTACCGACGTGGCAACGGTCAAGAACCGACGACGAGTGTTGTTTTCTGGCTGGTTTTCATTGTGTGCAGACTCTGTTGCATCTACAGATACATTGCTCATCCACATTTCTCCAGGTTTGGATAATTATGATGTGTAACCCAAGCTTATACTGGTTTTATCACGCTTGCGTCATGCATCATATGGCTTGTCATGACAGCGACGTAACAGTAAAAATTTACTGGTTTACGAGGTCACGAAAGTTTTCAAAATTTTCGACCGCAAATGATAAAAGAAAAGCCCTTATAAACACAAGGTTTTACTGATATTTAAGCGATAATTTAATTCAAAAGGTGTGTTTAGGTTTAGTGAGGGAAAGGCCTAAAATCAAGGTTTTGAAGAATATTTGGTTAGATAACACCAGCAAATTAAACCTTTGTTATGAATTGTAGAGGCTTGAAGACTTTACTGAATGTGGGACGCAGGCAACTTGTAATAGAAAAAAAGCAATAAAAAACCCGGCATAAGCCGGGTTTTTGAAAATACAAAAAACGTAAAAATTAACGCTTTGAGAATTGTGGACGCTTACGCGCTTTGTGTAGACCAACTTTCTTACGTTCAACGCGACGTGCGTCACGAGTAACGAAGCCAGCTTTACGAAGTGCTGGACGTAGTGCTTCATCATACTCCATAAGAGCACGAGTAAGACCGTGACGGATTGCACCCGCTTGACCGTTAGAACCACCACCTTTAACAGTGATGTATACGTCAAACTTTTCAGTCATTTCAACAAGTTCAAGTGGCTGACGAACAACCATGCACTCTGTTTCACGACCAAAGTACTCGTCAAGAGCGCGTTGGTTTACTTTAATGCTACCTGTGCCTGGACGTAGGAACACACGAGCAGTAGAACTTTTGCGGCGGCCTGTGCCGTAGTATTGAGTATCTGCCATGTTAATAGCTCCTTAAATGTCCAAAACTTGTGGTTGCTGTGCGGTGTGCTTGTGCTCTGCACCTGCGTAAACTTTCATTTTACGGAACATTGCGCGACCTAGAGGGCCTTTTGGCAACATGCCTTTAACTGCTTTTTCAATAACCATTTCTGGCTTGTGAGCAATTAGTTTTTCAAAGTTTGTCTCTTTAAGACCACCTGGGTAACCAGAGTGCGCATAGTACATTTTGTCTTGCGCTTTACGGCCTGTTACCGCAACTTTTTCAGCATTGATTACTACGATGTAATCACCAGTGTCCACGTGAGGTGTGTACTCTGGCTTGTGCTTACCACGAAGGCGTAGTGCGATTTCAGAAGCCAAACGGCCTAGAGTTTTGTCTGTGGCGTCTACCACATACCAGTCACGTTGTACCGTTTCTGGCTTAGCAACAAAAGTTTTCATTTTCAAATTCACCCGAATAATATCGTCGTTACTGATTTCTGAACACCAGAAATCACCTTAAAATCAACACAATGACCCCTTCGAGCCGGCTGATTCTTCCACCTTCCCAAAGGTGGGCGTAACTGGGCAGGGCGCGAATTATACAGGAATTGAAGGAAATGCGAACCCCTAAGAACAAAAAATATGGATAAAATTCCATCATCTGCCGATGACATAGAAACCGATTTGAGGTAACGTCAAAACGTTATATTTGGAACCGTTATAAAAACAAAATGAAAATGTCTCGCTTCGTAGCTTCAATGATGATGCTACACACGCTACTTATGGCCAGTGTTAATGCTGAGGAGTTAGTATATACACGTGCGTTTGCCGATGATGATTATGGAAGTTATCACGTAGCTGTACTCAGTGCAGTTATCGCAGCAACACCGGAATACGGTGATGTTGCTTTAACCCCTCACCCCCATCCTATGAGTCAGAGTCGTCAGCTTGTTACTTTGCTAAAAGGCGATGCGGATGTAATGTGGAGTGTCACCAACAGTAACCGAGAGCAGCGTCTTCTGCCCATTAAGTTACCACTGCTGAAAGGTTATTCAGGTTATCGCGTATTGGTGATTAACCCTTCTGAGCAGTCCAGTTTTGCCCAACAAACCGGCGAAGCATTAAAGCAATCAACCATGGTTCAAGGCGCAGACTGGCCAGATTTAAGTGTACTTAAAGCAAATGGCTATAACGTAAGTGGTGAAGATTGGAGCCTTTGGTTCCATTCTATGTACTCGATGGTAGATAGGGGGCTAGTTGACGCTTTCCCCAGAAATATCATTGAAGTACACCGCGATTTAGAACGCCACAAAGATAAGCATGTCTCTTTAGAGCAGTTCCACCTATTAAAATACCCCAACTATGAGTACTTTTTTGTTAGCCCAGATAACCCTGCCCTCGCGAATAGATTGAGATTAGGTCTTGTCAGGATTCTAGATGATGGAGAACTCGAACGTATCTTCGATAGCTTCGAAGGGCACAGAAAAGCAGAAATGCTTGCCGATGCTGAAAGTAGAAAAATTCACGAGCTCGGCAACCCAACAATACCTTACAAACTAGATTATGCGCGGTGGGACAAATACAAAGATTTAGCAATACGCGCGCTCGAAAAAGAGATGTCAGAGTAAAACACTAAGCACTTAAGGTTTTCTTAAGGTCTCTCGTTTAGTGTTTTGATTTGTTTTTTTATCAATGAGTTTTTTATGCGTGTACTGCTTGTAGAGGACGATAGGCCGTTGTCTGACGCCCTCGCCCTTTCACTAAAGAATGCCAACTTCACGGTAGACTGTGTTTATTCAGGCGCAGATGCTCTTGCAACACTTAGAGCGGGCCAAAGTGACATTGTCATTCTTGACTTGGGTTTACCCGACACTGATGGCCTCGACGTACTAAAATCTATTCGAAAGAAAAACGCAACGCTTCCTGTGTTGATATTAACTGCACGGGATAAAACACTAGACAAAATCTCTGGCTTAGATGCAGGCGCCGACGACTACTTACCTAAACCATTTGAAATAGAAGAACTGTTAGCTAGGATTAGAGTACTTGAGCGTCGTCTGAGCACAGCATCTCACACCATTGTTAGTGTTAAGAATGTCAGCCTTGATACTGCCCATCATACGCTTACTATCGACAATCAAAACGTTCACTTACCTCGACGTGAACTCATGCTACTAAAAGCGCTTATTGAAAACGCAGGGCGCATACTGAGTAAAGATCAGCTGGAAAATAAACTTTATGAGTGGGGAGAGGAAGTGTCAAGCAACACAATAGAAGTACACGTGAGTAATTTGCGTAAGAAAATGCCTCCTGAGTTTATTAAGACTATTCGAGGCGTCGGTTATTGCATTTCAAAATCGGGGGAGTGAATTGTCTTCAATTCGCCGCTTTCTAATTCTTACACTGATCAGCGCGCTTGTTTTAGTGATATTTAGTGCAGCACTTAAAGGCTACCGCGCAACGCTGGGTATATCGAATACCTTGTTAGATAACGAGTTAGTTGAGCTATCCCGCGCAATCTCATATGTAGATAGCGGCACCCGCACACAGCAACAGACACTTTTCTTCCAAGTATGGAGACAAGGTAAGCTGGCCAGCTCATCTACTGATGCGTTAAGCACGCCATTAACCAGCTTCTCCGAGGGCTTTTCTGAAGTAAACGCACTGGGTACACGCTGGCGGGTACATACCCGGTTTAACCCGAATAATGATAGCTGGTATATGGTGGCTCAACCCGTAAGTAGTCGCTTTACTTTAACTGACTCGCTAACTGTAGCCGCCATCACCCCTTTTATAATTAGTGTGCCTATTCTTGCACTCATTCTCTTTTTTGGCATTACTTGGGGACTATCGCCGTTAAAACACCTATCAAAACTCCTTGCCAGCCGACAGGGTAATGATTTTTCTACCATTGCGTTGTCCCGAGAGCCCAGTGAACTTAGCCCTGTTGTTACTACATTAAACACTATGTTCACGCGACTAAATTCAGCGTTCGAACGAGAGCAGCAATTCGCATCAAACGCAGCGCATGAGCTGAGAACTCCGCTCAGCGTGATGAAAATAAACATTCACAATATAGCGAACGAGTTAGGTGAAAAAGGCCACGTGTTAGCTCCCCTTAAAGCAGACACTGACAGAATGATACACGCGGTAAATCAATTCCTTTTGCTTACTCGCACCAGCCCAGAAACGTTTGCAGAACAGCGAGAACCTGTAAATGTGCACGTGGTCGCGCAAGAGGTAATTAGTGACCTATACGGCGCTATTGAAAATAAAAGCCAAGAAATAGCACTGGAAGGAGAAGAAGCTTGGTTGCTAAGTTCTCAATTTGTCCTTTACACCTTGCTTCAGAACTTAGTGAGCAATGCGAGTAAATTCTCTCCTAGCGGTGCACAAATAATAATTAGGATTGAACGACGGAAAGACGAGCTTATTTTAAGCGTCTGCGATTCTGGGCCAGGCATCCCTGCTGACCAGCGCGCTGTCGTGCTGAACCGGTTCAAAAGAGCATCTAACAGCTCGCCTCATTCGGGAAGCGGCTTGGGGCTAGCCATTGTAGAACAAATCGTTGTATTAAACGGAGCTGAGCTCTCTTTAGATGAAAGTTCGCTCGGGGGATTAGAAGTTAGGGTGGCATTTTCCAATGACTACATACTCTAAGATTTCTTTATTCTGCTTTTCAGCCCTTTGTGCTTTTTATACGCCCCTTGCGTTCGCTTTACCTGAAGTGGTGGTGGAAATTAAAGAGCACTTATTCTTTCCTCAGGAAGTGATTGTGCCTGCAGGGCAAAAAGTAAAGCTAACCTTTGTCAATTTCGATGATACTCCCGAAGAAATAGATAGCTTCTCTTTGAACAGAGAAAAAGTGATATTTGCGAAAAGCCGAGGGACCATCTTTATTGGCCCATTAAAAGCCGGTGAGTATCCTTTTTTTGGCGAGTTTCATCCTAATAGCGCAGTAGGAAAGGTAGTAGTTAAAAGCAAAGAGGACACGCTGGATGCTAATTAATACTGTCGTTCTCTTCTTGCGTGACACCTTGCCCATATTCCTGCTCATTAGTGTATTACTGGCGCTGCCGCGTGTGTCTACGCTTGCCGTTGCGTGGCGGGTGTTGCTGCTGGTATTGCTCGCTGTATTTACCTACCCCCAGCTAGGACTGGTATCGCGGCTATCAGAAGGTGCCGGATTTGAGTATCTCAAATCAATACTGTTTTTTATTGCGTGGTTGGGTATGTGCCTTGTTGTACTTTTGCCGTCACGTATCTCAAATAAGTTCAGTCTAGGCCTCACCCTGCTAGTAATAGGTATTGGCTTACCCAATTCGCTACACTTTTTAGTTTATTTTGTTTCCGAGTTATCACGTAATAGTGATAGTACGTTATTGCTCTTGGGCACTATCATTGGTCTGGGTATAAGTATTAGCATCGCTATTCTACTTAATATTTTGCTCACCCATTTTGTTAGCAAGCGAGGAACATACTTTTTTGCAACCACATTTTTGGCAGCTCAAACCGCTAATATCGCATTACTATTGGAACAAACTGACACCTTCCCATCGCCAAGGCAGCTATGGGATAGCAGCACAATAATTAGTGACAATAGCGAATATGGTCATCTTCTGAATTCTCTCGTTGGCTATGAGGCTACGCCCTCGATGAGCTATTTATTGGTGTTTTTCTTCGCACTTATCGTGCCTAATTTGATTGCTTTCTTTTCTTCAAAAAAGAGATTCTCTGATGAAATTCAGGAGGTCGCACAGTGAGACGTTTTCTCCTTACCGCTATCGCATTATGCGCCGTGTTTTCAAGTAACGGTTATGCAGATAATTTTACCGTAGATAAGGTTTATCACCCTTATGTATTACCCTTTGAACGTGAGTTTGAGTGGCGACTTACCTCAAGACAAAATGACGATGGCAATGTTTTAATGCAACGCTTCTCATTCGGCCATGCACTTTCAGAGTTTATGATCCTAGAGACATACCTTGTCGGTGCGCGGGATGAAAATCAAGATTTTGGCTTAGAAAGCTACGAAGTAGAGTTACGCTGGATGATGACTGAACAAGGGCGATACTGGGCTGACTGGGCAACGCTGTTTGAGCTGGAAAAGCAGCACAATACCGATGACTGGGCAGTTAAAGCGGGGATATTAACAGAAAAAGAGTTTGGTCAATTCAGTTTAACAACTAACATTAGCTTGGTGTACGAGTGGGGTCAAACTGTTGAGAATGAATGGGAAAGCGAATTTAAAGCCAAGTTTAGGTATCGCTGGATCCCTGAAGTACAACCTGGATTGGAAGTGTATGTAGCAGAGGATTTTATCGGGGTTGGTCCAGCATTCATGGGTATAAAACGCTTTGACCGACAGCAGCAGTTAAAATGGGAACTGGGCTTTATTGCCGGACTAAATGGTGACAGTAAAGATCACACACTTCGCATGTCGTTGGAATACGAATTTTAATGCAAGTTTGCACTTTAGCGCCTAACTTAAGCTTTCCTTAAGGTTCAACATTTAAAGTGCACGTCATTCGATGATTTACCAAATATTCTTATGCACCAGTTTGACGTCAGTGTTGTTTTACCTGCTAAAAATGAAGCCAAAAACCTTTCTGCTTTGTTACGAGAAATTGCAGAGGTGGTTCCAAATACAACAACAGAAATTATTGTTGTTAATGACGGTAGCAGCGACGACTCCCTATCCTTGCTGCATAACCTTTCAAGTACCTTGCCGGTAAGTTGTCGTGTCATCGTCCACCCTATAAGCTGCGGTCAAAGCACTTCGGTTTTTCACGGCGTTTTACAGGCAAAAGGCAAGTGGATCATCACCCTTGATGCTGATGGGCAAAACGATCCTGCTGATATACCGCGACTGATTCGCGCAGCTAAAGAGACTAATGCAGCGCACTTCTGCGTTATAGGACATCGTAAAAAGCGAAAAGATACCCCGTGGAAGCGATTTCAGTCTAAAGTTGCCAATCGTGTTCGCCAGTGGATCCTACAAGACGACACACCAGACACGGGCTGTGGCTTGAAACTCCTCCCAAGAAGTACCTTTTTACTTTTGCCCTACTTCGACCATATGCACCGATATATTCCCGCTTTAACTAAAAGGCTTGGGGGAGAAGTGGTATGTGTATCGGTTAATCATCGCGCGCGCTTAGAAGGTAAATCAAATTACACAGCGTGGAATCGTGGCTGGGCAGGGATCATCGATATGCTTGGCGTCAGATGGCTAATGTACAGAAATAAGCTTAATCACATTGCCAGCGGAATTGGTCATGAAGACTAATCTTCGCCGCCTCAAGAGCTTCATACAGTTTTTCATCGGGGCAGCAAGCATCGCGCTTATCTGCTATGTGTCGCTTGAAGTCACTGGTGAAGTATGGAAGCACGGTGATGATACAGATTGGTTGAATGCCTATATTTCAAATTTAAATTGGCAATCGCTGTGCATGATACTGAGTGGTTGTGTTGTACTTTTAACCATGGGCTTTCCCCGTCAGGCTGTCAGTTTTTTTTGCGGAGTGGGCTTTGGCGCATTGCAGGGAGGGTTAATTGCTTTGTTGCTAACGGTATTGTCTGCATGTATCGCCTATGCATTAGCAAATGGCCCTCTGCGCTCACTTGCCGTCCGTCTTTTAGGTACAAAATTAAAGCCTGTTGAAAACAAACTGGCCAAGCGAAGTTTTCGCAATGTGCTAATTATTCGTTTATTCCCTGTTGGCTCTAACTTAATCACAAACGCCGTCGCAGGTGTGCTAAGCGTTCCGTTTGTCCCGTTTATTGTTGCAAGTGCAATCGGTTTTGCGCCTCAAACTTTTTTGTTTACCTTGCTTGGAAGCGGTTCTCGATTTGTCAGCTCCCTCGAACAGCCTTTACAATTTGGTGGCTTAATCATTAGCTTTCTTCTACTTCTATCCCTATCAGGCATTTCTCGTAGGAGTGAGCCGTCGTGAGGCTTATGCTTAATTCAAATAGCCATGCATCTACCCTGTTCTTTTTTGCCTGTGCTCTGATATTTGTTGGTCTGGGTTTCAGAGATGCTTGGCCCCCCGATGAGCCTCGATTCGCATTGGTCGCAAAAGAGATGGTGAACAGCGGACAGTGGCTTGTGCCCATGCGCGGTGGCGAAATTTATCCAGACAAGCCCCCTGTGTTTATGTGGTGTATTGCCTTCTTTTACCTTATAACGGGTAGCCTGAAGGTGGCTATGCTCCTGCCTAACGCTATCGCAAGCCTTGTCACTTTGGGGTTAACCTACAAGCTATCGCTAAGACTTGCCAATGAAAAAGCAGCAATGTTGAGTATGCTCGTACTCCTACTGAGCCCTCAGTTTCTTATTCAAGCCAAATTTGCTCAAATAGATGCCCTTGTCGCCTGCTTTATCTGGATTGGCGTCTACGGACTCATTCAGCACTTTTATGTACATGTTAATTGGCGGTGGTACTTTGCAGCATGGTTCTTTATGGGGCTTGGGATCATAACCAAAGGCGTTGGCTTTTTACCTGTTCTTTTATTTATCCCCATTGCATTTTTCGCATTTACCAGCGGCTCACATCGCGGCAAGTGGTCATTGCGCATGTTGTTTGGCCCCTTAATCATGCTATCAGTTGTGGCGATGTGGCTTGCACCTCTGCTTTATCTTGGTTTGATAAAACAAGAGCCTCAAATACAACAATACTTGTCGAACATTTTGTTTAAACAAACGGCTGAGCGATATGCCAAGGCCTGGCACCACATAGAGCCCTGGTATTACTATATTGTTGAAGTTATTCCTGTATTTTGGATAACTCCAATTGCCATACTTGTATCAAAAGCTAAGTCGTTAAAAAATGTACTTACTCACAACCCCGCTTACTCATCGCTGTTGATATGGGTAATATTGGTTGTCATTTTCTTTAGTATCAGCCCAGGTAAACGTGGTGTTTATGTTCTACCGGCACTGCCTGCGTTGAGTATGGTTGCAGGTCTGGTACTTGCGAATTCAACTGTATCAAGAGGGTTGGTGCTTTTTGCGCGCGCAGTTACCTCGTTAATCTCTGCCGTTTTATTGATTGCTGGCTTAGCACTGCTATTTCACGAGCCCACCGCTGTTAAGCTGATGACGCGCTTTGACAGCGACAGCGAAACCCTTGTTCGTTTAAGCATAGTATTACTTGTACTCGGTTTCGCTAGCCTTTGTACTCATATTGTCTACTATGTTTACAATAAAAAGCGCAACGCAGGGGATGGAGAATTACTCGCCCGCCAATTACTGGCATGGCTTTTCATTTTCACTGTAATTCCTTCCACATTCGGTGCATGGCTGCTAAATGACTACCGAACTCCCCGTACAGTCCTTCAAAATGCAGAAAGCCAAATAAGTAATATGTTGACGAAGGATTCAACTGCCTTCGAGGTAGGGATAGTCAGCTTTAAAGAACAGTATTTGCTTTATTCACCCTTTGAAATGGCTCATTTTGGTTACCATACCCCTAAAGAAGTAGAAAACGGTACAGCGTGGGCTTGGTTGACCGATACTTCCGAGCCTTTCCGCGAGCAGACAAAGATTTCAGACCAGCGGCTTAGACCGCTAACACGTCAACGCTTTTTGTTAGTTCCAAGTGACTACAAATTTCAATGTGTAGACTTATCACAAGCCACTTCACTGGGTGTAGCTCACCGTGACGAATGGTTATTGCTTCCTGACACTGCTGCGAACGCTACCTGTGATTTACCGGCTAACGGCCCAGTTTTTAATAGCTATGACGGCTCAAGCGATTAATTAGCTTGGGCGTTCTTAACATTTTGGGCTGACATTTATAAAAGTTTTTCCCACTTAAGGTTCTCTTAAGGTCTCGCGTAAATACTCATAACATCGCAAAACCAATGAGCATGTTTATGAGTCACGTTTTAGCTTCTGTTCCAACCCAGGTTGCTAGTCAGCAATCTGCGATTGTCTCAAAGGAAAAGCCCGCTATAACCTTTATCGCGGCAAAACATGGACATAATGCCCGCCGCCGTATTGAAGCGTTTATAGCGAGTGGTTTTAAAGCTCGCTACAACGCACGAGTGACTTCCTTTATGCCTATGCTGTTTGCTCTTGACGCTAAGGGAGTTAAAGCCGCCGCAGGCGCAAGATTTGCCGCATATGATGGTCAGTATAATTCTCTTTTTATAGAGCAATACCTTAACACTTCGGTAGAAACTGCCCTCACCTTACAAGGGATAACCGTAAACAGAGCGCATATTGCTGAAGTTGGTAACCTTTTTAGCAGTGCATCGCGCTATACCCTCCCCTTGTTATTTGCCCTGTTCTTCGTTTTAAAACGATGTGGTAGCAAATATCTGGTTTTCAGTGCGACCTCACAGCTCACCTCTTTACTCATGGGCGCGGGTATTCAACTCCTCCCCCTTGTTAAAGCCGATGCGTCAAAACTTAAAGGGAATAGCGATGATTGGGGCACCTATTATGACACCGCTCCTCAGGTTACTGCCCTGTCGCTAAATCACGTAACCCAACACATAATTGGCTGCCCTGAACTTAATGCTCATTTCCAACGTGCAATTGAGCTTATTTCCGCAAATGTGGATGCGTTAACGCAAAATATCTGCACAAAAAAGGAAACAGCGTATGTTGCTTAATCAGTATATAAACGGGCACGACGATAACGTTGCGCTGAAATGCAAAGACGGTTCAATGACTTACCGCGCCCTTTTGAGCGCCGTCGAGAACCTCGCAAGCTGGATAACAAACCACAATGCCGAGAGGGTGGGCATTGCCTTTGACAATAGCTTTGCATGGGTGATTGCTGATTTAGCCTGCCAACAGGCTAACGTTTGCTGTGTCCCCGTTCCGCTATTTTTTAGCGCTTCCCAACAAGAACATGTATTAAATGAGAGCCAGTGTCACTTTTTATTAACCAATTGCGGTGGTGAACTAAGTGAATGGAGTGAGTCACCGACTGTTATTGATAGCGAATACGACATTGTCGCTCATCCACTCAAACATGACTCTCGTGTATACACACCTGTAGGTACTAACAAAATAACCTTTACTTCTGGCTCTACGGGCTCACCGAAAGGCGTGTGCCTGTCTACTGAATCGCAATGGAAAGTTGCCCATTCTATTGAGCGCGCTGTTCAACCAGAAATAGTGAACCACCTATGTTTACTGCCATTGTCTACCCTACTTGAAAATATTGCAGGTGTTTACGCCCCTCTGCACCACGGCGGCACGGTTTATTTAGCCACGGCATCTGAGCGCGGATTTCAAGGAAGCAAACTCGTCAATCCAAACGCACTGCTGTCACTGATAGACCGCGTTCAACCAACGTCTGTGATTTTGGTGCCCGACTTGCTAATGGTGCTAGTAGAGGCATGTAATCAGGGCTGGACACCACCTTCATCACTAATGTTCATTGCTGTTGGCGGTGCACATGTAGCGCCCACTTTGCTGGCGCAAGCTCAAGCGAAGGGACTACCAGTATTTGAAGGTTATGGCTTATCTGAGGCGGTATCAGTATCAACATTGAACACGCCCAATTGCAATACGATGGGCAGTGCCGGAAAAACGCTTGGTCATAATCAACTGCACATCGAAGAGGGTGAAATTGTAGTTACAGGCAACCACTTTCTGGGCTATCTGAATCAACCTTCCTCATTTTATCCGAACCAGGTCAGAACCGGCGATTTAGGCTTTTTTTCTGACAACACACTTACGCTGAATGGGCGTATAAAAAACATAATGGTGAACAGCTTTGGCAGAAATGTATCGCCAGAGTGGATTGAATCTTTACTGCTGGGAACAGGACTGTTTAGGCAGGCTTTGGTGTATTGCGAAGCTAAACCCTACTGTGTCGCGCTCCTCGTACCCGCTTCCAATACTATTTCTAATACACAGATTCAAAGCACCGTGGCGCTTATCAATAAGCAGTTACCTGACTATGCGCAAGTTGTTAATTTCGCCACCATCGATCTTTGTACGCCAGAAAACCAACTGCTTACCCCAACGGGAAAACTGAAGCGTGACGCAATAATTGCCCGCTACGCGACTGATTTAGACATGCTCTACCAGAGCCAAGACCAACACCAGTACAGCGTTCAAGGCACAACAGCGTTTTCTTCTCAATTTGTTATCAAGGAATAATTTATGAATTTCTATCAGCAACTTCAAAGCAACACCGAACATGCCAGACAGTCATTCTTACAGGCGCCGATTATACAACGCTGCTTTAACGGTGATTTTAACCTAAACGACTATATTGCCTTTCTTCAACAGGCTTATCATCACGTTAAGTTTACTGTACCCCTGCTTATGGCTACAGGTGCCAAACTCAACGAAGATAAGGAATGGCTAAGAGAAGCAATTGGTGAATACATTGAAGAAGAAATGGGTCACCAAGAGTGGATCCTTAACGACCTTGCAGCCTGTGGCGTTGATAAAGAACAGGCGAGGATAAGTCAGCCTGCACCCGCCACCGAATTAATGGTTGCCTATGCTTTTGATGCAATAGCACGCAAAAGCCCACTGTATTTTTTTGGCATGGTATTCGTTTTAGAGGGCACAAGTATTGCGCTTGCCGACGCGGCTGCAAAACAAATCAAAGACAAGTTATCTCTGCCTAAATCAGCGTTTAAATACCTTACCTCCCACGGTGCGCTAGACCAAGAGCACATTGTTTTCTTTGAAGGGCTTATGAACAAAATTACTGACCCCAAAGAGCAGCAAATGATCATTCACAGCGCGAACATGTTTTATCGCTTATACGGAGATATCTTTCGCGAATTAACACCTGAACACGGCTTGGAACAGGTTGCTTGAATTCAAGGGTTTACCTCTGGTGCTTATCCCCCGAGGTAAATTAATAACACGTTAAGGTAAATACAATGAATATTCAGTGGCGTAATCAAGTGGTACTTCTTACAGGTGCAACTGGCGGTATTGGTCAAGCAATAGCCAAGGCGCTTGATGAAAAAGGCGCGCACACTATCCTAACTGGCAGAAGTAAGGCAAAGCTCGAACAGCTGCAACAAAATTTAACCCTTCATCATACTGCTATTGTGGCTGACATTACGTCAGATGAAGGCAGAGATAGAGTAGTAAGTGCCTGCCAACGACGTCCTTTAAGTATTCTGGTTAACAATGCTGGCATTACCTATATGGGCGAGTTTGAGGGCACCCCAATCGAGTCAATTGTGTCGACAAATATGCTGGCTCCGATGCTACTAACCCAACGCCTACTGCCGTTACTCGAACGTAGACCGTCTGCGCATGTCGTGAATGTAGGCTCAGCTTTTGGAAGCATAGGTTTTGCTGCGCACGGAACCTACTGCGCAACTAAATTCGCTTTGAAAGGCTGGACGGAAGCGATGCACAGAGAATTCAGCGATAGCAAAATTAAATTTCACTATCTAGCGCCACGCGCAACGCGTACCGACATAAATGACGAACGCGCTAATGCGCTAAATGAGGCATTGGGCAACCAGACAGACGAGCCTGATGCAGTAGCGCAAGCATTCATTAAACAGTTAGAAAACAATTTGCCAAGGGTCGCGCTAGGACGTACTGAACGCTTTTTTGCCAAGCTTAACGCGCTAGTTCCCAGTGTTGTTGACAATGCGTTGGCAAAGAAACTTCCAACAATTAAACGCTATGCCTTTCAAAAAACGCAATCACAAGACAAACCTACCAGCGCTCAAAACGATACCCGCCTGGGTAACAAACTGGTTTAACACGAGGACATTATTATGAAGAAATTAACCATGCTTAGCACCACGGTAATTCTGGGACTCGGTCTGGCATTAAGTCACACTGCTATGGCTCAAGCTGACGAAGTCACAGAAAGTACAGCGCCGACATCAGCCTTAAGCGAAACAGCAACCAGCCCTTTAAAGACACTTCAGCATCAGTGGGCACATATTAACTATGAACTTGATGATGCAGAAAAGGAAAAAGCATTCGTCGCCCTTATTAATACCGCCAAATCTTTCGTAAAGGCAGAACCCAATAACCCTGAGCTATTGATTTGGCAAGGCATAATTCAATCCAGTACAGCCGGTGCCAAGGGGGGACTTGGTGCTCTGGACTACGCAAAGGATGCTCGTAAGAGTTTCGAACAGGCAATGCGATTAGATGAAAATGCACTCTCGGGCTCAGCGATGACCAGTCTAGGCGTGCTGTACCATAAGCTTCCGGGTTGGCCTATTAGCTTTGGTAACGACAAAAAAGCTGAGAAATTGCTGAAGCATGCACTTGAAATAAACCCTGACGGGATAGACCCCAACTATTTCTACGCCGAGTACTTGTTCGATAATGGAAAATACGAGCAAGCGCTCAAGTTTGCCAAGAAAGCGCTCGACGCCCCAGCGCGCGCTGATCGTCCTATTGCAGATTCAGGTCGCAAAAGAGAGATCGCTTTATTGGAAGCGAAAATAGCGAGAAAAAGTTAGTCACCCTAAAGGTATACAGGGAAAGGCAATGCTCTTATTGCCTTTCCATTTTCAACAAGTATTAGATTTTCACTGCAAATACCGTTAGATTAGCCGCCGATTCAACGATAATTCATGAAATTACTAACAATTTCGTCGAGTTATCTCGTTTATTCCTAACTACCTCTATCTTATAAAGGCGACTTTTCATGCAGAAAAAGAATTTCTTCTCTCCTTTTCTATTCATCCTTATTACTACGTTGTCGATATCTACGGTTCATGCAAGCAACCCTGATTTACTACCGTTACAACACGCGTGGGCAAAAGCGAACTATGAGCTTGAAGGTGAAGCCCAATTAGAGGCATTTTCTACATTGATAGCGCAGGCGAAAGTGTTAGTCGAGCAATCAGAAAATAGCGCTAAAGCACTGACCTGGCTAGCTATCTCTCAATCAAGTACAGCAAGTGCGAAAGGCGGTTTAGGTGCCCTGGACTTTGCTGAAAGTGCGAAGGAAAATTTAGAACGTGCCATTGAAAAAGAGGAAGCGGTATTAGAGGGGACGGCACTCACTGTATTAGCGGCACTTTATCATAAAGTACCAGGCTGGCCAGTTAGCTTTGGAAGCGATAAGAAGGCAAAACAATTATTTAAGCGTGCATTAGAAATTAACCCAGAAGGTATGGACCAAAACTTCTTTTATGCTGAGTTTCTTTTCGACGATGGTGAATACGAAGAAGCCCAAGGGTTTTTAATCCGTGCTCAAAACGCGCCTGAAAAAGCCAACCGCCCTCTAGCCGATAAAAAACGCAGAGAAGAGATTGCTATACTTCAGGCAAAATTGGATAAAAAAGCATAGTATCATTTGCTTTATGCGGGGCTATCGCGTGTCGCTTATGAGTTCGAAATAAGCAACATCCCCGCTTTTTGCGTGTAGAAAGGTGAATTTAACGCCTTTCTACATAAACAGCACATACATAGGTGGCACTTATCCTCATGTATAAATTGTAAACAGTTCTCATTCGGTATCTGCACTCCTATTATGAGAGAAAAAAGGAGTGGCCCAATGCCTAAAATCCCACGTTCCTCAGACAACGACTATACTCAAGAGATGAGCCGAACACGCCGCGAGTTTATTGCGCGCGAAACCGGCACTCAGCTAAATCACTTAGGACACTATTCTATCCCGCCTGAAACATTGTCGGGAAACATAGAAAACTTCGCCGGTGTTGCACAAGTGCCTATTGGCTTCGCAGGGCCAATGCTAGTGAATGGAGAGCACGCCAAAGGTGAGTTCTACGTTCCAATGGCAACAACAGAGGGCACCTTGACCGCCAGCTACAGTAGAGGCATGCGCTTAACAAGAGAGGCTGGAGGCATAACTACCACAGTCATTGACGATGCCATGCAGCGAGCGCCTATGTTCGCGTTTTCTAACGCAAGAGAAGCCCTCGAATTTGGCAAATGGGTCGAGCAAAACTTTGAAGCCATCAAACGCGCCAGTGATAACACCACCAGCGTGGGCAAACTAAGGGATATCGAGCAGTACGCTGCGTCTAAGCTTCGCTGGCTAAGATTCAATTTCACCTGCGGCGATGCGGCAGGTCAGAACATGGTAAGTAAAGCCACTAAGGCGGGTTGTGAGTGGATACAAGCGAACTACCCACGTCCTATTGAGCACTTTGTACTAGCCGCTAACCTTGATACCGATAAAAAGCACTCTCACTTAAACTCTCTGCATACCCGCGGAAAGCGCGTTGTAGCAGAAATAACCCTGCCAAAACAACTTATGACGGAGATTATGCATTGCCCGCCAGAAGCATTATTCAAACAGCGCCAGTATTCAAATATGGGCGCACTAATGGCAGGTAGTGTTAATAACGGTGCCCACTTCGCTAACGGCATCACCGCTATGTTTATCGCTTGCGGGCAAGATGTCGCTAATGTGGCGGAGTCGTCGGCGGGGTTTACCTACGCTGAAATTACGCCAAATGGAGACTACTACTTCTCTGTGACTATTCCTTCGTTAATCGTTGCTACATACGGTGGAGGAACCGGTTTAGCTACACAAAACGAGTGTTTAAACGTACTTGGCTGCACAGAAAGGGGCAGTGTAAATAAGTTTGCGGAAATTGTCGCTGCGACCGTATTGTGTGGCGATCTGTCGCTGGGTTCTGCAGTCGTCGCAGACGAATGGGTAAGCAGTCACGAGCGACTGGGTAGAAACCGTTAAAGGTTTTTAAATCTGTCACCTAACGCTTAGCAATGCAGTTCGAATAAACTGTGCGCTACTGCCGAAGGTAACTAAATTCTGTATAGAGAAATTATACAGCAGGTATGCTGGGGCGCGTAACAACAAAGTACGCGCCTATTCCCATAAATAGACCTATGCCAATGTAAGCTGGAATAGGCATTGATGCGAACAGGCAAACCAGAATAAAGCTCACCAACATACTGCAACACGCTATGCATTTCACTTTTTTCGAAATTGCACCATGTTTTCGCCACGCAACAAGACTGGGGCCATATTTAGGGTGTTGAAGTAACCAGTTTTCAAGGCGCGGTGAAGATTGAGTAAAACAAAAAAGCGCACCTATCAAAAAAACAGTTGTTGGCATTACCGGCAAGAATGCGCCAATAATACCTAGAAGGGTAAAAAACAACCCGAGTGATAAATACAGTACTTTTTTCATGAAATACCAACGCCCAATGCTAGCCGATTCCTTGGTAGGTGCTGTGACCACACACCCGCTGAACACTTTTCCGAAGTGCTAAATTTATACAGTCATTTTAGATAGTATGGATCTATGTAGCCTTGTCGTAAATCAAACCTACCTTTTAACCCAACGCCAAAATAACTAGGTTTCCACCTTCATTGGTCTAAATTTGTAGTACTAACATGTGCCCGGTCAAAAGTGATGAGCAAATCCGAGACCTCACTATCTGGCTGATTTTCAAACTTAATAGTGAAGTTGTAGCAGGATAAACTACTTCCTATCGGACGACTGTTTAACCTGCTGCCACAGCGCTTCCATTTCATCAAGCGTCAATGTGTCGAGCTTCTCGCCCTGCTCTGCCGCCAAGCGCTCTACACCTTTAAACCGGTTAGCAAACTTGTTACTGGCGTTTCTAAGTGCGGTATCAGCATCTACCTTGCAATGTCTTGCCAAATTAACCATGGCAAAAAGTGCATCACCAATTTCTTCTTCAATAGCTTGTTGGTTGTCGGGCACGCCACTTTTTAAAGGAGCAACACCCGCATTCAGTGCCCCCTGTGCTCGCTGCTTGAAGTCTAGCTCTTGCTGAATCTCTTCCACCTCTTCGCGCACTTTATCTATGACTGGAGCGGCATTAGGCCAATCAAAGCCTACCTTTGCACAGGCTTTCTGCAGCTTTTGCGCATACATAAGTGCCGGCATACCTTTGGGGACGCTATCTAAAATACTGGGCTCCATTGCTTCGTCGTCTTGCTTCAAACGCTGCTTTTTAAGCTGCTTTTCTTGGGCTTTGATAGCATCCCACTGCGCGTTTAAAGCACTGTCGTTCAATTGGGTACGTTTTAGCGTGAGGTTTTTATTTGTATCCCCTGCTCCCTCAGATGCGAGCGGGTTAGCAAAAACATGAGGGTGACGACGCACGAGCTTATCACTAATGCTTTGCGCCACATCGTCAAAAGTAAATGCGCTAGATTCACTGGCTATCTGTGCGTAGAACACCACTTGAAACAGCAAATCACCCAACTCATCTTTAATGTCATGCATATCACCAGTGGCAATAGCATCAGCCACTTCGTAGGCTTCTTCTATGGTGTAGCGAGTTAGGCTTTCCATGGTTTGTTTTACATCCCACGGGCATCCAGATTGCGGGTCGCGCAGCTGCGCCATAATGTCAAGCAGCCGCTGCGTTTCACTAAGCTTAGCTTTGTTTGCGTTTTGCATCAGTCACGCCTTTAAGCTGTCGCAATCGGGTTAACACTTTTGATACGGTGTCGAGATCGTGCACCTCTATCGAAATGGTGATAAGCGCCGTCTGTCTGTTTTTATCACTTAGGCTATTAACCCCCAAAAGCGGCACGTTTTCATTCGCCAGCACCGTGGTGATATCGCGCAACAGGCCGGTTCTATCGTGACAGAATATATCTATGCCTGTCTCAAAGCCCACTTTAAGCTCTTGTGACCAATTCACTTCTATTTGACGCTCAGGATGTTGTGACAATAAGTGCTGCAGCTGGTCGCAGCTTTCTTTATGAACGCTTACACCACGGCCTTGTGTGATATAGCCTAAAATTGCTTCGCCTGGTACTGGCTTACAGCAATTCGCCAGCTGGCTCATTAAGTGGCCCACGCCCTGCACCACCACTGCATCTTTTTTGCCCGTCCCGGCAGCAGTTTTGCGCGTTTTAACCTTAGGACTAATTTCGGGTTCTGGGGCTGGAGGCTCCTGCAAGTGATGAATAAAGTTAATCACCTGCATAACGCGCACATCACCGGCACCTACCGCAGTGTACAAGTCATCGAGGGTTTGTAAGTTAAACTTCTCAAATGCCTCATTGGGTACTTTGGCAGGTAAGTGGGCACGCTGAAGTTCGCGTTCTAGCAGCTCTTTACCGGCAGCCAGGTTTTTGTCCCTGTCCTGCTTTTTAAAGAAGGAATGGATAGTGGCACGCGCCCGTGATGAATGCACATAGCCAAGGCCCGGGTGCATCCAGTCGCGACTTGGGTTTGGCTCTTTTCCGGTGAGTACTTCTATCTGATCGCCACTTTGCAGTAAATAAGTGAAAGGCACTATTCGCCCATTCACTTTTGCGCCAATGCAGCGATGTCCCACATTGCTGTGAATATAGTAAGCAAAATCAAGTGGTGTAGCGCCTTGGGGAAGGTCAATAACATCGCCTTTGGGTGTGAACACGTACACCCTATCATCAAACACCTGACTGCGAAGTTCTTCAACCAAATCGCCAGATTCGGCCACTTCCTCTTGCCACGCTAGTATGCGGCGAAGCCAGTTTATGCGCTCGTCATAGCCAGACTGCTTGCCCGTACTGCCCTCTTTATATTTCCAGTGAGCAGCCACACCCAGCTCTGCATCCTGATGCATTTTCTGCGTGCGAATTTGAATCTCAACCGACTTCCCTTCAGGCCCCACGATAACCGTGTGAATAGACTGGTAACCGTTAGGTTTAGGGGTTGCGATATAGTCGTCGAACTCGTTAGGTAAGTGCTTATAGCTGGCGTGAACCGTACCAAGCGCGGCGTAACAGTCTTGAAGTCGCTCGGCAATAATACGCACCGCACGAATATCAAAAAGCTGCTCAAACGTAAGGCGCTTTTTCTGCATTTTTTTCCAAATGCTGAATATGTGCTTAGGACGGCCGTAAACCTCTGCGCGAATTTCTTCGCTATCAAGCAAGCCCTGCAAGTCGCCTACTATGGTTTCTATGTACTCGGCGCGCTCTCTGCGCTTGCCGTCAAGCTGATGAGCTATTTGTTTGTAGGTGATGGGATGTAGATAGCGAAACGCAAGGTCTTCAAGCTCCCACTTTAACTGACCAATGCCCAAACGGTTTGCCAGTGGCGCATAGATGCTAGCGCATTCGCGGGCCACCATAACGCGGGTTTCTTCGTCGGCTTTTTTAACCTGTTGCAATGCACAAATGCGTTCTGCCATTTTGATCACAACGGCACGCACGTCTTCTACCATCGCCAGCAGCATACGACGAATACTGTCTATGTGCTGTTCGTCCGACTTTTCTGCAAAGCCAGAGCCTTTTACTTTACGCGCATGTAGCGACTTAATGGCATCCATTCGGCGCACGCCAACGATCAGGTCGCGTATTTCCCCGCCGAATTCTTCATAAATATCGTCTTCACTCAAGGCGTGCTGTTCGCAATATGGAAAAACCAAGGCTGCCTGAAGCGTTGCGTCATCCATATTGAGCTGACACAAAATCTCAACCATTTCCTGACCAACCAACAGTCGCTCGGGAATAGATGACACTGCACTTAGTTTTTCTTTTGTTTCTGCACTTAACTCAAGGCTATCTAACCACGCTTCAAAGGGTGGTCGGTCGGCTTGGTGGACCTTTCTTGTCGATACCATATCCTTTACTCGTTACTGCTGCTTTCGCGTAAACAAGGCCATCATTTCCATGTGATGGGTGAAGGGGAACATTTCTGCTACGCCCGCTTTTTCCATTTCATAACCTCCGTCTATCAACACCTTCGCGTCTCTAGAAAACGTACTTGGGTTGCAAGAAACATACACTATCGTTTTTGGTAGTGCTTTTACAAGCGCATGACAAACGGTCAACGCCCCTTCTCTTGAGGGGTCTAGTAGTACCTTATCAAAGCCCAGCTGTAATGAAGCCTCGACGTTGGTCTTATCAGCCAAATCTAAATGCAGCCACTCTACATTTTCAATGCCCTGTTGCTGTGCATTGTCTTTGGCGCGGCGCACCATCTCTGCCACACCTTCTACCGCCTGAACCTTTGCACCTAACTTAGCAATAGGTAAAGTAAAATTGCCCAGCCCGCTAAACCAATCAGCGATACGTTCGCTGGGCTTTGGGTTTAGCCAACCTATTGCCTGATTAACCATTTTTTCGTTAACCACTTTATTAATTTGAATAAAGTCGTTAGCACTAGGTGAAATTGAGCAGCCATTTACCGTGTTCATCACCATATCAGTACCACGGCCCACACTGCGAATGTGCCCCTGCTTATTTTCAAGCTTTAATTCAATACCGTAGACACCAACTGATGAACTCGTGTTCACCAATTCGCTCACTGCATCAATAAGCTCAGCTTCAAGGGCTTTGGTGTGTTTAATAACAAGATGCGAGGTGTTGTCGCCTGCAATAAGGCTGATATGTCCAATATGACGCGCTGACTCGAACCCTGTAAGCGCTTCTCGTAAAGGGCCAATAAGTTTAGATAGCGGGTCGACCAGTATTGGGCAGGTTTCTACATTGATAACGTTACTGCTATTTGCTTCACGAAAGCCTAACTTAATTTGATTGGGGTTGCGGGCATCTATAGCCAGTCTTGCTTTCCTGCGATATTGAGGGCGCGGCCCTGCTAAAGGTGCTTGCCAAACATTTGGCTTCATTGCAAGGTGACGTTCCATCATCACTTTAAGAGCACGGTCACGTTGCTCAAGGGCAGCGTCAGGCTTTATGTGCTGTAGCTGACACCCACCACATGCATCAAACACAGGGCAAAAAGGCGCTTGTCTTTCATCACTTGGCGAATGAATGTTTGTCGCCCTGGCGTTAATGACTTTCTTTTTGCTAGATAGCACCTCTATGTCGCAGGTTTCTCCTACAAGGGCACCTTCAACAAATACCATCGGATTGCCGCGCACTACGCCATTGCCCATCCAGTCCAAATCTTCAATGGTGACCGTGTTAGGCTTTTGACTTTCACTGGTATCCGCTGCTTTTTTCCTTTTCCCAAATCGAAGTCCTGCGACCTGCGCGTTGGCTCTGGCATTCCCTTTTTTTGAAGCGCCACGCTCAGTAAGCGACGTTTTGCCTTTTTGCTTGCTACGAGATTGTTTAAAAAGGTTTGCCAAGTGTGACTCCGGTTACTTGCTTTACGTCGTTTGATGTTAGTAGAGGTTTTTGCGCGCGCTCACCAAATAGAAGTCGCCTGCGTGGGTTAGGGGCAGTTGCTCTATTCAGACTCTAGTATAACGGTGGCGACAGCATAATGCTGCTCATCTGAAATACTGACCACGCTTCGCGTGATACCTCGGTTTTTGCACATTGCAGCAAACTCGCCAGAAAAATGAAGCTCTGGCGCACCTAAATCGTTATTGCGCACTTCTATATGCTGCCAGCTGATCCCGTTTCCAATCCCTGTACCAAGGGCCTTCACTGCCGCTTCCTTGGCGGCAAAACGTTTGGCTAAGAAGCGGACTGGCGTACCGTGTTCGCTGAACTGCTGCCACTCGGCAGGCGTAAGCACTCGCTTGGCTAAGCGTTCATTAGCGCCATCGCCTTTACCAAGTCGCGCTATCTCTACAATGTCAGTACCTAGCCCTACAATCGCCACGTTATCTACACCCTTTTGAATCTAAGGTTAAATGCCCGCTCGTGCTTCTAGCATAAGTTTACGCATATCAGCTACAGCCGTATGAAGGCCATCAAACGCGGCGCGAGCAATGATAGCGTGGCCAATATTAAGTTCGATTAACTGAGGGATAGCCGCAATAGGCTTAACATTGTGATAGTGCAAGCCATGACCGGCGTTCACTTTAAGCCCTAAGCTATCGGCATACTCGATACCTTCAACTAAACGGGCTAGCTCTTTATGCTGCTCTTCTTCGCTGGTGGCTTCTGCATATTGGCCTGTATGAATTTCGATGTAAGGAGCGTTACATGCTGCTGCCGCGTCAATTTGCGCTTTGTCGGCATCAATGAACAACGACACCAAAATGTTCGCATTAGCGAGTCGCTCGCACGCCGCTTTGATGTTTTCAAAATTCCCTGCCACATCAAGACCACCTTCGGTAGTCAGCTCTTCGCGCTTTTCCGGTACTAAGCAACAAAAAACAGGCTTCACTTCTTCGGCAATGGCCAGCATTTCATCGGTTACCGCCATTTCCAAATTAAGTCGGGTATTAATGGTTTGCGCTAAAATGCGTACATCGCGGTCTTTAATGTGACGGCGGTCTTCACGTAAATGAACAGTAATGCCGTCTGCACCTGCACGCTCGGCAATATCCGCTGCGTGCACTGGATCTGGGTAATGCGTACCGCGCGCATTGCGCAGCGTTGCAATATGGTCGATGTTAACGCCTAATAAAATCGTGCTCATTTCACCACCTAACCTTTAAGAGCGATAGAAGAGGCCTGCTCTTCCTGTTTAATACGTTGCTTTAAGGGTAAAAATACCCTTTTAAGGAAAGTCGCAATTGTAGCAAATTTTTTTGTAGAACGTGCTTATTAAGCGTTTGAGTTAAGAGAAAATAATTTAATGCTATTACCGCGGTTTGGGCATAAAAAGCTCGCGGCTTTTAAGTGGCTTTTCACCAATTAGCGGCTTCAGCAAGTCCCGGCAAAGCACCTTAGCCACTTTTTTACTAAGCGGCGTAAATTCCCCCTGTGATAAACTAAGCAGCGCTTGTCCAGGAAAGCCTCGCATACCGCGGGGACCAGCCATATCGTCAGGCAGTCGCACGAACCCTGCGTCTATCTGAAAATGATAACTACCGGTTTCTTCTATGGGCAATTCGTACTCGACGTCGGTGGTGAAGTCGGGCAACAACCCCATTTCGTCAAGCAGTGCAAATTCGAATTGACGTAAGGTCACTTCTATGTCGCTATTATCACGAAGGGACAGCAGCGCATTTTCATAAGCATTGTGAACGCCATCGCTGGCAAGCCCTGCCGGCATAACGCGATTAGTTAGCTCGTTAACGTACATGGCGCAAAATAACGCCGTGCCCACAAGGTTGATGGAAGGCGAAACGCTTTCAACGTGACGTAAGTTTTTTAACTCTGACTTTCCGCTTAACTGTAAACGAAGATGCTGAAAAGGTTGAAGCAGGCTTTTTTTGTCAGATTTACTATTCTTCACCCCTTTCGCTACCGCACTAACACGCCCTTCTTCTAGGGTAAAAAAGTCAACAATATAGCTGGTCTCCCTGTAAGGGCGTCTATGCAGTACATAGGCATTTAACCATTCATTATTCATTGTTGCTCACTGTGTGTTAATTGTTGTCGAAGTTGTGCCTGTGGCAACGTTAATATCAGCTGCGCTTAATTCGTACCACTTTCATGGTTTCAAACTCAATGCCAGCCAGATCTTCAACGTGGCGATAGTAGGTTACGTTCACTCGCGCGCCTTTTAAGCTTTGGTATTGCTGTTTACGCCGATAGATAAAAGGGACATCAATACCTTCTAGCATAATGGTGTGGCGAATCCAGTCGCTGTCTTTCTCTTCTCGCTGAACGTGGGAAATCACTTTTGCATTGTCGGTTTGATTCAGCTGACTATGCTTATCCACCAGCTTTTGTCTTTCGCTTTTCACCTTTGCCCCTTCTTTCCACAACTTTACGCTTATTGCTCGTTAGGCTTACTGGCCATCCGTCTGCGTGTGAACTCGCTCCTGCTAACGCGCTTCTATTTGCTCTACAATAAGTTGCACGGTTTCCTGACCGCGAAATACGTTGATATCGAGCCGATAGGCAATATGCACGCGTTTGACCATGGCATTCGGCCATGATTTTAAATCAACGTTAAACGCAATAGCATCGACCTCGTTAGCACCGTCACTTTTTAACACCATTTTTAGGTGCTTTTGGCCAACTAAGCGCTGGTCAAGTAGTGCAAATTCACCATCGAATAGCGGTGATTCAAAGCCCTGACCAAACGGACCTGCTTGACGTAATAAATGCGCAAAGGGTAAACACAGCTCTTCCGACGACAAGTCACCGTCGGAAAATAAGGCATGATTACCATCAAGCTTTGCCATATGCGCACGCGCAATATTAACAAAAGCACGCTCGAAGTCTTGAAGCTTAGCTACGGGCAAGCTTAATCCAGCGGCCATGGCGTGCCCGCCAAATTTTTCGATAACGCCAGGGTAGCGCGTATTAACTTCATCAAGTACATCGCGAATGTGCACGCCAGGAATTGAGCGTGCAGAACCTTTAATGATCTCGTCGTCTTGATGGGCAAAAGCGATAACAGGCTTAAGGTACTTCTCTTTCAAACGCCCTGCTACAATACCAATAACCCCTTGGTGAAAGTCTTCGCGATAAACCACCAGTGCGCTTGGCATATCGCCTTCATTCAGCGCCATTTGCTCTAGTACGGTTTCCGCTTGTGCTTTCATGCCGGTCTCAATCTCACGGCGTTCTTTATTAAGCGCATCGAGTTCCGCAGCGATCATTCGCGCTTGAATGGTTTCATCTTCTAATAAGCACGCAATGCCTTGGGACATATCGTCTAATCGACCCGCGGCATTAAGCCTTGGCCCAACCACAAAGCCTAAGTCAGTTGAGGTTAAGTGAGCGCAATCGCGATTCGCTACTTCGACCAATGCTTTAATGCCAGGTCGACACTTACCTGCCCGAATCCGCTGAAGGCCTTGATGAACTAAAATTCGGTTGTTTTTATCAAGCACTACTACATCGGCCACGGTGCCAACCGCAACAATATCAAGTAGCGACGCTAGATTTGGTGGCGCTACTCCCGCTTTTTCAAAATGCCCTTGCTGCTGTAACTCGGCTTTAAGTGCTAGCATGATGTAAAAGGCAACGCCAACCCCAGCCAAATTTTTAGAAGGGAATTCACAGCCAGGTTGGTTAGGATTTACTATCGCATCAGCAGGAGGTAGAACATCGCCTGGCAAATGGTGATCGGTAACAACAACCTGCATTCCCAACGACTTTGCATGGGTTACACCGTCAATACAGGAAATGCCATTGTCCACTGTGACAATAACCTCTGCCCCCTGTTTGGCAGCTTCATCCACAATAGGCACGCTAAGTCCGTAACCGAAGTCAAAGCGGTTAGGTACAAGAAAATCAACGTTGTGATAGCCCATGGCTCGAAGCGCCAATATGCATACCGATGTACTGGTTGCTCCGTCGGCATCAAAATCGCCCACAATAATAATACGTTTATTTTGTACAACAGCATCAGCGAGAATTTGCGCGGCCTGCGGCATGCCCTTCAAGACATTGAAATGGGTTAGTCCTTTTAGACCATTCTCCAAGTCATCTAAATTCGCAATATTACGACCGCGATAAATTCTATCGATAACAGGATGTAAGTCGGAACTAAGCGAGGCGCCGGTAACCTCACGGCGAACAATAGGCAAAATCATGAAATACCACTAACCAAAACTGTAAATGCAGTTGTCGATGCCAGTTCAAATAGGCTTTAATTAAAAAGACTGGAGTCGGGACACTTGATAATTAGTGCAGATTCCAAGTAAACGCCCGTGTGAGCTGCAAAGCAAAACTGTACGAAAAAACGCTAGAAAATATGAGGACGAATCATACCGCAGAAAACAAAAAAACGCACAAAGCGTGCGTTTTTATCATATTTAAGGTTAAGGACTGAATGGCTATTCAGCTTCCTCCAATGCTTTAGCAAGCAACGCAGCTGGCTGATAACCAGGAATCAATGAACCGTCTGGCAGTACGATATTTGGCGTGCCATTCACGCCTAATTTTTGACCCAACATGTACTGCTCTGCCACTTTATTTTTACAGCTTGCGCTAGCTACGTCGTTACCCGCTTTAGCTTTAGTTAACGCTTTTTGCGGGTCTTTCGCACACCACACCGACACCATATCGTTGTAGTTTTCACTGTTTAACCCAGAACGTGGAAACGCAAGGTAGTGTACGGTGATGCCCGCATCGTTGAGTTCATCAATCTCGTTGTGAAATTTACGGCAATAGCCACACGTAATATCAGTAAATACGCTTATTTCATGCTTTTCATTTTTGGCCTTAAACGTAATAGACGATGATTCCATCTCTTTAACGCCTTCTTTGCGCAGCCCAGAAAGTGCCAGCTCTGTTTCGTTACGCATCTCTTCATCAATGTTAAAAACACGAGCCTGAAGCAGATACTGCCCGTTTTCACTTACGTAAAATAAACCGCGGTTTGTTGATACCTGAACCAGCCCTGATACTGGAGAGTCAGCAATAGTTTCTACATCTAACCCTAGCATTGAGGTTAATTTATCACGGATAGCCGCTTCATCAGCCGCTTGCGCACTAAGCCCTAATAGAGAACCTGCCGCAACTACACTGGCTAACAATACTTTCTTTACTGCTTTCACTAAATACTCTCCATTTTGCCATTTAAGTTCGCTTGTACTTACTGGCTTAACATGCAACTGCTTGAATCGGTATCTTTCCATTTAAAGCAATTGCTAAAAATTTTTACATTCATAACGTTCAGACCGTAAAACTTAGCAAAAAATTGCACGTTAAACGCTAATTTTCTTTTAACCTCAGTACATTTAACGTCAACATTTAAACTCAGTCACGTTAGAGCACTAACGGAAAATGTATTTTCTAAACGTTTTGCATGGCTCGTATCCTACCATAGACCTTTTTATTTTATATACGTCGTCACTGAGCCTCGTCGTATACAGCCCCCAATTTATAGCATTCTTTATTTGTATATTTAGCCAATTTAGCCACGTGGGTGATGACTGTGGATTAAAGTTTGAAGTCGCTCTGTCGCTACATGGGTGTATATTTGAGTCGTTGACAAATCGCTGTGCCCCAATAGCATTTGTACAACGCGTAAATCAGCACCGTGATTCAAAAGGTGTGTCGCAAAGGCATGGCGCAACGTGTGAGGAGAAAGGTGCTGCTCAATTCCCGCTTTCACCGCATAGTATTTAATGCGATGCCAAAATGTTTGACGCGTCATTTTCTGTCCACGCTTGCTCAGAAATACCACATCAGAAGCTTTACTGGCGAGTATCGGTCTTGCTGTTTTAATATAGGTCAGCAGCCATTCTATTGCATCTTCACCAAGGGGCACTAAGCGCTCTTTATTCCCTTTACCCACAACCCTAACTACGCCTTGCTGAAGGCTTATTTGATCCATTGTTAACCCAATAAGCTCACTTACACGAAGGCCGGTCGCGTAAAGCACTTCAAGCATGCTCTTGTCCCGACATTCAATAGGGTCGTCGGTAAGGGGGGCATTTAGCAAATCTTCAACTTGTTGTTCACTGAGTGAAGAAGGCAAAGCTTTGGGTGTTTTGGGGTTTGATAGCGCGGACACCGGGCTGTCTACACGTACTTGCTTACTAATTAGGAATACGAAAAACGCCCGGATAGCGCTAAGCGCACGTTGGGTGCTGCGTGTGGACAGCCCCTTGTCGTGACGGTAGGCTAAATAATCCTGAAGCTGCTCAGTGGTCAGCACAGCGATATCTTTTACGCCTTGATTGTTGCTGAAGATAGCAAGCTTAGTAAGGTCGGTGCGATAGCTCTGCTGAGTATGATCAGACAGTCCTTTCTCAAGCCAAAGCATCTCGATGAAACCATCGATATGCGCCTGACTCGCTGCCGGCACATAAGTTAACTCACGTTGAGTTTTTGCCATCTAAAAGCCACGCTTTTGCTTAATCAGCTCGTAGGCTGATTGAATATCTTGCGCTTTCTTTTTCGCAATTTCCATTGCCTGTTCAGGTAGCCCTTTAGACACCAGCTTATCGGGGTGATGCTCAGACATGCGCTTCCTGTAGGCACGCTTTATTGTCTTTTCATCGTCGGATGCCGCCACACCTAATATGTGATAGGCATCATCTAAACTTTGCTGTTCTGAATAGGCTGATTGGCTGTGCTGACGTTGACCTGAATGAGTGCGTTGTCCCGAGCCAGAGTTAGACCGCTGCCTAAAGCGTATTTCAGCTTCATACATTGAAATTAGATAATCTAAATCACGACGCCTAAAGCCTAGTGGCTTCGCTACTTTTTCAAGTACGTTGTATTCTTCCTGTGAAAGCTGACCGTCGGCGAAAGCGGCTTGAATAAGAATCTCTAAGAATACTTGAAGAATATCCCGTCTACCGTGGCTGGCGTCGTAAAAACCTTTCAACGTATCGACTAAAGGAAAGTCTCGCGCTTTGCCTTCTCTAAATGCATCCTGAGCTTCACGACGGGCATCCCCAGTTAAACGCATCTCGTCCATTAATGCTGTGGCGATTTGAATTTCTCTGTCCGTTACTTTGCCGTCAGACTTAGCAAGATGGCCTAACGCACTAAACAAACTATGAAAGAAAATAGCTTGCTGCTTCAGATTGTCCTGATCGGTAAAAAAGCGCCCAAAGCCACCTAGCTGATTGAAGTCTTGGCGATAGGCTTTATCAAAAAAGTGCCCGACTAACAGCCCTAAGATCGCCCCAGGTATTTTAAGAAACATAAAGCCGAACAAGGCGCCGAGGATTTTTCCCCAAATTGACATCGCGTCATACTCCGTTGGTGCACTGTTTAGAAAGTTGATGTTACTGTAGTGAAATCACGCCGTGCAGAGCGCGTTATACCAATCATCATATCAAATACATAAGTTAATTAACTAGGGCTTGTGCAGCTTGAAATCAAGCTTACTGCCACTAATTGCCTCCGTCTTTGATGTGTTGTGCATATAAAAGTGCATTTTTTTGTCTGAATGGTTGGTAATTACGACAGAAGTGCTTAGAATTGAGCGCTTATATGAATAGTAATAGCGAGTGAAAGCTACATTAACTCTTTACCAAGAAGTAATGTGCATTATCACTGTTTTTTTAAACGTTATGTCGAACTAACCGAGACGGACGTCGTCTTACTTGGGTTTAAAAGCAACATACAACAAAACAGGCCGCCCATTAACGCATGAAAAACACCTGCGCCATGCTTGTTTCCGCGACTCTTTTGCCTACAGTCGCGTTTGCACAGGAAACGACAGCTTCAAATTCTAAACCAACGTCAAATGCAGCCCCTCTTGCATTCTGCTCAGTCGAACCTGTTACTTTCAGTAGCCAGGCATTAATGCCCAAAGGCCACGTTAAAGTTGAAGCTAACCGTACTGAAATTATCCAAGATACCGTAGCGCTGTTTTCTGGTAATGTTGATATCACGTCAGATACTGCGGTAATTAGTGCATCTCAAGCACAAATTAACGGAAGTGGCAGAGACCTTATTGCGAAAGGCGACGTAACGTATCAAGACTCGCAGTTAAAAGTAGAAAGTGATGCTGTGACCCTTCGCTCTGAAGAAGAGCGCTTAGAAATGCAAAATACCCGCTATCAGCTGACGGGTTTTGTGGGTCAAGGAGCCGCAAAAGATATTGTATTAGATACAGACACGGGAATTGTGCTCAAAGAAGTTAGCTTCACTACGTGTCCTGAAGGCGATGAAGACTGGCTAATACGCGCCAGTGAAATTAGTTTGGAAAAAGGGACCGTATGGGGCCAAGCCAAACACACACGCTTCTACATTGCCGATGTTCCAGTGTTTTATTTACCGTATTTTGCGTTCCCTGTTAGCAACGAGCGCCAAACGGGCTTATTGTTTCCAGAGTTAACTAGTTCAAGCAGAACGGGCGTCGACTATACGCAGCCTTTTTACTGGAATATTGCCCCCAACTATGACATGACCATCTCACCGCGATTGATGACCCTTCGCGGTCTTCAGCTGAATACTGAGTTCCGTTATCTAACGGAGCGTAGCCAAGGCAAAGCGTACGTGGAGTACTTGCCGAGCGACTCAGATATTAGTGGGAACCCTGACCGATATTTTTATCGCTTGGAGCATCAAGGGCTTATAGCTGACAACTGGTTACTAAACGTTGATTTCAACGGATTAAGTGACGACAACTATTTAGTTGACCTTGGTTCAGATTATTATAGTCGCGCTGACACCCACCTATATCGTAGCGTTGGATTAAGTTACTACTCGCAAAATCTATCCGTAAATATGCAGATAAAAGATTTTGAAGTACTGGGTAATACTGCAGATAGCTATCGCGCCGTACCTGAGATCAAAATCAACTACAACAAAGCGTTAGGTGAATATCTAGAGTTCAACCTAGACTCAGAAGTCGCACACTTTGACAATACTCTCGATACCGCTCCAACGGCTACTCGTTTTCACGTTGCACCTACTTTAGCGGTGCCGCTCCGCGCAGCATGGGGTGAACTTGTCGCAGAAACCACGCTTTTTCAAACGGTTTATCAACAAGACAATGTTGAAGGAACTGACTTAAAAGAAGATGTTGAACGCACATTAGGACAAGCTCGCCTTTATGGCGCGTTATATTTTGAAAGGGATAAATCGTGGTTCAGCGACGATATGTCGATGACTTTAGAGCCAAAGATTCAATATCTTTATACATCGTATGAAGACCAAACTGCGATTGGATTCTATGACTCAACGCCGCTGTTAACCGACGTTGAAGGATTGTTTAGAGGTCAGGAATTTACTGGCCTTGATAGAATAAGCGATAACAACCAAATCACCCTTGGCGCGACCACACGCATGTTGGATAAAAACAATCGGGAACAATTTGTTCTTAGTGTGGGTCAGATATTCTACCTTGAAGATAACAAAGTCATTGCGGCAACCAAGAATCAAGATCGTTCAGCGCTCGCCGCTGAAGTGGATTGGCGCTTTAATAAAAACTGGTTCTTCCATTCTGATGTGCAAGTGACCACTGACACAGACAAAGTTGACTTAAGCAGCGTGGGTATTGAATACCGCAAAGATGATTCGCGCTTTATTCAATTAAGTCATCGCTATGTTCGCGATCTCAGTGGTGAAACCATAGATCAAATTGGTATTTCGGCAAGCTGGCCTATTTCTGAAAATTGGCAGTGGGTTGGCCGTACTTACCGAGATCTTGAACGCAATAGAAGTGTAGAAACCTATGCAGGTATCCAGTATGAATCATGCTGTTGGGCGGTGCGATTAGTTGCGCAGCGCAGTCTGAACAACCGTTACAATGCTAGCGGCGAACAGACAACAGACGATTTTGATTCTGGAATATCGCTACAATTTATTTTCAAAGGCATCGGGTCATCTGGTACCCAAAGAAGCATGCTTCAAGACGGTATGTTTGGCTATCGTCAGCCTTATAGTTTAAATTAACCCGCAGTTGAGCGCTTACAGCGCTTAAATGCAATCAACCAATAATAAAAGAGTGTGTATGAAGTTCATTATCCGTGCATTGATGTTAGGTGCCCTACTCTCGTTTAACAGTGTTGCGCAAGAGGTCATGCTTGACCGCGTGGCCGTAATTGTTGACCAAGGTGTTGTGCTTGAAAGCGAAATTGATGCCCTTGTACAAGACGTTAAACGCAACGCAGAAGCTAATAATCAACAGCTACCGTCAGATCGTGCGCTTCGTACACAGGCCATTGAGCGTTTAATCACTAAGAGCCTTCAGCTTCAAATGGCAGAGCGTATGGGTATTCGCATTAGCGATCCACAGTTAGAGCAAACCATTAGCAACATTGCAGCGAATCAAAATGCAACGATTGAAGAACTTCGTGCCCAATTAGCGGCAGAAGGTATTGCATACGATGATTACCGCGAAGACATTCGCGAAGAAGTTATCATGGGTGAAGTTCGCCGTGCTAACGTACGTCGCCGTGTTTATATTACACCTCAAGAAATTGAAACCTTGATTGACCTGATGGAACAGCAAGGCGCTACTCAAGCTGAATATCGCTTAGGTCACATTCTTATTGGTTTCCCGCCAGAGCCTACAGATGAAGATATTCAATCGGCACGTGAGCGTGCAGACAAAGTCATTTCACTATTAGAGTCAGGCTCTGATTTTGCTAAAATCGCCATTGCGTCATCATCAGGTAACGAAGCGCTCGAAGGCGGTGACATGGGCTGGCTTAACATTAACGCCATGCCGACGCTTTTTGCTGAAGCTATTCAAAACAAAGACAAAGATGCTCTTGTTGGACCTATTCGAAGCGGTGCAGGCTTTCATATCCTAAAAGTATTAGATACGCGCGGTATTGAGAAAGTCACGGTGGAAGAAGTAAACTCTCGCCACATTCTTGTTAAGCCGTCAATCATTCTTAGCGAAGACAAAGCTAAAGCCATGCTAAACCGCTTCAAGGAAGAGGTGAAAAATGGTGAAGCTGATTTTGCAGAGCTAGCTAAAGAGCATTCAGAAGATCCTGGTTCAGCCCTTCGCGGTGGCGAGCTTGGCTGGTCGGATCCAAATAATTACGTGCCTGAGTTTAAAGACGCACTTGCACAGCTTGAGCCTGGAGAATTTAGTGAACCTGTTCGTACCGTGCACGGCTGGCATTTAATTCAGCTTATTGAACGTCGTATTGATGACGCTACCGATAAGCGCAAAGAAGATAAAGCTTACCAGCTTATCTTCAACCGTAAATTTTCAGAGGAAACCGAGAACTGGTTACGTGAGATGCGTGATGCTGCTTACGTAGAAGTTGTCGACTCGTAACAATAAGTTATTCATGAGTACACCAATTAAAATAGCAATAACGCCGGGAGAACCGGCAGGTATCGGGCCAGATTTGATCATAAAACTGGCCCAAGAAACATGGCAAGCGCAGCTTGTCGTGTTTGCCGATGGCGAAATGCTCAAAGCACGAGCAAGCGCCTTGGGGCTGCCATTAACGCTAATCGATTACGATGCCACTAACCCGCAAATTCAAGATGCGGGTTCGTTGTTTATAAAGCAAATAGATAAATCCGTTGACGTTATGCCAGGCGAGCTTGATAGCGAAAACGGGTTATACGTAGTAGAAACTCTGCGCCAGGCGTGTCAGGCAAATATGGATGGCGACTTCGACGCCGTCGTTACCGGCCCCGTACACAAAGGCATTATCAACAAAGCAGGGGTATCATTCAGCGGTCATACTGAGTTTTTTGCGTATCAGTCCAATACCATTGATGTGGTTATGCTTCTGGCAACTGAAGGTCTTAATGTAGCGCTTGCCACCACGCATATTCCCCTTGAGTATGTAGCGAAAGCTATCACCCGAGAGCGTCTTCATAAGGTCATTCATATCATCAACACCGACCTTAAATTGAAGTTTGGCGTTAAAGAACCTCACATTTATGTGTGTGGCTTGAACCCTCACGCGGGTGAAGATGGTCACATTGGCACTGAAGAAATTCATACCATCATTCCGGCGCTTAACGAACTAAGAGAAGAAGGCTTAAAGATCACAGGCCCTCTACCTGCAGACACCATATTTCAACCCAAATATCTGGAAAATGCTGACGTAGTGCTGGCTATGTATCACGACCAAGGCTTACCCGTGCTAAAATATAAGGGTTTTGGGGCTTCAGTGAATATCACGCTAGGGTTACCTTTCGTTCGTACATCGGTAGATCACGGTACTGCATTAGACTTAGCAGGAACAGGTGAAGCCGACGCCGGTAGTTTCAGAAAAGCATTGGAAAAAGCCATCGAGCTTGCACATCATCAACAATGAGTAAAACACACTTAGGCCATACGGCCAGAAAGCGATTCGGACAAAACTTCCTTCACGATGATTACGTGATAGGCAAGATTGTTGCGGCCATCGCGCCAAAAAATGAACAAAACCTGGTAGAAATTGGACCCGGTTTAGGCGCATTAACAGATCCTGTTTGTGAAGAAGTAGATGCACTCACAGTCATTGAGCTAGACAGAGATCTTGCTAAGCGATTGAGACACCATCCATTTAACGGCAATAAGCTTACGGTTATTGAACAAGATGCAATGACCATGGACTTTGGCGCCCTTTCTAAAGAAATGCCAGTCAAAGACAAAAAGCTTCGCGTATTTGGTAACTTGCCCTACAACATTTCGACACCACTTATGTTTCATCTTTTTGATCATGCTCACTGCATAGAAGATATGCATTTTATGCTTCAAAAAGAAGTGGTAAACCGCTTGGCAGCAGGACCAGGTTCTAAGAATTACGGCAGGCTTTCCGTTATGGCGCAGTATTACTGCCACGTCATTCCGGTACTCAATGTTCCGCCGGGTGCCTTTAAGCCACCCCCGAAGGTTGATTCTGCAGTAGTGAAGCTAGTGCCGCATCAGGCTCCGCCAGTAGACGTTGAGTCTGTAAATACGCTTGAGCGCGTTTGTGCGCAAGCGTTCAACCAGCGCCGAAAAACCATTCGCAACTCGCTGAAAGACAGTTTAAGTGAAGAGGAGATCCGTGAGCTAGGTATCGATCCTACCTCTCGCGCAGAAGTATTATCACTTAACGATTTTGCCACAATAGCAAACGCTGTGTCGGCAAAAGAGCACCAACAAGAGCAGTAAGTTCTCTATGGATGTACTTGATATTAAGGTGCGGGTGAAAACCCGTCACCTTCCCGACCACCTTCCGTCAGATTCAAAGCAATTTGCCTTCGCGTACCACATTACGATTGAGAACAATAGCGACCATACGGTGCAATTACTCAGTCGCTACTGGAAAATTACCGATGCAAATGGCAAGACATCAGAAGTTGAAGGTGATGGGGTTGTAGGCAAGCAACCTATCATGAAAGCGGGCGAGCATTTTGACTATACCAGTGGCGCTGTCATTGACACACCGGTTGGGAATATGGAAGGCTACTATGTAATGGAATTAGAGAGCGGCGAGCGTTTTCGCGTTCCTATCGACGTTTTCCGATTAGCCATTCCAAGTATTCTTCATTAAGGTTTCTATGTCGCAAGGTAACACGTACGTCATTGGTGATATACAAGGCTGTTACGATGGTCTTCGTCGCGCGTTAGATAAAGTAAAATTCGACGAAGAAAATGATACGCTACTCGCAGTAGGTGATTTAGTTGCTCGAGGAGAAGATTCTTTGAGCACATTGCGCTTTTTAAAGTCTCTCGGCAGCCAGTTTAGCAGTGTTTTAGGAAACCACGACCTTCACTTACTTGCCGTTGTAAACGGCATCCGCAAAGCAAAAAAATCCGACAAATTAGAGCCTCTACTTAATGCTTCAGACTTGGCCGAACTTATTGACTGGTTACGTCAGTTCCCGTTGGCAATGAAGTTAGATGAGCAATCAGTAATGGTGCATGCTGGACTCTATCCTAAATGGTCTATCGATGAGTGCGTTTCACTTAGTGACGAAGTTAGCAACATCCTAAAATCCGACAATTACGCCGCTTTTCTTTCAGAAATGTATGGTAATAAACCCAACAACTGGTCAGATAAACTTAAGGGTGATGAGCGACTGCGTTTTATTGTGAATGCGTGTACGCGCATGCGTTTTGTTCATACAGATGGCACACTCGATTTTGATAACAAATCTCATCCCAGCGCAGTATCCCACAGCACTAGTAGCACGTTAAAACCATGGTTTGAAGTAGAGAATAAAAAGCTAGGTGACGATCAACGAGTGGTATTTGGGCATTGGGCAGCTCTGTCGGGCCAAACAAACAGTCATCAATTTATCGGCTTAGATACAGGCTATGTTTGGGGGCAAAGCATGACTTTGCTAAACCTGAACTCCGCTTCGCTTGTGAGTGTTTCTGCCTAAAACCAGAGTTTACTGGCTCCGCAATTATCCAATTCGCACCTGTTTACGTGTATAATTTGACGCACCAACTGGTATTACCAGTTAAACTTTCTACACGTAAGTGCTAAATAAAATAAACATTAAGTTATTGTAGCCGATACACTTACTTACGATAGTAACGATAATGTCTCATTATCTACTCAGTAATTGAACAAACTAGCTTCTTTAATCGCTATATTTTGTTTGCTGAGACGGGTAATATCGTTAGGGATAAAAATAAAAAACACTCATCCAGGAGTTCCGATGAAAATAACGGTAGCCACACGCGTAATCGGGGGATTTGTAGCGATTAGCGCACTTCTGATCGTCATTAGTGTTGTTTCACTTTATAACCTCAACTCAATAGGCTCAGCAACGGAAGAAGTAAATGACGTTGCATTACCCACGGTAGCAGGCAGCAATGCACTTAAAGCCAGCTTTCTCAATATGGGCCGACTTACCTTCGAGAGCTACATCGAAGAAGATCTAAATGGCTTAAAAGACAAGCGAGCGTCTTTTAACTCTGCCAAAGACACCTTTGAGAGTGAATATAAGAAACTGGCGCAGGCCGTTAATAACGAGCCTGAACTAAAGAGCACGCTGAATACTGTACGTGAGTCATATGAAGCATATATCACCAATGTTGAAGCGATGTACAAAAATCACCAAATGTATCTTGATATACGCAACACAATTCAAGACAGACTGGGTGACGCTGAAGACAACGCAGACGATGCATCTACCTACCTTCTAGACTTCTCAGACTTAGATGCTGTTCAGCGCGACCCTAACCTACGACGTGCGGCAGAAATCGGCAGTCAACTTGAGACGTCGCTGCTTTCTTTGCTAACGGTTTCATACGAGTACATTAAAACAGAGACACTGGTTCGTTCACAGACGCTAGGCAACGAAGTTGATTTGGTTGTCGAGAAAGTGGTCACGCAATTAAGCGACATGATGCAAACTGCGGGCGGCCGCGATGATTCTGGTACTCTTGATGATATTAACGACTTGGTTAACAACGCAATCAATGCGATTAAAGCTAACGATGGCGTGGTTCAGCTTCATGTTGATCGTCTAGAGCGCAGAAATGATGCTGAAAAAGCGCTTAACGCTTCAGACTCAAATATCGCGCAAGCGGTTGTCGCTCTAGAGAACCTGCTCAATCTTGCAGACAAGAAAGCGTCACATGTAGAAAGTCAGGTTAACGGCGCCATTGCGACGGGCAACACGTTCGTTATTGTGGTTGTTATTATCTCGATTGCAGTAGCAGCATTTATTGGCTACGTGACCGTTCGCGCAATCACACGTCCGCTTTATCGTGTAAATGAACTTCTGACGGTGGCTTCATCGGGTGACCTTACTCACCGTCTAGACGATTCGGCGCAAGACGAATTTGGTCTTTTAGCCCGAAACTGCAATACGCTAATTGGAAACCTGAAGGAGCTCATTACAGCCATTAACGTTCGTGCTGAACAGCTGGCAGCCGCCTCAGAACAAACGTCTGCAGTGACGGCGCAAACGACGCATTCAATTCAGGATCAGAAATCACAAATTGGCCAAGTAGCAACAGCAACCACAGAAATGCACTCTACGTCGCAGCTGGTTGTGCAAAACGCTGAAGATACACTAAGTCAAATTCGCCATGCGGATGCTGAGGCTGAGAACGTGCGCCAAATCTCACTAGAGAATAAGAACACCATTGAGATCTTATCTCGTGACGTTCAAGAAGCGGCAGACGTTATCAATAAGCTTCATCAAGACAGCGCAAGCATTGGTGGCATCTTAGACGTTATCCGTGGTGTTGCAGATCAAACCAACCTGCTCGCCTTGAATGCTGCTATTGAGGCAGCGCGTGCCGGTGAACAAGGTCGAGGCTTTGCGGTTGTTGCTGATGAAGTGAGAACCCTTGCCAGCCGAACTCAAGAATCGACACAAGAAATCAACGCTATGATTGAAGTGCTTCAAGCGGGTGCTGAAAAAGCGGTATCGGTGATGAATCAAGGTAAAGAGCAAACTGCGGCGTGTGTGGCACAAACTGAAAAGGCTACACAGGCGTTGGATATCATCTCAGACGCCGTTCACAAAGCCCATGACGTGAGCTCTCAAATTGAGCAGTCTGCCCGTGAACAGAATACGGTATCACAAGAGATCAGCGAAAAGCTTGAAACTATTGTGGGTATCGCTGAAGAGACGACAGCTGGAGCACAGCAAACGTCTGAGTCTAGCCATGAAGTGGCTCGACTTGCTGAAGAGTTACAACAGTCTATCAGACAGTTTAAAGTGTAACGCTTTTTACAAACCTGTTTTAAGAAGGGGCTTTTAGCCCCTTTTTTGTGTCTAACAATTAATCTGGCACACTTTAGGAATGCATAGATAGTTACTTTAGAACAGTTTAACTGAGCATTAATCGGCTTTAATTCGTATAAGGACTATTCGTAACAAACCACTAAAAAAGAATGATATTTTCCCGTTTTCGCTTGCCTCTTTTCATTACTACTTTATTGGTGTCAACAATGATCCAGGCTGAGCCATCATATTACAAAGATACAGAAACCCTTCCCTATTCCATTATCGAGACCCTTGATGAAGATATTGAAGTGAGGCATTACAATGAAGCGTTAGGCGTAATGTCTAGTGGGAATGAAGATAACGGAGCATTTCAGCTACTCTTTAATTATATCTCTGGTGAGAATACATCCAGTAGCAATGTGTCAATGACGTCCCCCGTAGAAGTTGGAAAGCGCTCTCAAGAAATTGCAATGACCTCTCCTGTCGAAGTCTCATCTTCAGAAACAATGATGTTTTTCTTGCCCAGCAAATATGACATTAAAAGCGCTCCAATGCCTACGCACAAAGATGTATCGCTGGTTACTGTACCAGCAAGAACGGTAGCCGCTATTCGTTATTCAGGTTTCAACAAGGACAGCGATAAGAAGCAGTATACGAATAAACTGCTTAAAGCCCTTAGGGATAATAATATTGAGCTTGATGGTGAACCTAGCTATATGGGCTACGACTCGCCTTTCACCCTACCGTGGAATAAACGTCACGAAATCATTGTACCGGTCGACATCTTGAAATCATCTACAAACTGATGTGAAATAAAAACGGCCGCCTTTAAGGCGACCGTTTTTTTGGGGTCATTCAGCACAGTAGGTGCTTATTCAAATAACGCCGTGTGAAGCTTGCGAACCACGTCGTCACTGTCGGTCTCGTTAACCAAGAACGATAGGTTGTGCGGGTTGGCGCCAAAGCAAATCATACGCAGGTTGAAATCTGAAACCGCAGCTAAAATCTTGCTAGAAACACCAACAGCGGTTTGCATGTTGTTACCTACAACCGTGACAAGGTCGTAACCTTTTTCTACTTTCACATCACAGATAGTTTCAAGTTCGGCAATGGTTTCTTTGTTTAGTCGCTGAGCCACAGAGTTTGCAGGGTTATCAAGGGTAAAAGATACCGAGATTTCTGACGTGGTAACCAAATCAACACTTAGCTTGTGCTTAGCGATGATGGCAAATACCTGCTGTAGGAAGCCTTGCGCATACATCATCTTCGGTGTTTTCACTGTCACCATTACCTGCTCTTTACGGCGAGTAATAGCGCGATACGGTGGTTCGTGCTCACAATCACGCACAATCCAAGTACCGCCCTTTTCTGGCTCCTTACTAGAGCCTACAAACACCTTTATGTCCTTGCGAAGCGCAGGCTCCATAGTGGCAGGATGTAGTACCTTGGCACCAAAGGTGGCCATTTCCGCCGCTTCTTCAAAGCTGAGCTCAGGTAACGGATGAGCAGCTGGCGTGATGCGCGGGTCAGTTGTGTACACCCCTGTTACATCAGTCCAAATCTCACACGATTCGGCATCAAGCGCTTCAGCAAGTAGCGCCGCCGTAAAATCTGAACCACCACGACCTAGCGTTGTAGTACGGCCTTCCTCGTCAGCACCAACAAAGCCTTGAGTAACCACTATCGCGTCTTTAATTTCAGGTGCCAGCAATTGTTTAGACAGCTTTTCGATTTCTTCGATTTGTGGCGCACCTTCTCCAAACTCACTGTCCGTACGTAACACCTTACGTACGTCAAAGTTCATGGTTTTTACGCCCTGCTCTGCAAGCACTGAAGAGAACATCAGCGATGACATCCGCTCACCCATTGAAAGCAGCTGATCTTTTAAATCATCACGGTGAAGGATTTCTTCATGAAACGCTAAGCTTCGCATTTCATCTAACAAGTCGTTGAGTTTTGGCTCAACCGCGTCTTTATCTTTCAACTTGTTAAGAATGGCAAGCTCAATATTAATAATGGCCTGACAGGTCTCTTCAATTTGCTGTTGCGTCATAGGTGTGTGCGCTAAGCTTACTAGGTGATTGGTTACACCTGCCGCAGCGCTCACTACCACAATGCGCGTTTTGTCATTACCGGCAACAATTCGGGCGCAGTTTTGCATTACTTCGTAATTCGCAACGCTAGTTCCACCGAACTTAGCTATCGATAAGGCATTTGTCACTATATTTAACTCCAGAATAAAACTAGCATTTCGCTAGCAGCAACCGCGCCTTTTGCGCGGTTAATCAATCGTTATTTGGTCGCCTACTTTTATATTATTCTCGGCAAACCACCCTTGGTTCATTTCCAACGCGTAAAGTACCTCTTTCGATGATCCGACCGACTCCAAACTATGTGGAGTGAGAGGTTTTATATCCGTTATTACGCCTTTTCTGTCGATAAATGCTACGTCTAGAGGAACAAAGGTATTTTTCATCCACATGCCCGCAAACTTTGGGCTAGAAAACTTAAAAAACATACCGCAGTCTTCGCACAAGGCTTTGCGAAACATAAGGCCCTGTGCGCGTTGTTCAAAGGTTTTGGCATACTCAACTTCATAGTGCTTGCCGCCAATCTCAAGTGTAATGGATTCAAAGTCCACTGAATTCAGCGACGATACAGGGTCAACCTGCGCTTTTGCACACCCTAAGGTTAATACAAGTGCAGCAACAATAAAGAAAGATTTTCCCATTAGACATTCCTTTTCGCCATAAAAAAAGCCGGTCACCTTAACGGTCACCGGCTTTGTAGTTTATACACTATTTTAAGCAACATTCAATGTTGGAATAATGCGCGCTTTTGCTTCTTCCTCAGCCTTTTTAAAGCTAGGCATTTTGTCGAAGTTTAAGTAGCGGAATACTTCACCCGACATTGCGTTAATTTTGCTAGCGTATTCCATGTACTCTACAGCAGTTGGAATGCGCCCAACAATGGCCCCCACTGCAGCAAGCTCTGCTGAGGTCAAATATACATTCGCCCCATCGCCCAGGCGGTTAGGGAAGTTACGAGTAGACGTTGAAAGTACGGTTGCTCCCGCATCCACCCGTGCTTGGTTACCCATACATAGTGAGCAACCGGGCATTTCTGTACGTACGCCTACGCGACCATAAATGTTGTAATAGCCCTCTTCCATTAATTGGGCTTTGTCCATCTTAGTCGGTGGTGACATCCATAAACGGGTTGGCAGTGTTTTGTTGTACTGCTCAAGTAGCTTACCGGCTGCACGGAAGTGACCAATGTTTGTCATACATGAACCAATGAAGACCTCGTCTACCTTATCGCCTGCAACGTCAGATAAGGTTTTCGCATCGTCAGGATCATTAGGGCAGCACACAATTGGCTCTTTAATATCGTTAAGGTCAATTTCGATTACCTCAGCGTACTCAGCATCTGCATCGGCGCGCATCAACTCTGGGTTAGCTAACCATTCTTCCATTTTCTGCGCGCGACGCTCTAGCGTACGAGGGTCGCCATAACCTTCGTTAATCATCCAGCGTAGCATGGTAATGTTTGAACGCAGGTATTCAGCAATCGACGCTTCAGATAGATTGATAGTACAACCGGCTGCTGAACGCTCCGCCGACGCGTCAGAAAGCTCGAACGCCTGTTCTACGGTTAAGTTCTCTAGCCCTTCGATTTCTAAAATACGGCCTGAGAAGGCGTTGATCTTACCTTTTTTCTCGACCGTTAATAGGCCTTGTTTGATGGCGTACAGCGGAATGGCGTGTACTAGGTCGCGTAGTGTAATGCCCGGCTGCATTTCACCCTTAAATCGCACCAGTACAGACTCGGGCATATCTAGCGGCATAACGCCAGTAGCCGCAGCGAACGCGACTAGGCCAGAACCCGCAGGAAATGAAATACCTAATGGGAAACGAGTATGCGAGTCACCACCCGTGCCTACCGTATCTGGCAGCAGCATGCGGTTTAACCAGCTGTGAATAATGCCGTCACCAGGACGCAGCGATACACCACCGCGATTCATTATAAAATCAGGTAGCGTGTGTTGCGTTTCTATATCCACCGGCTTTGGATAAGCGGCAGTGTGACAGAATGATTGCATGGTTAAATCGGCAGTAAAGCCAAGACAAGCTAGATCTTTGAGTTCATCGCGAGTCATAGGGCCTGTAGTATCTTGTGAACCCACGGTAGTCATTTTAGGTTCGCAGTAGGTGCCTGGACGAATACCGTCAACACCGCACGCCTTACCCACCATTTTCTGCGCTAGCGAGAAACCCGCTCCACTGTCTTTTGGCTGTTCAGGCGTACGAAATAAGTCCGTTGGGCCTAAACCTAGTGTCTCACGCGCCTTCTCGGTAAGGCCACGACCAATAATCAGATTGATACGTCCACCTGCGCGCACTTCATCCAGAATCACTTTCGACTTATAGCTGTATTCAGCGAGAAGTTCACCGGTTTCGTGGTTGGTGATTTTGCCTTCAAACGGATAGATGTCTATCACATCACCCATGTTCATTTTTTCCACATCGGCTTCAAACACCAATGCACCGGCATCTTCCATAGTGTTAAAGAAGATAGGCGCGACTTTTGAACCAATGCACACACCACCGCCTCGTTTATTAGGCACACCCGGTAAGTCTTCACCAAAGAACCACAATACAGAGTTAGTTGCCGACTTGCGTGACGAGCCGGTTCCAACTACATCACCAACGAAAGCAACAGGATAGCCCTTACTTTTAACTTGTTCTATTTGCGCCATTGGGCCTTTTACACCAGGCTCTTCTGGCTCTAAACCTTCGCGGGGCATTTTGTAAGCTGCCAGGGCGTGCAGAGGAATATCTGGACGAGACCATGCGTCAGGGGCTGGCGACAAATCATCAGTGTTCGTTTCACCTGTTACTTTAAACACGGTGTAAGTGATTTTATCGTCCATTAACTTGCGCGACGTGAACCACTCACCTTCAGCCCAAGATTTAATGATGTCAGTGGCATGCTCGTTACCCGCTTTGTGCTTTTCTTCCACATCGTGATAAGCATCAAACATTAAAAGGGTATGTTTCAGCTCCTTCGCTGCCAGCGGCGCAAGCGCTTTATCATCAAGTAGCTCCACTAAAGTGGCAATGTTGTAGCCTCCGTGCATATTTCCTAGCAGTTCAACGGCTTTCTCTTTAGAGATAAGCTCACAACTGTCTTCACCTTTTGCGATTGCACTTAAAAACCCCGCTTTAACGTAAGCTGCCTCATCAACCCCAGGCGGTACACGTTCTGACAGCAATTCTAAAAGAAAGTCCCCTTCGCCTGCTGGCGGGTTCTTTAATAAATCAACCAGGCCAGCTACCTGTTCAGCGTTAAGCGGTTTAGGTGGAATATTTTGAGCGGCACGTTCTTCAACGTGATTGCGATAGTCTTGTAACACAGTCTCTTCCTCTAGGTTAGCTTGCGCAATGGGAGTAAACGGTCTTGTACGCACTTGACGCAAGGTGTGTTTAATAAATCATCAATAGTATAACTTCACGGGCTCATTTTTTAAATTTCGCGCCCTTTTAATTCACTTATAATCGCTATTCATACTATTACTTTTAAACGGCAAAAGCGATTAAAAAGAAATAAGCAAAGTCACTTTAGCAATTAACATGTAGTAAAGTTATAGGGCTTTATGACTTAAAGACAAGGGGTTAGCTGTATACGATGCTTCTTCAATTAAAGCAAACCGTAAACGATTAATACCAGTAAGTGAGAGGCAGTTCATTGTGACTATACTGGCAGTAAGTAAGTGTTATTTGGGCAAGTCTGTCTGAGGTCTAATGCGAAGATAGCTTGCAAACTTTGGCTTTCCATTTTTCGTCAAACCGTAGTACTTAAAGGTTACCCAGCTACCGATAGCGGGCGGAGATTGGCGCTCATTTTCTGAAAAGCCCGTTCCTAATTTAAATTGAATGCCTTCTCGCGTTTCTACAAGAAGCGAGCCCATCATTCCCTTAAATCGTCCTTTTCCCGGAAGCAGTGCCAGTACTTTCCCTTCTGCATCTTCAAAGCGTTTTACTTTGAGTAACTTGTCACTTCGCCCGGATGTGTACAGCGCTTGTTCATGATGAAGCATTAACCCTTCTCCGCCTTCCTGGGTTACTTGCTCCAGCTTTTCATCAAGTGAAGCAATAGACGTAAGCTTAAATTGAGGGATAACTGCAAACGTTGGATTGGGTGTAGATTTACTTAGGCTGTTAAGCATGTTGAGTCGCCGACCAAAGGGCTCACCCATCATAGGCATGTCAAAGGCCATAAATCTAACTTTGGCCCAGCGTTTTGCAGATAGAGAATTTGCTGCGGCAATAGTGTCTGCTGAAGACACTGTGCTAGATGAAGCGTTAGCGACAGAATGCGGCTCGATGTTTGTCAGCGTTGAAAGCACAATAGAAGCCGTACGTTCAAACTCCCCTCTTCCTATCCAAAGTTCACCGTCAATAGTGGTTTCTGGCCAGTTAGCGGTGAACCATGTTGGCGCGAATATCTTGTTCCCATTACGGGTCAGTAATTCAGTACCGTTCCATCTTGCGCGAATACCGTCTAGCTTCTCACTAACCCAATAGTCAGCTACGTTAATATCAGTGCGACTTTGATCGTATTGCTTAGCAAGCTGCAGCCCCTCGACAGTATCGAGCATGTGATTAGCATTAACGTTAGCAATGGCGGTGATTGAAAGTACACATACAGCAGTCAAAAAGTTTCGCATCGGCTCTTCCTATAACGTGTTAACCTTTGCTTGCTTTAACGCTTTTAATAGAGAAGCAAAAACAAAGAAGGCAGAGTAAATTACTCTGCCTTCTTCGTTTTTATAACTGTACGTAGGAAGGTTTTTTCGCTTAATCGAAACGGCTCTAGTCGGTAATAATATCAATAGCTGAGATCAGCACGTCTTCGGCAAACGCTTCACCTGCCGTTCTTTCTTTATCACGTCGCAGTTTGTAAGTTTCCAAGCAAGCGTTTTTGTCTATTAATATAAACCTGATAGCCATCGTGCTCAGACGAACCAAGTGGTCTTCTGGCATCAGTTCATTGATATATACCGTTTCAAACTCGTATTGTTGTGGGGACTTTGGGGTTAGCATGGTGAACACTCCGAATTTCACTATGCCTATTAGATCAAAGCCCCAGACTTTCGTCTGGGGCTTTTTCAACAGTCTGAAGCCCCAACCGAGGTTGGGGCTTTTAAAGCGTTAAGTACTTATACGCGCTTAACGGCTACATCTGCTTCGAACTTAGGCTTAACTGCCAAGTCTTCAGAAGGTGGAGCAAACTTAGTTAGGTCAATGCCTGCAACCGCTTGCTTGTACTCTTCTGTCGTTGGGAAACGACCAAGAACCGTTGAAAGTACTACTAGCGGCGTAGAGCCTAGTAGTGATTCACCTTTCTTCTCAGCAGAGTCAGCTACAACACGACCTTGGAAAAGACGTGTAGATGTCGCGATAACTGTGTCGCCTGGCTCAGCTTTTTCTTGGTTACCCATACATAGGTTACATCCAGGACGCTCTAGGTAAAGAATGTTGTCGTACTTAGTACGCGCCGCTTCTTTAGGCTTAGCATCATCGAACTGGAAGCCTGCATATTTCGCTAGAACGTCCCAATCGCCTTCCGCTTTAAGCTCGTCAACAATGTTATATGTAGGTGGAGCTACAACTAGTGGTGCTTTGAATTCAACAGAACCGTTAAGCTTTTCTAGGTTACGCAGCATTTGCGCGATGATTTGCATGTCGCCTTTGTGCACCATACAAGAGCCAACGAAACCTAGGTCTACTGGCTTACCATCGTAGTAAGAAACTGGACGGATAACGTCGTGGGTATAACGCTTAGATACGTCTTCGTTGTTTACGTCTGGGTCAGCAATCATTGGCTCGTCGATTTGATCTAGATCGATAACCACTTCTGCGTAGTATTTCGCGTTGTCATCTGGCGCAAGCGCTGGCTCTTCACCAGACTTGATTTCAGCAATACGCTTATCAGCTAGATCAATTAGGCCTTGAAGCATGTTCGCTTCGTTGTCCATGCCCTTGTCGATCATGATTTGGATACGGCTCTTAGCAAGCTCAAGTGACGCAATCATAGTTTCGTTGTCAGAAATACAGATTGACGCTTTCGCTTTCATTTCTGCAGTCCAATCGGTGAACGTAAACGCTTGGTCAGCCAGCAGCGTACCAATTTGTACTTCAATGACACGGCCTTGGAATACATTCTCGCCAGCGAATTGCTTAAGCATTTGCGCTTGAGTAGCGTGAACCACGTCACGGAAGTCCATGTGTTCTTTCATGCTACCTTTAAAGGTCACTTTCACAGACTCTGGAATTGGCATTGCCGCTTCACCCGTTGCAAGTGCTAGTGCTACCGTACCTGAGTCAGCACCGAACGCCACGCCTTTCGACATACGCGTGTGTGAGTCACCACCAATGATGATAGCGCGGTCGTCTACCGTGATGTCGTTAAGCACTTTGTGGATAACGTCAGTCATTGCGTGGTAAACGCCTTTAGGGTCACGGGCTGTGATTACACCAAAGTTGTTCATGAATGACATTAGCTTAGGAATGTTAGCCTGTGCTTTCTTATCCCATACCGACGCCGTGTGACAACCTGACTGATATGCACCGTCAACAGTAGGTGAAATAGTCGATGCCGCCATTGACTCTAACTCTTGGCACGTCATTGGGCCGGTAGTGTCCTGAGAACCTACAATATTTACTTTAACGCGTACGTCAGAACCCGCGTGAAGTGGTGCGTCTGAGTTTACGCCTACCGCGTTGCGGTTAAAGATTTTTTCTACCGCAGTAAGGCCTTGGCCTTCGTGTGAAACCTCTTTTGATTGCGCGTAAACTGCTGGTGCTTCAACACCTAGTGTACGTGCAGCAAAAGATTGTAGCTGCTTACCGAAAACTACGGCGTAAGAACCACCCGCTTTCATGAACTCCATTTTCTGAGGAGTAAATGACGCTGATACGTCAGCAAGCTCTTCTGAACCGTTGTAAAGCTTCTTCGCTTTAGTATCGATAGTCAGTACCGTACCTGTTGCTACAGAATATGCTTCTTCTAGCACTGGGTCGCCGTTTGCATCGCGAACGATTTCACCATTTTCATCCGTCTTCTTAACCCAGTTTTTAAGGTCAAGACCAATACCGCCAGTTACGTCTACAGTAGTAAGGAAGATTGGTGCGATACCGTTAGTACCAGCAACAATTGGCGCTTTGTTTACAAAAGGAATGTAAGGGCTTGTTGGCTCACCGGCCCATAGTGCAACGTTGTTCACACCAGACATACGAGAAGAACCTACACCCATGGTACCTTTTTCAGCAATAAGCATAACTTTTGCGTTAGGGTGTTTTTTACCTAGTTCAACAATTTCTTGCTGCGCTTCTGGTGTAATCATGCACTGGCCGTGAAGTTCACGGTCTGCACGAGAGTGCGCTTGGTTACCAGGAGAAAGAAGGTCAGTTGAGATGTCACCTTCAGCAGCGATATAGGTAACGACTTCGATTTTCTCTGGTACGTCAGGCAGCTTGGTGAAGAATTCAGCTTTCGCGTAGCTTTCTAGTACGTCTTTAGCAATCGCGTTACCCGCTTTGTATGCTGTCTCTAAACGCTCAGTATCAGCTTCGTATAAATAAACCTGCGTTTTCAGTACTTCAGCCGCAGGCTTTGCAACCGCTTCATCGTCAGAAAGCGCAAGGTCTAGCAAAGCTTCTACCGATGGACCACCTTTCATGTGAGAAAGAAGCTCAAGTGCAAACTCAGGGGTGATTTCTTCTACTTTTTCTTCGCCAAGTACAATTTCTTTTAGGAATTGTGCTTTAACACCGGCAGCAGGTGTAGTACCCGGCAAGGTGTTATAGATAAAGAATTTTAGAGAGTCTTCGCGGTGCTCGTTTGTTGTATCTTTAATTTGAGCAATAATTTCAGACAGCAGATCTGCACTGTCGATTGGCTTAGGGTTAAGACCTAGTTCCGTTTTACGGGTTTCGATCTCTGCCAGATATTCTGAATACAAACTCATATAGTTCTCTCGGTCTTAGTTTTACTTGGGCGTAGTGTTAAGTCGGTCTTAGCTATACGCATATAAAAATGAGGGATATTTTAACCGATTTTTAGCGGTTACGTAATGACTGAAAGTAAACAGTTAGGTATTCACCCGCCTAAACGGTCGTTGTGTTAAAGCACGTAATTTTTTGCTAGAAAAACGCATTTTAATTAAAAGCAAAATTAAACCAACTATTTCAGACAGTTAGAATTAAATCATTTGAAATCAATGACAATATTTAGCTTGAATGGTTTGACCAATAAAGATAAATAATAGTGTTGCACTTATGACAGACATTCATTTTATTTATGGTGATACCAGTACAAATTACCATCAATTTTGAAACAAAATTTCATTTATTAATGTTTTCTGTGGCTAATTTTCTCTTGGCGATACCTTGATCACTCTTCCATTTTCACCATCGGTCAAAAGAAGCAGGTTACCTTGATGATCAAGCGCAATATCCCGCAGCCGTCCCCCGGGTCCCTCAAAAATTTTTGTAGAGATATATTCGTTCGATACGGCTCTAACTGCATACAAAGCTTTGGCTTTCAAACTGGTAACAAGTAACGTATTAGCTAGCATCGGGAAACGCCCATGGGAATAGTAGATCATGGAGGATGGCGCTATAGAAGGTGTCCAGTCTACAATGGGGCCAGTCATACCCGGATAGGTCGAAAAAGGCGAAATTCTAGCGCCGGAATAGTCTTTGCCTAGTGTAACAACTGGCCAACCATAATTTGCGCCTTGTTGTAAAAGGTTTACTTCATCACCGCCATCTGGGCCGTGCTCATGCAAAAATAGGTTGCCATCACTCCCCTCTACAAGTCCTTGGGGATTGCGGTGTCCAATACTAAAAATAAAGGGGTTATCAGGAAAAGGAGGGTTGGCCAACGGCTTGCCGTCTATTGTGAACCCTAGCACTTTTCCTAGTTGTGAACTGATAACTTGCGCTTGCTCGCGATAATCAAAGCCATCTCCTGTCGTAACCAAAAAGCCCTGTTTTGTGTGTAAAGCACTGCCCTCTAGTTGAAGCAGTTTCCCACCGTAGTGCACAGGCGTGTCTTTGGCTTGTGCCAGTGCTAACACTGGCTGAATGTTAGTAATGCCAGAAGTAAGGAAAAGCTGTCCTTTTACTATGGCAAGACGGTTTGCACTATCGTTCCCCTTGGAATAACTCAGCAACACGGTTCTGTCTTCAGGGAATTGCGAGGGTATAAGAAGATCGAGTACGCCTCCTTGCCCTTTGGTGTACAAGTCATCGAGCATTAAAGAAAACCGCGCACTTTCCCCCTTATTGTCAATAATTACCAGCTCACCATCTCGCGTTACTATCAATATATGGGTGCTTGCCTGAGCCTTATCGATAACCGTCGTTAAGGCCTTGGGAAACGCCAGTGAGGTAGCGATATCTTCTGTCATGACATGCTGGTCAAAATTTTCATAGGCCGTTAGATTTGAGCTACCTGCTTCACGTTGCTCAGTATTAGATGCGTGCTTTTGAGTGAGTTCAGAGGCAGTAGTTACGGCAAAAGCAGGAGCCAAAGCAGCTCCCAATAAAGAAAAAGCCAGTAAACTGATCATCGTACGCCATGACTTCATTGTGATTGTCCTCTTTTACTTAACATACTATGGTATACCCAATTGCCACGCTCAAACCATTTGAGGCCTGTTGAGTTTTGTTCTAATGCACTGTGCGACAAATCTTGGACTACAAAAATGAACAACCTAATACGACGCACTATTTTCCATTTTTTACCATCATGGGCCGTCGGCTTTCTACTAGCAAGTACGTTTCACTCGTGTGCCGTTTTAATCGGACTCATTCGAATTGATGTTGATATGAATCCAAGCGATTGGTTTTTCATGATATGGCAAGATGCACTAGGCCTTTTGCCTACTTACGGCGTGATTATTGCTGTTACCTTATTGTTGGCGTTCTTGGCGACACATTTCATTGTTAGGCGTCTTAATCAAAATGCTAGTGGCTCTTCCAACCGTACCCGATTTATTCTTTTCACAATAGCGGGAGGCCTGTCGTTCTTATTAATGCTCATTGCCATGCAGCCCATATTGAATGTGACCCTAATTGCAGGCGCTCGCACTACCTTAGGATTCTCCGCACAATGCATGGCAGGCATCTGTGCTGGTGGGCTATATAGTTACTTAAGTAATAGTTCTACAAACAATTGATAACTAAAAATTATAATACTAAATAACCCAACCCTAATGTAAATGAAAAGTTAAGTTTGCTACTGTAAGGCAAAAACACCCTACTTACTTTGCCCTACTAGGAACAAGCAACATGATAACTTATCCTGATAACGTGACCTGCTTAGCCGATTATATTGAAAGCGTTTTGCAAAAATTTGCCGACAGGCCAGCGTATACGGCGCTTGGACAAACACTTACATTTGCCGAGATAGACCGTAAGTCATCAGCGTTAGCCCGCTACTTTGTTCACGAAGCTAAATTGTCTCCTGGTACCAAAGTCGCCATACAACTTCCTAATTTAATTCAAAACCCTATTGTTGTTTATGCTGCCTTACGCGCAGGCCTTGTTGTAGTAAATACAAACCCGCTTTATACCGAACGCGAGATGAAGCACCAGTTCACTGATAGTGGCGCGAAAGCTCTGGTTATTCTGGGTGATTTGCTCTCCAAATTCACTAGCATAAAAGATGATACTAGTATCGAAACCGTTATCACCACATCGGCAACAGAGCTTTTAGACCCTAACACTGCACCAAATCTTGATGGTACGGTTTCATTCACACAAGCAGTGGAGCTAGGCAATACACTGCCTGCATTTGCACGTCCTTCTATTGCTCTAGATGAACTTGCCATGTTGCAATACACCGGTGGTACTACTGGGGTATCGAAGGGCGCAGCCTTAAGTAATAAAAACGTTTTAGCTAACTGCATCCAAATGCTCGACCGTATTGGTGAGGGCTTCAAAGATGGTGAAGAAGTATTGGTATGCCCATTACCGCTTTATCATATTTATGCATTTACGGTTGGAATGATGGCGCTCTTTGCCAAAGGTACTCAGATAATTCTTATACCCAATCCGCGGGATATCGACGGTTTCATTCAAACACTCAAGCCCCATAAAGTTTCAGCATTCATGGGGATCAACACCTTGTTTGTTGGTCTTGGAAGACACCCTGAATTTGCAAAGTTAGACTTTTCTAAACTACACCTCACGATGTCTGGCGGCACCGCACTTACTCAAGCCGCAGTATCCATTTGGCAAGACGTAACCGGGAACACCATCACCGAAGGCTATGGGCTATCAGAAACTGCGCCAGTTGTATCTTTTAACATTCCAGGTAAAGAAGAGATTGGCACGGTGGGGCACGAACTAGAAGGCACTGAAGTTGCGTTACTGGATAGCCATGATAAGCCGGTGGCCGAAGGCGAGTCAGGGCAAATTGCAGTTCGCGGACCTCAGGTTATGCTGGGTTATTGGAACCGAGACGACGAAACTGCCAAAGTCATGACCCAAGATGGCTTCTTTAAAACCGGGGACATTGGCATTCGCACCGAGTCTGGGGCAATTAAAATTGTAGACCGTTTAAAGGATATGATTATTGTCTCTGGGTTTAATGTCTATCCAAACGAGGTTGAAGATGTTCTTACAACGCACCCTAGCGTGATGGAAGCCGCAGTTGTGGGTAAACCCGATGAAAAGACCGGTGAGCGAGTGTGTGCATTTATTACTGTTTCAAGCGATGTATCAACACAAGACGTCATTGATTTTTGTAAACAGCACCTCACAAATTACAAGATCCCTAAGTCGATCACGATACTTGACGAGCTACCAAAATCTACCGTCGGAAAAATTCTACGTAGAGAGCTTCGTTCGGCTTAATGACTCCCCCACTTGCGCCGCACATTCAGCGCGGCGCTTAATACCCAGTTTTACGCGTTTTCCATCGAAAAATCAGATATTTTTGTTTCACTATCTCAAGGCAAACCTGGCAAGGCGAAGTACATAGTCTGACTAAGTTGGGCGAGCCTTGGTACGTATTCACCACTCTGGTTCCCGTCATCAAGTCGTCGCCGCGGGTAGACCACCTAATTGCTATTGCCACCGATATATCAGAACAAAAGCTCCAAAAAGCGTACGACGAAGCCCAAAGTGCTTTTCCCTAGCGCATAAAAAAGGGTCGAATATTATTCGACCCTTTTAAATGATGTATTAACGAAAGTACGATTTTTAACTTGTACCTAGCTCAGCTGCAATGGCGTCTGCCTGACGCTTTTCGCCCTGCACAAACTGCTTCCACTGCTGTGCCATAGCACGACTTTTTTGGTGCTTTTCTGCTTCAGCTAGCTGATTAAGCGCAAGGGCATATTGCTTCTTGTTGTAAAGTGCCATGCCTTTAATCAGGTAAACCAAACCAGGGTTTCTCAAATCGCCCTTTTCAACCGCTCGGTCTGCCGCAGCAATTGCATCGTCGAAACGCTCTTCATTAAGAAGAATTTGCGCTAACTGTGCATCTAACTCACCGTCTTCAGACAGTTCAGCAGCTTGCATCATAACGGGTATGGCTTTGTCTTGCTCTTTGGCTAGCGACCAGCTTTGACCTAAGAACTTAAGGTTGCGCAAGTTTTTCTCCAGCACACCGTCGTTCATCGCCTGCTCCATCAACTTGGCACCTTTGTATGGCACGCGATGATAGTAATAAAGCTGCGCCATATTGAACACATCAGCAGATGTATTAACGAACCCGCGCTGATAGGCGGTTTCCATGATAGCCAACTGCTTGCGCTCTTCGCCTAGCTCACCGTACATACCAGCTAGCTGGATCCAATACTTAGGCTCGTCAAACAACTTCACCATTTTAATAAGAACGTCTTTAACCTTTTGAGGCTGCTTGAGTTCGTAAAAAATAGCACGTTGAAGAATTAACCACCCTTCATCAGGGATCATGCCTTCTGCTTCGTGATCGGCAACGGCTTCAGAAATCCACATTGCAGCTTCGTCGTACTGTTTATTTTGGTAGTACGCCTGGGCCTTTATCACTTTATTTTTAACCGGTACAGGGCCTGTATTTAGGCTTTCCCAACGTTCCAAATAAGTGATGGTGTCGTCGTAATTACCTTGCATAAGGTTAAGCTGAGCCAAACTGAAAAGCGTGGTCATTTCAAACTTTTCAGGAATAGGCTGTTGCTCTACGACTTTCGCGAACGATTCTAACGCCTTTGTATAGTCTTCGTTGTTGTAATAAATGAAGCCGAAAAAGTTGTACATCATGGCTTTTTCGTAGGCGTTCATAGAATCAGACTTATCTTCTACTTCTTTCAAAATAGAGATAGCTTCTTCAACATTACCCGCTTCATCTGCCGCTGTTTGTGCACGAGCCAGCTGCTCGTAAACCTTGCCGCGCAATGTAGGCACACGACGAGTTTTCTTTTCGCTCGCTTTTTGCTCTTGCGCAACAGCGTCACTAGCAACCAACATAGAAGGTACAGATACCGTGGCCGATGCAAATGCAAACGCCAGTGCACTAAGCAATGTATTCGTCTGTTTTCTCATCATGTTCTGTTACCCGTCAATTTGGAACGAAATGCGGTTTTGCACACCAGACACTTCTGTTGCTTCGCCGTTAACCACGCGAGGCTTATATTTAAACTTCATCGCCGCATCAATGGCCGCTTGTTCAAATATGCCTTCTGGGTTAGCTTCAACAACAATTGGGTCGCGCACAGCGCCTTGCTTGGTTACTGTAAATTCAACAATAACGAAACCTTCAATACCCCGTTGAAGAGCACGCCTTGGATAAACTGGCGCAACCTTAACGATAGGAAGATATTCACCGTCACCGGATTCGAGGGCCAACCCGCCTTCTAACGAGATGTCGTCTCCTACTTCAGCACCAAAGTCCATCGACGTACCTTCTGCATCCGGAGAAGGCGAGTCCATTTGAGGCTGCTCCATTTGCGGTGGCGGCTCTTCAGGCTTAGGTGGCTTCTTCGGCTTACGATCTTTTTTCTCAACCTGTTCATCCTGCTTAACCCTTACGAAGTCAAGCACGCTTCCCTTAGGCGGCTCAGTTAGTGCGCTGCCACCCATCTTGATAAGCGATTGCATCAAGAAGAACAGGCCTAACGTGATCGCAAGGGAAATAACAAATGCGATTAAATATCGTGGCATGATTTATTGCTCTTGGGCTGCAATCGAAACATCGTAAACGCCAGCGGCTCGCGACGCGTCCATAACCTTAATCAGTGTTTCTGTTGTGGCTTTTTTGTCAGCCTGAATTACAACAGAACCCTGTGGGTTTTCTGCGCGAAGACGCTCAATGTTCGCTTGTACTGCGCGAACGTCGATACGGCGTTTGTTAATCCAAATTTCGCCTTTATCTGAAATAGCGATAAGGATATTAGCGCGGTCCTTTTTCACAGCAGTGGCTGCTTCAGGACGGTTAACATCGATACCCGCTTCTTTCACAAATGACGCAGTCACGATAAAGAAGATCAACATGATAAATACGACGTCCAGCATGGGCGTCATGTCGATGGCTGCTTCTTCTTCATCGACTAAGTTTTGAAAGTGCTGCTTCATAATAAATACCTTACCTTAACGCTTAGCTAGCATTAACGTTGAATAATCAATGCATCCTCAAGATGCGTGCGTTCTGATTTCACCATACGAGTTAACCAGGTAGCGGCGAATACGCCTGAAAGTGCGCCAACCATGCCCGCCATTGTGGGGATAGTGGCTTTCGATACACCTGACGCCATTGAACGAGCATTACCTGAGCCCGCAATCGCCATTACATCGAACACTTCAATCATACCGGTAACCGTCCCCATCAAGCCTAGCAGCGGACAAAGCGCAACCAGTGACTGGATAATTGGGATGCTGCCGTTTAGGCGCATGGTTAACTGTGAAATTGTTTTCTGACGAACCTGCTCTGCGAACCAAGAAGAGCGATCGGTACGTGCTGTCCACATTGCTATCGCTTCTTTCTTGGCTTGCTTGTGCCAAACCATCAGATACATCGCACGCTCGAGGATCAAAAGCCACATAACGAATATCAGCAGACCGATGACCAGGAGAACCTGGCCACCCGTTTCTGTGAAATCGCGAATTGCTTCTAGAAACTCGATCATGATTAGCCTCGCTCAGCGCGCTCTGCAATTACGCCAGACGCCTGTTCTTGTAGGATGTACACAATGTTCTTAGAACGTGTGTTAAGCATTGCATAAAGCAGTGTCATTGGAATCGCTACAACTAGACCTAGTACCGTTGTTACAAGTGCAGTTGAAATACCACCTGCCATCAGTTTCGGGTCACCTGTACCAAACAGGGTAATAGCCTGGAAGGTGTTAATCATACCGGTTACCGTACCTAGTAGACCCATAAGCGGTGCTACAACAGAAATAATCTTAATGATAGTCAGGTTACGACCTAACTTAGGCACTTCGCCTAAAATCGCTTCTGTAAGGTGAAGTTCAAGCGCTTCAACGTCAGCGTCTGGGTGCTCGTCACGTACTTTAAGTACACGGCCAAGCGGGTTGTTAGTGTTAACTTCTTTGCTCTTAAGTTGCTTGTTCACTTTCATGCGAATAAGCGACAGCGTTACAAGACGCTCAAGGGCAAGTAGAAGACCGAACGCACCAACGATAAGAATGATGTAACCTACTACGCCGCCCTGCTCTACACGCTCTTGAAGGTTAGGCGCTTGAACAAGAAGACCTAGGATTGAACCACCCGTTGGGTCGATACCGAACTGTACTAATTCACCGCTTGATGCTTGTAGTTCAGCAGCAGAGTCCATGTAACGGTCAGCAGGCTGACGTACAAGTTCAGACACCGTACCTGTTACACCGTTGTATTCTAGGTATTTACCATCAGCAACAAGTGCAAAAGGACCTACGCGAACAACAGACTTATTCACTTTTTCACCGCCAGCTTCAACAACGTCTGTCTTGAACGTAGTTACTTTGCCGGCTTCAGTCATTTCACGCTGCATTTCAAACCAAACGCGCTCAATTTCTTCAATTGATGCAAGTTTTGAGCTTGAACCCATATCTTGTGCCATTTTATCAAGGAAGTCAGCACGGCCAGGGATTTGTGCAGAAACCACTGAGTTATAGAATTTGTTTTTGGTGTCGCCAGCGATTTGCTGAAGTACACCGAATAGCTCTTTAAGTGAACCAAGACGTGTGTCTAGTGCACCGTTAAGATCTGCTAGTTTGAATTCGTTTTCTTCGAACTGAGTTTCAAGCTTTTCAGATTGCGCAAGCATCTGGTCGCGCTTCTCACGAGTTTCGCGAAGAATGCGATCTTGCTCTGCACGTTGCGCTTGGAAATCACGCTCACGCTGTTTGTTTTGCAGAGACTGTGCGAACTGACCTTCTTCTAGTTGCTTAAGAAGTGCGTCTAAGTCCATGGCACGGTCGCTTTGTGCGAAAGCACCAACGCTGATGCTAAGGGCTGCTAGACCAACAGCGATACGTTTTACTGTGTTAAACATTCTCATCAACCTCTTAGTCTGTAATTGCCACTGGCAGCATTAGCAAGTCTGGTGCAAGTTGCTTCTTCGCCATGCGCAGACCTTTTGTAATTTGTGTACGGTAGCTGCTATCAAGCTCTTCCCACTGACGAGTTTGCTTGTTCCAAACACCCTGCATGCTTGCATCACGTGTTTGATAAATTAGCGCTGTACGACCAAGGCGTAGGAACTCAACGTCACGCTCTTGACCGTTAATTGAATGAATACCGCTGTACGCTTCCATAGTGCGGCCGTAGTCCATCTCTACCTGATACGCTTCCATTACGCGACGGAATTTTTCAGACGCTGCAACGTCGGCACGATCCATCATGGCGCGAAGGTCAGCTACGCGATTTGCGCGCTCTTCAGGAAGGAAAGGTACGTCTAGCGCAACAAACTGCTCTAGGCCGTCAATCATGCGCATCATTAGTGGTGTGATTTGACGCTCAACAACAGATACTTCATCAATAGCAGCGTTTAGATCTGCCATTTCTTGTTCTTGGTTATTGATTTGCTTACGAAGCTGAGTGTTATAAACCTCAAGGCCTTCGATTTCTTTCATCAATGTTTTGAACTGTTGAAGTTTGCTGTCGATTTGGTCGGTAATACCGTTAATCTTTTCTTGCGATTTCGCCGCTGACTCGTTTATTTTCGCTGCCTCATCGACAACGGGTTTTAAGACTTCATCGTCTTGTGCAAGCACGGGTGTCGCTGCTAGCGCACCTGCTACAAGCAAGGCATTGATAAGCTTCATACATTCAAACCTTTAAAGTTAAAAGAAATCGGTTTTGTCCGACTATAAATTTCTGCGCGTAGGATAGGAGTTTTCTGTGACAGTTTTATTACGAAACTGTCATAAATAGACCAAAAGTGTCATCTATTGCACATAAAAAAGGCCGCTGGTTAGCGGCCTTTGTAATAAGTTAAGGTTTAGAAGTCATATTTATATGACAACCTAATACCTGTACCCCTTGTCTCCGACCTAAGCAACGTATCATTGAATTCAATTTCACGATCTTCACCTAGAATATTTTGAACGCGTAATGTGACAGTGCTATTAAAGTCTGGGTAATAGTTGTACACCATATCAAGTGAATGGAATGGTTGTTCGAAGTTATCGTCGAAACCGTCGATACCCGGAATTAGAATACGCTCACCAAATACGTTGTAGACGAGTGAGGCAGAGTGTTCACCGTTATCTGAGTCATAACCCAACTGCATGTTAAGTACATACTGAGAGTGACCCGTCATACGACGCTCAACATTAGTAATCGCCGCAGAAACACCGGTTTGCTCAACAATATTCTGACGATCTAATACGATTTCAGAATCACTGACAGTGATGTTACCTGTAGTAAACAAGTTGTCCCAGATACCGTCACCAATAAAGGCCAAATCTTGTAGGAATTCAACTTCGACACCATAAACCTCACCAGATTCTGCGTTAGCAATACGAATTAGCGGTGGACCATCCTGAGCTGGAGACTGTACCGATTCAATTGGCGCTTCCATGTCTTTGTAGAATAAGCCTACCGATACGTTGTTGCCTGCTTCACGGTACCATTCCCAACGTAAATCATAGTTAATGATATCTGTTGTGCTTACACCAGGTGTACCTGCAATCGGGAAGTTAGTTAATGGGTCTAGGTAAGTTGCTGATGACACTTCACGAAGATCAGGACGCACAACTGTTTGACCGATGCTCGCTCTTAACTGCATATCGTCTTCTAAGAAGTAAGTTACAGCAAGCGCTGGATAAAACCCGTCTTCTTGAAACGCTAGCTGTGAACGATCTGCTTCATCACTCAAGTCAAATTGGTTTGTTCGCGGATCCAATGGCGCCACTACCTGACGGAAGTCTTCATAACGGGCACCACCAGTGAAACGCCACTTGTTGTCATAGAAGAAATCAGCTTCTAGATAGTACGCATCAATTTTTTGACCCGCTACATAGTCATCACCAGCAATAGTCGTATCACGAATGATAGGTCGGCTAGACAAAGACAGGGTGTCTAAAACGCTGTCGCTGAAGATTTCGCTAAAGTCGTTACCATCTAATATTGAACGGTCTTCAACACCTAACGTATTGATATCGAAACGGCGGTTTTCTGCAGTACGAGTTTTGGTTACAAAGCTTGCACCCACTTTGTACTCAGTTTCCCACTTACCCATTGTCATCGGGTAAGTCACGTTATAGCCAAAGTTCTCCAAGCGGTCGTGAAGATTTTGGAAAGTATAACGAGCAGCAGTTTGTGCATCAGATAAGAAGATTTCGTTTTCATCGTCAAAAATACCATCTTCATTCACATCTTCCATAACGAAGCGTGCATTGAAGTTACCTGGCGCATAGCGTACCGAGCGGCCTAATGAGTATGTCCAGTCAATACCCATGAAGTTTAGCTCTGGGATTGTATGCTGGCCTTTAAGTTGATTGGTATATAGCGAGCGTTCTTCGTACTGAACATCAATATCTCTAATACGCAAGCCTTCTGCTTGGTTCAGGTTTTCAGTATTACCGAACATCTCGCGGATTTCGTCGCGCGTATCGTTTAGCACGATAAGGCTATAATCAATACGATGTTGACGGTTATAGTCTACACCTAGTGTTAATAGTGAAGACCAAGTCACCGTTTGCTCTGTACCTTGGATATCATCAAAGAAGCGTACATTGATAATGTCATCGCCGACTAAGTCAGGGTCTTGTAGCTCGTATTCTTCAGAAGAGCGGGTTTGGGCTGAATAACGTGAAGTTACCAAAAAGCCAAAGCGCCAGTCGTCATCGTAATCATAGCTGTCACCATAAGTGACATTAACGCGCATGTCAGGATCGGCAGACTCTCTTTCTAGCCCGTATTCTCTATTAACACCTTTGAATAGTTCTAATGCTTCTTCTGGCTCAAGATCGTCTAAGAAATTTTTTGAATCCCAACGTTCTTGAATAGCTGCTGAAACGCCACGAGTACCGTCGTCTTCACCTGTCCAATCGCGTCCACCACCAGCATAATCTAACACATCACCAGAGTTTTCCGTATCGATACCAACCGCAGCCGATACGTTGAAAACACGCTGTGTAGGTATAGATTTCAATCGGATATTTACGTTACCACCACCGAATGCCGCGGGCATAGATGGTGAATACGATTTCTGAACCGCAAGGCTTTCGATAATGCTCGACGGGAACAAGTCGAGAGGGATAACGTTACGCGTTGGATCTGGGCTTGGCACGATTGCGCCGTTTAATTGTGTTGATGAGTAACGCTCACCAAGGCCACGAACATAGATGAAACGACCATCTACAAGTGTTAGACCAGTTACACGGCGAAGTGCGCCCGCAGCGTCACTGTCACCAGTACGAGCTATCTGCTCAGCACCCATGATGTCAGCTACGAAGGCTTGATTTTTACGTTCTTCCATTACTGCTGTCGCGGTACCTTTTAAGCGCGTACCGGTAGCGACAACTTCCTCAATCACTTCTTCTTCGTTTGATTGAGCGTTGGCTATAGTCGTTGGAAACAAAATGCTTGCTGCAACGGCTAAGCTAATGGGCTTTAGAAGAAACCTGTTAGCAGGTCTGTTCATGATGAACCTCTTTAGAAAGGAATACTTTCACGATAATTATTCGTGTTTTACAAACTTAAAAGCAAGTGCGCCACTTTTGCAACGCACTTGCTTGTTTTTAGCTATGCGAACTGAGTCTTATTCAAGACCAACAGTCCATCCCGCAGTCCAGTCGTTATCAGCGTCTTTAACTGCGCCGATAAAGTCTACTGAAGAGAAGAAGCTGTCTAGCGTCGATACGTCAGTCGCTACTGTTGCATCTACTGTGTAAATACCGTTAAGTACTGTTGCAGTGTTATCAAGTAGGCTGTTACCTGCCTGCGCAGTGAACCAATCTTCTTGACTAAAGTCGCCAGAGTCTTTGATGTTTTCAGCACACGCTAGTACAGATGTTTCAAAAGTAAGCTGAGGCGTGTTGGTACCATCCATGTTAGCAAGTAGCGTAGTATCGCCATCGCTTAAGTCGGCTTCAAAACACTCACCCATACCCGCTGGACCAGTTACAACAAAGTTGTAAAGTTGTGCATTAGTTTGGTCGCGAAGTAGAACACCTTCAGAGTCTGCATCAGCAGTGTCGAACTCGTTACCAATGATAGTCATGTTAGCAACCATAGGGTTAGAGAACGCTGTGCCGTCGCCGCCGTCACCGTCGCCTTCAATTGCGCGGTTAGCATCAGAGTTATCTTCAGCGTGCTTAACAAGTACAAACTGAAGCTTACCTACGTAGCCGTTATCCCAGTCTACTGAGTCATCTTGAATGCCTGTTAGCGTAAGATACTTAACGTTTACTGCACCACCGAAGAACTCAACACCGTCGTCTGCGTTTTTGTGAACTTGTACATACTCAACAGTAGTACCAGAACCCACACCGCCAAACGTAATACCGTTTAGTTCGTTATCTGGTGCAATTTCAAAACCACCGTGCATTACGCGAACGTAGCGAAGTGTACCAGAGCTATCTGTGTTGTCAGTTCCGCCGAAAACTGCACCTTCTTGTGCACCTTCAACTTGAAGTGAACAATCTGTACCGTCTTGAGGACACTTAGTTGATTCGCCGTTACCTAGAACGATCATGCCGCCCCATTGTCCAGCTTCACCCGCCTCAAGGCCGCCAACAACGTGGTCACGTGATGTGAAAGTAATTGGGTTTTCAGCAGTACCGTTTGCATTGATTTCTGAGTCACGGCTAATTACTAGGTAGTCGTTACCAGATGCGCCATAAACAGTTACGCCTGGCTCAACAGTAAGGGTTGCGCTGTTTTCTTTATCACCACCTACGAATACTGCACCTGAAAGCGCGTAGAAATTACCTTCTGTAAGCGTTAGGTCAGACGTGATAGTACCAGACACTTCACACGTAGTAGTTGAACCGTCTACTGGCGTAATTGACGTTGTACCTGATGGACAGCCAGAAGCAGATTGTGCTAGTTCGATGTTACCGCCACCAAAACCAAAAGCCCAACCTTGACGCCAGTCATCTTCACCAATCGCACCGATGAATGTGTTTGCTTCAAAGAAAGTATCAAGCAATGTAGATGCGTCGCCACCAGCAGTAAGAAGCGCACTTTCTGCTGTAAGTGTACCGTCTGGGTTAAGACCAAGATTTGCACGGTCTTCAAATGCGATTAGCTGATTACCTTCTTGGCCTGTGAACCATGTTTCAAGGTCTACTGCACCCTCTGGCGTGTTGAACGGCTCAGAACAAGCAATCGCTGAGTAAGTCATGGTTAGATCACCGTCAGAAAGGTTAGCTTGAACCGTTTCGTCTGTGTCCATTTCTAAACACTCGCCCATTGCTTCTGGACCAGTGATTAGGAAGTTCATTAGGTTTGCGCCAGTTTGGTCGCGAAGTAGAAGACCTTCAGAGTCAGCGTCAGCAGTGTCGAAAGTGTTACCGATAACTGTCATGTTAGCGAGCATTGGCTTAGAGAATTCTAGACCGTCACCACCGTCGCCGTCACCTTCAATACCGCGGTTTGCGTCAGAGTTGTCAGCGGCATGCTGAACATAAACATACTGAAGCTTACCTTTATAACCGTTGTCCCAGTCTACTGAGTCATCTTGGTTAGCTGTTAAAACTAAGTGTTTCGCGTTTACCGCGCCACCGAAGAATTCTACACCGTCATCAGCGTTGCTGTGTACTTGTACATAATCAACTTCTGTACCTGAGCCAACACCACCAAACGTAATACCGTTAAGTTCGTTGTCTGGCGCAATTTCAAAACCAGCGTATTTCACTACTACGTATTTAAGGATACCAGAGCTGTCTGTATCGTCTGTACCACCAAATACTGCACCCTCTTCTGCACCTTCAACCTGAAGCGCACAATCAGAACCGTCTTGCGGGCATTTAGTCGATGTACCGTTACCAAGAATAACCACACCACCCCATTGACCAGCACCAACTTCGTCGCCTACAACATCATTGAATGAAGTCATGATGATTGGAGAAGATGCTGTACCTTCTGCTTCAATTTTAGAGTCACGGCTAACTACAAGGTAATCTGCACCAGTGCGACCAAAGATGACTGTACCTTCTTCGATTGCTAGCGTTACGCTGTCTGCTTTGTCGTTACCAATAAATACTGGACCTTCAAGTGCCCACACTGTGTCATTAGTTAGCGTGATAACGCCTTGATCGTCAGCATCATCAGCTGTTAAACGACCAGAAAGAACGCGTACTTCAACCGACTGGCCGAACGCATCAGAAACTTCACCACTTAGGAAAGAGCTTACTTCACCTGGAGCTGTATCATCTGAACCAGTATCGCCACCAGTATCGCCACCAGTGTTTCCACCGTTATTATTAGTTACGCTGTTATCAATATCACCTTCACTGATATTAATATCGCCGCCACAGCCTGCTAGAACAAGTGCAGTAGCAATAGCTGAAGCCTTGAAAAGTTGCTTAAGTTCCATGTGTTTCTCCAGGTACGGTATAGTTATGGATTTTGAAAACGCGGAAACTTTAACTGAGGTAGATGACACATTTGTTACATTAAGTCGCTGTAACAAAAGTTTCATAGAAAAAGTTCAATTTTGGGCTAAAAAAACGTTTAGAAGACTTACTTTGGCAACTGGGGATTTGTTTTTTGTATATTTTTCCAAAACTTAATTGGTAAAAACCTGAATTTATTGACCGAACGTAGACTCTATTTTTTGTCAACCGCCCCCTTCTTTCAATCCCAATTAGTCAGTTTTCGTCAATATACTCTTTTGATTTGTGACGCAATTATGACATAGCAGGTAGAGTGAAGTAGACTTTAAAAAGGCTTCCACCTAAAAAACTTGTTGATTTGTTCAGCGGCATTAGAGTGGTTAGCGTTATTCTGAATGGCACTTTTTATTCGTCAAGCAGTCGGCGTTGGCGTACCAGTACGTCTTCACGAATGGGGAAATATCCGTCTCTTAACACCTGCTGCTGCCCTTCCTGTGACAAGATATAGCGCAAAAACTCTCTTTCCAGAGTAGGTAAAGGCTCACCAGGCTTTTTATTTATCACTAAATAAAGAAAACGGGCAAACGGATACGTTTCGTTGCGCACCGTATCAATAGAAAGAGGGATTAAGCTATCTAGCGACTCACCTAAAGGCAGAGCGCGAACTCCTGCGGTTTTATAGCCGTAAGCGGCATAGCCAATCGCGCCTGTACCGCTGGCCACGGACAATACTACAGATGCAGAGCCAGGTTGTTCGTTTACCGTATTCTTAAAGTCACCATCGCACAGCGCCATCACTTTAAACAAGCCGTAAGTACCCGATACTGAATTTCGACCGTACAGCCTGATAGGAGAACGATAGCCTATATCGTCAACGCCGAGCTGAGACCAATTGGTAATGGCTGTATTGCTGCCACAAAACTGGGTTTCAGAAAACACCGCGTCAACTTGCTCAAGGGTCATACCCGGCAGCGGATTGCGTCTATCCACAAAAATGGCGATGGCATCCATTGCCACTTTTAATACCGTAGGCGGGTAACCGTGGGTTCGCGTAAAATCCCGTATTTCACTGGGTTTTAGTTCTCGGCTCATAGGGCCTATGGTGGCAGTACCTTCAATAAGTGCCGGCGGAGCGGTAGATGAACCTGACGCCTGTATTTGAAAGCCGACCTGAGGATAAAGGGTTTTGAATTCCTGTGACCAAAAGGTCATTAAGTTTGCCAGCGTGTCTGAGCCAACAGAGGATATTTTTCCTGCCACCCCAGGCTTACGTTCATAGGCAGGTACTTGATAGCTACCAGAAGCAGATGACGAGCTTTGAGTATTTTGAAAATCAGCCAGGGCTCCAAATGGTAACAATAAGCCTATTACTAAAAGTAACGTTGAAAGGCGGTAGCGTTGCCCTTTCATCTTGTCATGCTTTTTGCTCACCAACACTTCTCGCCTCTTAGGGTTACAGTTGCTCTGCAATCAACTCGTTATCCAGCACAAACGAGAAATTGCTGCCCTCACCCAATGTACTGGTTATATCTAAACGGGAATTATGATGACTTAGTACATGTTTTACAATGGAAAGACCTAAGCCAGAGCCACCGGTTTTGCGAGAGCGCGCTTTATCCACGCGATAAAAGCGCTCGGTAAGGCGGTTTAGATGATTTGGCTCAATACCATCACCGTTATCTACCACAGAAAATTGCGCGCCATTGGGTTTACGTCGCCAGTACACATTAATTTCACCACCGGCAGGTGTGTAGTGCACCGCATTGAACACCAAGTTTGAGCAAGCGCTGCGCAGTTCGGTCTCTACACCGAAAACATAGAGTTCTTTGTCGATGTGGAAGTTTATTGTGTGGTTTTTCTCTTTATTAAGCGCCTGCGCTTCTCTTTCCACTTGCGCAAGAACCACAGGAATATTCACAACATTTTCGTAGATGCGTTCCGAGCTTGCTTCAATGCGCGACAACACCAGCAAGTCTTCTATCAAGTTTTGCATACGGTGGGTTTGCGATGTCATTTCTTTCATCGCTTTTTGCATGAATGGATCGGAGTCTTCATCAATAGGAAGAATTTCAAGGTATCCGTTAATGACCGTTAGCGGTGTACGCAATTCATGAGACACATTTGCCACAAAGTCCTTACGCATTTCTTCAAGCTGGGACACCCGCGTTATGTCACGGGCAATCAGCAACAAATGCTCATCGCCATAAGGCATAATCCGGTATTCAAAGGTTTTGTTGGGGTTGGTAGGTGACGGTACTTCAATGGGGTATTTATAATTCCCTGCATGAAAGTACTGAATAAACTCCGGATGGCGCAACAAGTTGTCGATTCGACGCCCAGAGTCTTGCGGCCATTTAAGCCCTAAATCCAAGCGAGCAAGGCGGTTACACCAAATAATGCAGGCCTTAGCATCAACCACTACCGCCGCATCAGGCAAGGCTTCAGACCCCTCTCTAAAACGCTTTACCAATTCACCAAGCTCTTTACGCTTATTGCGGTTACGACGCTGAAGGTAATAAATCCCTTCATAAATATGTTCCCACACGCCACGCACGGTAGGTGGAGACATTTTACGACTATGCCATAACCAGCGATTTAGCTTGTAAAGATGCCAGTAGTTAAATAGCAGTAGCAGGGTTGCGCCAATGGCAACGGCGAATAACATATCATCTAGATACCACCCGACTAGCGCAAAAACCACAAGGAATAGCACTAAGCGCAATGTACTTCTCAACCAAGAGAACGGGTAATACATGAAATAGCTCGCGTTGTTAAAGGTGGAATTGGGCGCATGCCCAGATGGCGCAGCGACATCAAGGGAATAACACCATGTTACTCCCTAAACACTACATTTATTACAGCTTAGTAGAAAAACGGTAACCCGCGCCGCGTACTGTTTGGATCATAGCATCATGTCCGTGGCGAGAGATAGCTTTGCGTAGACGTCGAATATGTACATCTACCGTTCTGTCTTCTACATAAACATTGGTTCCCCAAACATTATCTAGCAGTAGCTCTCGGCTATAGACACGTTCTGGGTGCGTCATAAAGAAGTGCAACAACTTAAATTCAGTCGGCCCCATGTCTAACGGTTCTTCATTCGCCATTACGCGATGTGATACCGGTTCAAGTTTAAGACCATTAAATTCAATGGGCTCCTCGCTTGATGTAGGCGTTACTCTTCGCATCACTGCTTTGATTCTTGCCACAAGCTCTTTCGGCGAGAATGGTTTAGTAACGTAGTCATCAGCACCTGCATCCAGGCCGCGAATTTTGTCTTCTTCCTCGCCACGGGCTGTAAGCATGATAACGGGAATGTCACGAGTAAACTCGTGCTGCTTTAAACTTTTAGCTAGCTGTACACCGCTTCCTCCCGGCAACATCCAATCTAATAAGATTAAATCTGGGTAAGGTTCGCAAATTTTTTCTTGCGCGATGTCGAAATCTTCGGCTTCAATAATGTTAAAACCAGATTGCTCAAGCACAAACTTAAGCATTTCACGGATAGGCGCTTCGTCCTCAACCACCAACACTGTACGAGACATCGTAATATTCCTGCTCATTTTTAAACGCCGTTATTATTAATGTGGTCTGTGACAGTTTTATTAAAACGATTACATTTATGTGTCAAGTTTAATACAAGCTTGTTCCAAAGTTTAAATACATAATCTTGTTTATTCATACGATTACGCATATTCTTGAAATTACATAAAACCGACTGTTATTGTTGCAAAGGTGAGCAACTACCAAGCGTTGTCGGTGATTTAAAAGGTCTGATGTAACAGGGGTGTGTTTATCGATGGCTGCGGTCAAGACAGGGTTATCAAGGAAACTCTTAGCCAGAGTGTTGTCAGTGTACTTTTCTCTCACGCTGCTAGTGACGGTAGGACAGATCTTTACAGAATACCTCAGCACGAAAAATCACGTTGAAGGCGAGCTTCAAACGCTAAAAAACACCTTTTCTTCTAGCCTGACCCGCGCTTTGTGGGAACTTAACCACGACCAAGTGCGTGCCATCGCCGAAGGCCTTATGTCATTGCCTATTGTTGAAGGGCTTCAAGTTCGTGGTGAAAACGGTAACTACATTGCCGAGTACGGCATCCGTGCTCAGCGCTCTCCTGCTCCGGTTGACCGTGAAATAATTGAAGATCATCCCGGCGGCGTATTTAGCTACAGCTTCCCACTAGTATTTAAATTCTCAGGTCGCGAATCTACGGTTGGCGACGTTACCTTGTATTCTAGCTTTGATACTATTTTTAGCCGTATTGAAGTAGGCGTATTTTTTCTTATCGGTAATGCGTTAGTAAAAACCACCTTTCTGGTCTTCTTGTTCATGACCGCATTTCGCACCATGCTTTCTGAACCGCTGCAAACCATTACCGAGCAAATGGGTAATTTCGATCCTCAGCACCCAGAAGAGAGCAAACTCAGCATAAAGCTCGATGATGACAACGAGCTATTACAGCTTAAGGAATCTTACAACCACGTTATTGACGACCTGATTATTTCAAACAATAAGCTGAAAGACGCGCAGAATGAACTCACTCTTGCCAACAAGAAGCTAGACGACCAAAACCTGATTTTAGAACAAGAAGTGGCAAAGAAAACAGCGTCGTTGTCTCAGATCATGCTCGACTTAGAGCAGCAAAAAGACGAGCTTATTGCCCACCAGCGAGAGCTTCGCCAGGAAAACGAAAACCGTCAGTATATAGAAGCCGAACTGCGCAAACGTAACCAAGAGCTAGCCAGTTCGATGGATACACTTCATCAAGCGCAAGAACAATTAGTCGAGTCGGAGCGCATGGCGTCGCTTGGCGGTCTGGTGGCCGGTATCGCGCATGACGTAAACACGCCATTAGGCGTAAGCGTGACCGCAGCCAGCTTTCTACAAGAGCGACTTAACAATTTAAAGACCGACTTCGAAGATAAAAGCCTGACCAGTAAGAACATGGCAAGCTTCATCGATGAAGCGGAACAAACTGCACTATTACTTTTAAATAACCTGGAGCGCGCATCTGATCTCATCGCCAGCTTTAAACAGGTGGCCGTTGACCAGACCAGTGAAACCGAGCGCGAATTTGTGTTGGGCGACTATATTAACGAGATCATTCAGTCGCTTAAGCCCAGTTTTAAGCATACTGAACATCAAATTAACGTATCCTGCCCCGACAATTTAGTTGTGACCTGTGCACCTGGCGCCATCGCTCAAATCGTTACCAATATGGTGGTTAACTCAATTACGCACGGCTTTGAAAGCAAAGCGGCCGGCTCTGTAACACTAGATGTAAAAGAAGATGGTAATAATGTTGTGATCCACTACCAAGATGACGGAAAAGGTTTAAGCGAAGAAGAGCTCAGTAAGTTGTTTGATGCCTTCTTTACTACCAAACGCGGAGAAGGTGGTAGCGGTCTAGGCACACATATTATGTACAACCTGGTTACACAGTCACTGCATGGACATATAGAGGCCGACAGTACGCTTGGCAACGGCTTACAGTACACCATTCGTTTTCCGAAAAAGAGTGCTTAACCTTTCTTGCCACTATCAATCTAAGGTGCCCGCTTTCTAGGGCCTTTTATTCAATTGCACCGCGAGTCTTACGTTGGTAGGCTTGCGCCCTATTTTTATCAAGAGAATGCTTACACTATGTGGTTTAAAAATGTAAAAGCCTATCAAATTACTCAGCCGTTATCGCTAGACGAGGGCGATTTAGAACGTGCCCTTAACGAACACGCTTTTCGCCCATGCGGCAGCCAGGATTTAGCAACCATGGGGTTCGCCTCTCCGTTTTCTCAGGCGGGTAAGCAAGGCACCATGTTCCATGTTGTTCAACAGCGTTTTTGGATAACCCTAAAGAAACAGGAAAAGATCTTGCCCGGCGCAGTGGTAAATGCCGAGCTTGACGAAATGGTGGCCAAAATTGAAATGGAAACCGGTTCGCCAGTAGGTAAAAAAGCCAAGGCAGATCTTAAACAAGAAATTCAAACCCGCTTGCTGCCCCAGGCATTTACGAAAAACACCTACACTCACGGCTTTATTTCGCTTGCTGACAACTTAGTCGTAGTAGACGCATCATCTGATGGCAAAGCCGAAGCCTTTTTGGCCATGGTAAGAAAAGCCATAGGCTCACTTCCAGTAGTGCCATTTACGCGTAGAAGCCTTCAAAGCGAGCTTACGCACTGGGTTACTGAGTCAACACCAGAAGGTGTAGGTCTACTTGAAGAAGCTGAGCTTAAATCTACCGATGACACGGGCAGCGTTATTCGTTGTAAAAACCAGCCGCTAGATAGCGAAGAAATTAGTATTCATTTGGATGCCGGTAAGCTGGTTCAAAAGGTTGCATTCGAATATGCAGAGACGTTGACGGCTATTATGTGTGAGGATGGCGCCATTAAACGCGTTAAGTTCACCGATCGCATTAAAGAAGAAACTGACGATGTGCCAAAAGATCAGGTTGAAGCGCGCCTTGATGCAGAGTTCGCGCTTATGTCAGCCGAAATTTGTACACTGCTTAACTTCCTTCGTGGTGCGCTTAATCTTAACGACGATAGTTTATAAACTTATGGCAAATAAATATTAAGCCGATGAGAAAGATAGCCTAGCGCTATCGAAAAGCCTAATTACCTTGGGGTAGTTAGGCTTTTTATTAGGCTCTGTTAATTAACTTGCTTGTTTGAACTGGCAACCGTCATGTAGCGCAAATACTTCTTAGCTTTTTTCCTAGCCTTTTTCCTAACCCTTCTCCTATCTTTTGCAAGAAAGTTGCCCAACCGCTTTAAGTGGGATAGTGAATAACCACAATAAAGCGCGTTTCTCCTACTTCATCTCGATAACCGTGGGGCTGGTCTGCGCGCAATATACATTGCGCTTGCGCTTGATAGGTTTGCCATTGACCATCTTGCAAAACCCCTAACTTTCCTTGTAGTACGTGAATATGTTCGGTGACGCCTATTTGATGCGCCGAAGAGTGCTGCTCATGAAAGTCCGTTAAGCATAGTTCAAACATTTCAAACTGGGTGGCTGAGTTAAACGGAAATAGCGTTTTTATGGTTACGTTTGGGTCGTTAGCGAACTTGTTATCGGCACGTTGGGACGTAGGTGCGGTTTCATCACCTGACAAGAAAGAAGAAAAAGAACACGCAAGACCGGTTGCTATCTTCCACAAGGTAGCGATTGTGGGGCTGGACTCGCCTCGTTCTATTTGCCCCAACATGGCTTTAGACACTCCCGTCAACTGTGCTGTTTTATCAAGGGAAAGCCCCCTAGCTTTACGAACAGACTGCAGGTGCTGTGCAATACTTCTTGAAATAGCAGAAGGCTGCGCATTTGCTTTTGTCATGTAATGAAGGCCTTTTATTTTGACGCTGAGTTTAATAAACCAGTTGTGCGCTATAACGCACAGATGTTAAGTTAACTATTGTACGTTATAGCGCACAAAAAGGTAGAGTAGCACATTCGATAGACACTAAAAGCGTGTTTCATCGCTCGGTCGATTCCAAATCGAAATTCCATCACGAGGGTTTTCATGAGCAAGTGGAAGTTAAGTCATATCAGCGCAGGGCTAACCGCGGTTACAGTAGGTTACAGTAGTTCTGTTGTCATTATCATTGATGTAGCGCGTAAAGCCGGCGCCAGCGACGACATGGTAGTGAGTTGGTTGTTGGCGCTTGGGCTCGGTATGGGCATTACCTGCATTCTGTTTTCGTGGCTATCCAAACTGCCCGTTGTTACCGCTTGGTCTACCCCTGGCGCGGCCTTTTTGTTAACCAGCATCGGTGAGTACCGTTTAAGTGAAGCCATTGGTGCATTTATACTATGTGCCTTGCTTTCTCTTGTAACAGCGCAAAGCCGTAGCCTGCTTAAACAAATAAGCCGGATTCCTCCAGCAATCTCATCGGCGCTTTTAGCCGGCATTCTCTTACCTATATGCCTTGCGATATTCAGTGATGTTAATGACGCGCCGTACTTAGTTGCGTTATTTATCGCGGCTTATTTAGTAGGAAGCCGACTATTTCCCCGCTATCTTATGCTGTTGTTGCTGGTCATGTCGGTGACCATTAGTTTGTTTATGAGTAGTGCAGATGGTGTAGTTGCTTTACCAAGCGACTCACCAGGGCTGTCATCAATGTTCACCCTGCCCGAGCCTATTTGGGTAACGCCCACTTTCTCACTGAGTGCTGCCATTGGATTAGCATTTCCCCTTTTTCTTATCACCACGCTTTCTCAAAACTTGCCAGGCATAGCTATTCATCACGCCCATGGCTATACGCCCGACCACAAGCCAATTTTGTCAGGCATTGCCATTGTTCAAGCCTTATTAGCACCTTTCGGTGGTTTTTCCTTTAACTTAGCGGCGATAACGGCAGCGCTATGCATGGGTGAGCAAGCGGATAATGAAAAGTCGCAGCGCTATAAAGCCGCTATAGCAGCGGGGGTGGCGTATTTGTTCATGGGGCTATTAGCGTCTGTGGTCGTTGCGCTATTTGTGAGTATGCCCAGTATCATTATTCACCTGCTTGCTGGACTAGCCTTATTAGCTACGCTGCAAGGAGCGGTGGTTCGCGCTATGGAAGTAGAGCACCACAGGGCTCCTGCGTTGCTTACCATGCTGTGTACGGCGTCAGGGTTTAGTTTATATTCCATGACCTCAGCGGTTTGGGGATTGGGGTTAGGTTTATTGCTGCTTTACGTTCAAAAGAAGCCTGTTAGCGCGTAGCAGCATTTGTTTGCTTTGTGCTGTTTCATTGTCAGCTTTCCATTTGTCAGCTTCCCCTAACGAAAAGGCCGGTACTGAAGTTGTGCTTCAGTACCGGCCTTTGCAGTATTTTGTAGCTTAAAATACTTACAAGAAGATTTGCTTCGCTGCGCTTGCAAGCTCTTCAAACTCACCAGAGTGAAGCTCGCCCATATCTTCAACCACACCGCGCTGAATAGCTAAGTTTAAGATCGCATCTTTTTGACTGTCTACCGCACCTGAAACTGCAGCGCCAACACGAACGAAATCAATGTAGGTTAACTCTTCTGGCATGTAGCTTAGGTCTTTCCAATTTTTTGAAACATTAACGAAGGTTTCTCCGAAGCCCCACTCTGTCATAATACTTGCACCAATACGGCCAGCTAATTTATCGATTGCCACTTCAAGGAATGAAGGGTTCGCAAAGACTTCAGGGTGACGCTCAGCCTCGGTCAAAATAGGCAGAACACCAATGTTGTGAACCAGTGCCGCTAGTGTCATGGTATCCATGCTCATTTCACGCTTTTTGGTACGCGCTATGTAAAGCTGAAGCACCGCCATAGAGTTAGCCACGATATTAACTGTATTTGCCCACTCTTGTTGTAAATAGCGTGCAACTACATCGTTTTTAGAGACGAATAATTGCTCCATAGCGAGTGCAGTAGAGATGTTTTTAATTTGGCGTAAACCAATTCGTGTAACCGCTTGGCTGATAGAAGTAACTTTTACGCTACGTCCCATATAAGCACTGTTCGCAATTTTGATCATTCTTGCGCTAAGTGATGGATCTTGACCAATCACATCACCCATCGCGTTTAAGTTAATATCGGGATCGTCTGCCGCTTTGCGGACTTTCAATGCAATAGCAGGAAGCGTGGGAAGGACGAGTGTGTCATTGTTAATTTTTTCAACCAAAATGGTTGAAAGCGCGTTCTGTGTAGACATATTTCTACCCTTAGAAAGTTCCAAATAGCCTCGTGAAGGCGATAGGTTGCTTTACCAGTTAATCATCTCGACCACCAGCAAAACTGATGACTAAAATAGATTCGATGTTTGTACGTTGCATTCCGTGCGTTAACTTACATAGGCCTCTATGCTTCACGCTAAAATACAAACCGTTTATTGTTTTATTATGGTATTTCTATCACCATACTATAGTAGCGCTTTAGTTTCGACCAACTAAAAAAATACAGTGTCGATGCGAATCATTAGCAACGGCAGAACCACCAGAGCTTTTTTTAAAGTATAGTCAACTGGTAGCAAACCACTATTGATATTAAGCAAATATTTTTCATACTTTTGTATTAAATCAAAAGCATAGCTATAGTGAGCTATCTATTCACCGCCCCGCATACTGTAAATCAATGCGGTTAAACCACACGGTAAGAGTCATTATGAAAAAAACAATTACAACTTATTCTCCTATTGCAGCTGCAGTAGCGGGTTTATTTATGCTGACCGCGTGCAGCAAAAACGCCGATACAACACCAACTCAAACAGCAAAGCCTGAAACCGCTTCCGAGCAAACCTTACTTGTTGATGAGTCTCGCTTGTCTATTTATCACGGCGTAGATCTTACCAGCGATTTGTCACACCTTAGTGACAATCAACACAAAATGCTTTCACTGTTAATTGATGCATCGAAAATTATGGACGACTTGTTCTGGAAACAAGCGTTCTTTGAAGATAAAGATGCATTTCTTTCGTCAATTAGTGACGAAAAAGTTCGCCACTTTGCAGCGATAAACTATGGACCTTGGGATCGCTTAAATGGCGATACACCTTTTTTAAGTGGCTATGAAGACAAATCGCTGGGCGCTGAGTTCTACCCCCATGATATGGAAAAAGAGGAATTTGCCACGGCAGATTTTGGCGACAAACAAGGCCTTTATTCCATGGTGAAGCGCGATGAAGCGGGCAACCTTTATTCGGTTCCTTATTCTGAAGCCTTTAAAAGCGAATTAATGAAGGCGTCTGACTTACTTAAAAAAGCGTCAGAGCTTGCTGAAGATGAAAGCTTTAAACAATATTTGCAGCTGCGTTCTGAAGCCCTACTATCAAACGACTACCTGGCTTCTGACATGGCGTGGATGGATATGAAAACCAACCCTGTTGAGCTGGTTATCGGTCCTATTGAAAGCTACGAAGATCAGCTCTTTGGCTATCGCGCAGCGTTTGAAGCCTATGTACTCATTAAAGATTTAGCATGGAGTGAAAAGCTAGCTAAATACGCGGCCTTCTTACCTGAATTACAGCAAGGCCTTCCGGTTGCTAAGGCATATAAAGCGGAAATGCCAGGTTCTGATGCAGACCTTAACGCTTATGATGTTATTTATTATGCCGGCCACTCTAATGCAGGCAGTAAGACCATTGCAATTAACTTGCCCAATGACGAGCGAGTACAGCTAGAAAAAGGTACCCGCCGTCTGCAGCTTAAAAACGCAATGCGTGCAAAGTTCGATACAATTTTGGTGCCTATTGCGGATACGTTAATTGTACCAGAGCAACGTGAACACATTACGTTCGACGCCTTTTTCGCGAACACCATGTTTCATGAAGTGGCACACGGTTTAGGGATTAAGAATACTCTAGATGGTTCAGGGACTGTGCGCGGAGCACTTAAAGAGCATGCGTCGGCTCTTGAAGAAGGCAAAGCGGATATTCTAGGTTTGTACATGGTACAAAGTCTTCTTGAAAAAGGTGAAATCACTGAAGGTACACTAGAAGATTATTACGTTACCTTTATGGCTGGCATCTTCCGTTCTGTGCGCTTCGGCGCAAGCTCTGCACACGGAAAAGCGAACATGATCCGCTTTAACTTCTTTGCCCAGCAAGGCGCCTTCGAGAAAACAGAAGACGGCATGTATCGCGTAAATATGGAGAAGATGGGCGCCGCAGTAGAAGCACTATCTGAACTAATCCTTACGTTACAAGGTGACGGCGATTACGATGGCGTAGCGAAGCTAGTAGAAACTATGGGTGTAATTAAACCCGATCTTGCTTCAGATTTAGCGCGCCTAGAGGCAGCGAGCATTCCGGTTGATATTCACTTCAACCAAGGTAAGAAAGTACTGGGGCTTGCTAACTAAGTAAGTACTGTACTCATAAAATAAAAATGCCGCCCTGAGATAACTATCAAGGGCGGCATTTTTGTATTCCTATCTTTCCACGCTACTCTACGTGTTGCTTCATATTTTCAGTGTAAGGAGGCCAGCCTAGCGGTTTGCCTGCCAACACGTGAAGGTGAATGTGATATACCGTTTGACCACCGTATTCATTACAGTTCATTACCGTACGAAAGCCTTGGTCAGCAAACCCTTGCTCCTTTGCAATTTTTGCTGCAACAAATGACAAGTGCCCCACCACTTCGCGATCTTCTTCGGCTATATCGTTTACCGTTGCAATTTGCTTTTTCGGAATAACCAGAAAGTGAGTCGGTGCCTGAGGGTTTATATCTTTAAACGCCAGCGCCAATTCATCTTCGTACAATATGTCCGCTGGAATTTCCTTGCTGATGATTTTATCAAATATTGTTTCTGCCATATCTCACTTCCCTTACCAATTAGGTGATTACCAATTATGTTAGCGGTGTTAAAACATTTGCCTGCGAACATAATTAAAAATTAAGTGCTATTGTGCGGCGCTGGGGCACATTCTCATGCGAATAACCCCCTCATACGAAAACCCCTCATACGAAGAATAGCGCCCTTTTTCTTTACTTAAGCGAAAACAAACCACAGTAGTATTACGCCCAACGCCAAGCGATAGATAACAAAAGGCAGCATGCCGATACGCGATATCCAGCTTAGGAACAAATAGATACAAAGGTAGGCGCTTACGAATGAAAACGCCGCGCCATAAAGCAACGCATACCAGTCTACCGCTTCGTTGGCATTAAGCAGGTCGAGAGTGGCTAAAAGCCCCGCGCCTAAAATAACTGGAATAGACAGCAAAAAGGAAAAGCGTGCACACGCTTCGCGCTTAAGGCCTAACATCAAACCTGCGGTCATCGTAATACCTGAGCGAGATGTGCCAGGAATGAGTGCCAATACTTGGGCTAACCCGATATAGATGGCTTGCTTAAGTGTCAGTCCTTCTAGCTCTTGTTCGCGTTTTGCAGTGGCATCGGCGTACCATAGCAGCAAACCAAAAATAATAGTGGTACCCGCTATTACCAGCGCCGTACGTGCGTTTTCTTCTATCCAGCCTTTCATTAAAAAGCCAATAATAACCGCTGGAATAGTCGCCACAATTACGTACCAAGCAAGTTTGCTGTCGGTAGATTGTTGCTTGCTAAACCCTTGTGTTACCCATGCCACGGTCATCTGCCCTATTTCTTGGCGAAAATAAATCATTACCGCTAGAAGGCTTCCCACATGTACAGCAACGTCAAACGCTAAGCCCTGACTTACCCACCCAAAAAGTTCAGCGGGCAACAATAAATGCCCAGAGCTACTAATGGGAAGAAACTCAGTAACGCCCTGAATAATTGCTAGAATAATAATTTCGAAAAGTGTCATTCCTTTGCTTAACTCCAAGTAAAGTCAATTGGCCATAATTGCTGTTTCTGTTTATCAAAGTTTTGCCACATTTTGGCATAGGTTTCTTGCGTTTCAGGGTGAATGTCGTTGGGAACAAGTTCAGCTAACGGCCACAGCACAAACGCGTTGTAGCAAATCTCTTCGCGAGGTAAAACCACAGGGGTTGTAGTTACCTTACTATCATAGGTAAGCAAGTCGAGATCAAGGGTTCTGGCACAGAATTTTTTGTCTGTATGCACCCTGCCATTGTCTTTTTCAATGGCTTTAAGAATTGCGCACACCTCTTCTATACTTTTTGACGTCGTCGCACGGGCAGCAGCATTATAAAAAGGGCTGCCGTTAAAGCCCACCGCTTCGCTTTCGTAGACCGAAGACACTGCAACATCTGAGAAGTGTTGTTTTAGGGCAACCAAAGATTGCCTTGTGTAATGCTCGCGCTCAATATTAGAGCCAATGCTGATTAAGATGGTGTGTTGTGACATTAATTGCGCTCTTTACGCATTTCAACGGCAACGGTTTGCGCATTGGGAAGAATATTAGGCTTAACAATTTTAAGCGTTATTGACGCAACGGTGAAATTATCAAGAACGGCGTCCATCACTTTATTACCTAAAGCTTCAAGTAGCTCAAATGTGCTTTCTTTGCCTAATTCTACAATACACTCTGCCACTTTTGCATAGTCTACAGTGTCTGCAACATCGTCGCTTTGCATCGCAGCGCTTAAATCAACATCAAGTGTTACATCAAGAAGTAGCTGGGTGGTTCTTACTCGCTCCCAATCATAAACACCAATCAGGGTGTCTACTTCAAGCCCTGTTATATAAATTTTTCCCATGGAATTTTTCATCTTGTACTGTTATCAAACCAGTTTATCGCCGTTTTTATTAGCCCTACTACTGGTCTTACTACTGCGCTTTCACCCACATATTGCTGGTAAACGGTGGTATATCGCGTTTGGATGGAGTAGCTTTACGCTTGTGTGGCACAACTATACCGCTGTATGACAACTGGGAGCAACCAAGGTTTCACAATTTAATGCGACTAAAGCCCATTGAACTTGCACACACCAAATTTAACGTAATAAAAGGCAATATTTTTAATAATTAGAATGACAAAATGATTTCGCTAACTCTTTTGATGATCGCTGTTGCCTATCTTTTCGGTTCACTTTCAAGTGCTGTGGTTATAAGCCAGCTGTTTGGTTTACCAGACCCACGAACCGCCGGCTCTAAAAACCCAGGTGCTACCAATGTGTATCGACTGGGCGGTCGTGTTCCAGCACTCCTCGTGCTTGTCATGGATATACTAAAAGGCACTATTCCCGTTTACGGCAGTTACTTTCTGGGCATAGAGCCAATCATGTTAGGCGTCATTGCTATTTTCGCGTGCTTGGGGCATATTTTTCCGCTCTATTTTGGTTTCAAAGGTGGAAAAGCCGTCGCCACTGCGTTTGGCGCTATGCTCCCTATAGGCCTCGATTTAGCAGGTTTGCTTATTTTGAGTTGGGTAGTAGTGGTGTTTCTTACGGGCTATTCTTCATTAGGCGCGCTTATCGCAGTATCTCTTGCGCCGTTATTTACATTTTTGATTAAGCCTTTATATACCGTGCCCGTGGCAATGCTTTCGCTGCTTATCATTCTACGCCACAAAGACAACATTGCCCGTCTTTTAGCGGGCAATGAAAGTAAAGTATGGGATAAGGGAAAAGTTAAAGAGTAAGCGCCTTTTCCAGCACATCTAACTTACCATCTATTGGCGTAACCGGCGCAATGCCAAGTATTTTGGCCAACGCAGGATAAACCTCCAGGTTGCTAAACACAGGTAGGGTGGTATTCGTTTTAAACGCAGGTCCCACTGCTACAAACGTCGCCCCCATATCAGGCAGCGTGTTCATGTAGCCATGCCCACCTTTACTAATATGCATGCTGTTGGCGTTTTTAAAGCGTGCTGGCGGGGCTATCTCAATAATGATGTCACCGGTTCTATTTCCCACTTCCATATGTCGCTCAGCGCGCTGGGTATCGTTAAGCACAATGTAACGGTTTTCGGCTATATGGGTAAGACGTTCTGTTTCTTCGGTGATTTGTTTATCGTTCACGCCCACTTTGGCGTAAAGATGAACTTGCGCTCCTTCATTTTCAATAATGAAGCTATCAGGTATAGATAAAGACTCAACTTCTATAAGCTGACTTTCATCAATGGGGGTCATGCCGTGGTCCGACACCACCACCAAGTTTACCGGCAAATCTAATGCGTTAATGCGTTCATAAAGTTGACCAATAAGCGCATCCACTTCCTGCACCGCATCATTGGTTTTGTCGGCAAAAGGTCCTTCGTCGTGTCCAACCGAATCGGTAAGCGAGAAATAACCCGCAATAAAGCGAGGGCGCGACACCTCAGGCAGTTTCAACCAAGTTATAATTTGATCTACCCGCTGCTGGTAATCGGCGTATTTAGAGTAGTGATAGAAGTAGCTAGGCAAGGTACCTGATATGCGTGAATCAGACTCTGGCCAGAAGAAGGTAGCTGCCTTCATGCCATGATATTCCACTAAGTTCCATAACGGCGTTGCCGTAATCCACGTGCTGTCCATGCCGCCGTAACCCAGCTTGTACTGCGCGTAGCCTTCTTTCGTTGGGCGAGACTTATCAAAAAATCGATTGTTCACGATGCCGTGGTGTTTCGGTAATAACCCAGTGATCAGTGAAATATGGTTGGGAAAAGTATTTGAAGGATAAACAGGGGTCATAGACGACGCTCTTACCCCTTTCTTTGCAATAGCACCAAGGTGTTGCGCGTTGTGTAATTCGATATAGTCGTGGCGAAATCCATCAAGAGAAATGAGCACGACATACTGATCTTGCTGCGCTTGCTTCAGGCCTTTTACAAAGTCATTCAAGGGTGCTTTGCTTGATGCAAATGCATTGGACGCAGTGAGCGCTGCAAAGGTAAGCGAAATAAATAACGACAATGCTAAATAGAATAGCGGTGCATTTTGTTTTGTTCCGTCTGTTGCTAAGCGCATGGTGTTTAACGTCCTTACTCAATGTTCATTTTAGTAAAACAAAAGGCAATGGAATGCGCTCCCATTGCCTTCTATTTATGCTTTTTTGTTTTACCTGCTTGCTATGCTCAATATTTCCCCAGTGAACTTAGGGAAGACATAGTAGCGTTTACAACGAGGTGTGGCGCCTAATTACCGGTTTTTTATGAATACCTAAATCGCCGATAAAGTATCAAGGGGCCAGCGCGGCTTGGCTTGTGAAGACAAGGCCAAGGTTTCCCCAGCTTTCAAACGCTGCATGCCCGCATAGGCAATCATGGCACCATTGTCTGTACAATACGCTAAGCTAGGATAAAACACCTCACCTTTTAGCTCTTGCATCAGGGCTTTCATCTCACTGCGCAACATTGTATTTGCACTTACGCCGCCAGCAATAACCAAACGCTTCATGCCAGTCTGCTTTAATGCTCGCTTACATTTTATAATAAGCGTATCAACTACTGCTTCTTGAAACGCGTAGGCAATATTGGCTTTAATTTGCTCAGCATCACCACCAGTTAGGTCAGCATCGCGAATGGTGTTCGCCGCAAAGGTCTTTAAACCACTGAAACTGAAATCTAGTCCTGGTCTGTCGGTCATCGGGCGAGGAAACTTATAGTGTCCCGCTTCTCCCTTTTCAGCCAATCTTGCTAAAAGAGGGCCGCCTGGGTAATCAAGGCCAAGTAACTTGGCGGTTTTATCAAAGGCTTCACCAGCGGCATCATCAATAGACTCACCAAGTACTTCATATTGACCAATGCCTTCGACTTTAACTAGCATTGAGTGGCCACCTGAAACCAATAAAGCAACGAAAGGAAATTCAGGAGCGTCGTCTTCAAGCATAGGCGCTAATAAATGCCCTTCCATATGATGAACGCCCACTGCTGGCACATTCCACGCGTAGGCCAATGAACGCCCGACAGACGAACCCACTAACAATGCGCCCACTAAACCGGGGCCTTGGGTAAAAGCAACGCCGTCGATCTCTGATGGTTGGGTGTTAGCGTCTTCCATAGCCTTTTCAATTAAAGGAATGATCTTTCTCACGTGGTCCCGTGACGCAAGTTCAGGCACAACACCACCGTAGTCTGCGTGCAGCTTTACTTGGCTATATAGTTCGTGCGACAGCAACCCTTTTTCATCGTCGTAAACGGCGATGCCAGTTTCGTCACAAGATGTTTCTATTCCTAAAATACGCATGGGGAGTAACCCTTTTACTACTAACTTCAATGCTTCGTTTTTGGATTTGCTGTCGTCTTTTTATCACAACACGTGTTCACACAATTGTTGAGAACCATAATGACTAAGCAAATATCAAAAACTGAGAAAATAATTCTGGCGATCTGATGCGATCATCTTTATGATCCCGCCGCGATCATAACACTACCCTAGTCAGGATCATCTGATTCCACACTTTTGATCACCATTTTTCAAAAGGGAATTGAGCTAGAAAACATTCTGAAAAGGGCGCTTATACAAGCCGAGTTAAACAACACGGTGCTTAACGAGCGCAGAGTTTACCTTTAATCCTGCATTCATGGAATGCCAGTGAACAGGTAAATGAACGGTAAATGCACAATATTGGCTATTTTTTGGCAATTCATCCTTTACTTTCTCTGTAGATATGATTAGAATTTCGCACCATTTTTAACCCGGGTGGCCTTTTTAGCGCACAATTTTACCCGGATTTACACAGTAAAAGTTTTGAGGTGAGTGTTTAATGCCTATCGTTAAAGTTAGAGAAAACGAGCCGTTTGATGTGGCGCTGCGTCGTTTTAAGCGTTCTTGTGAAAAAGCAGGTGTTCTTTCTGAAGTTCGTCGTCGTGAATTCTTCGAAAAGCCAACTTGGGAACGCAAGCGCAAGAAAGCTGCCGCTAAGAAGCGTCATCTTAAGAAGCTAGCTCGTGAAAACGCACGTCGCGTAAAACTCTACTAATATAGGGTTAAGTAACGAGTCTGAAAGGTGTTGCAATTGCAGCACCTTTCGCGTTTCTGGGCCTCTATTTTTTGGCCTTATTCTTATCGACTCCATTTTTTCCTTTTCAAATGGTTGCATTTGATTTTCAACCTGGGGCTTAATAATACCAGTCCGCATAGATTATTACCTTCTGGGTGGGCAATGACCTATGCGTATTGGTATCAGCTCAATCTACTAATAAAAAATCAGGAAACATCATGGCACTAATTGATGATTTAAAAGCAGCGCAAAAAGATGCGATGCGTGCAAAAGAAAAAGTACGTCTTGGTACTATTCGTATGGCAATGGCTGCCATTAAGCAAAAAGAAATCGATGAACAAATTACGCTAGACGATAGCGCAATCTTAGCGGTACTAACCAAAATGGTTAAGCAGCGCCAAGACGCGGCTGCACAATATGACGCAGCAAACCGCGACGACCTAGCTAGCAAAGAACGTGAAGAAATCACTTACATTGAAGATTTCTTACCTCAGCCTTTGACTGACGATGAGCTAAATGCACTTATCGACGAAACCATGGCTGCGACTGGAGCATCGGGTATGCAGGATATGGGTAAAGTCATGGGCGCCTTGAAACCTAAGGTTCAAGGCCGCACCGACATGGGTGCTTTGAGTGCAAAAATTAAGGCGCGTTTGAACGCTTAAACTCTGCCCTTTCGTAAAAGAGAAGCGTGTAGAAGGTGTGCATTGTCACACCTTCATTGTTCTCATTTTTACACTTCCCTGTTAAAGTAGATTACTGTTTTCATAATGTTGTAGCCTGTCGCTTGAAGCGCAGTTACGGCTTGTGCTTTTCTCATTCTTTTTGAACTGAATCTTTTTTAACTAACCCTTTTTGAAAGTACCCTCATGGCTGGAAAGATACCTCGCGATTTTATAGACGACCTGCTGTCACGTACCGATGTGGTAGAAGTAGTAGATAGCCGAGTTAAACTTAAAAAAGCAGGTAAAAACTACCAAGCGTGCTGCCCTTTTCATAACGAAAAGTCGCCATCTTTCACTGTTAGTCAAGACAAACAGTTTTACCACTGTTTCGGCTGTGGCGCTCACGGTAACGCTATCTCGTTTATTATGGAGTTCGACCGCTTAGAATTTGTCGAGGCCATTGAAGAGCTAGCGCGCTATCACGGGCTTGAAGTCCCCCGTGAAAAGGGCAGTCGCCCTGCCATGAGCGAAGAGAAAAAGCAGCAACAGCAAGACGATTATGCAGTCATGGAGCAAGTTGCGCGGTTCTTCCAGCACCAGTTACGTCAAAATGGTAATAGCAAAAAAGCCATCGACTACTTGAAAAACCGTGGATTAAGCGGCGATATCGTTAAGCAATGGGAAATTGGCTACGCGCCAGACAGTTGGGACGCGTTGCTAAATACCTTTGGCAAAGATCCACAGCGCATCAAGCAACTGGTCGATTTAAAGCTGGTCAATAAAAACGACCAAGGGCGTACCTACGACTTCTTCCGCGACCGCATTATGTTTCCTATCAGGGACAAACGGGGTCGTGTTGTGGGTTTCGGCGGCCGAGTATTAGATGACGGCGGCCCTAAATACTTAAACTCGCCAGAAACCCGCATTTTCCACAAAGGCAGTGAGCTCTTTGGCTTTTATTCTGCCAGACAAAAAAATCGTAGCCTGGATACCGTCGTTATTGTAGAAGGCTATATGGACGTAGTGGCGCTAAGTCAATTCGACATTAATATTGCTACTGCTGCGCTAGGTACAGCTACCACACCTGAACATATTCAAATGCTGGTTCGCGCTACGTCTCACATTGTATGCTGTTATGACGGTGACCGCGCAGGGCGTGAAGCTGCATGGCGCGCGTTAGAAAACGCCCTGCCCGCGTTAAAAGACGGCGTACGTATTTCGTTTTTATTCTTACCCGACGGCGAGGATCCTGACACTATGGTGCGTCAGGTGGGGAAAGATGCGTTTATGGAAATGCTAGATGATGCTATGCCGTTATCCCGCTTTTTCTTTGAAAACTTATTAAAGACTCACAATGTGGGCACGCCGGAAGGTAAAATTGCCCTTAAGAAAGCGGCAATGCCGCTTATTGAGAGCACATTAGGTGATGATCAAAAGCAAATGCTGCTGGAAGAATTAGCCAAGCACACTGGCGAGTTTGACCGATTTAAACTTCAGCAAGATATCACCAAAGCCAATCAAGGTTCGAAGCAAGCTTATTCTCCGAATCGCAATCAAGTAAACAAGCCTAAACTATCACCGCTTCGCATGCTGATACGCTTGCTGCTTGATAAACCTGAATTAGCCACACTATGTGAAGACGTTCAAATTGATATTTTTGCGGGCAGCAACGCTGCTGGCATGGATTTATTACGCGATGTGCATCGCTATTGCGTGAGTCACCCTCAAGCAAAAACCGCGCAGCTTGTTGAAAATTTCCGCGACCATCCCCATTCTTCTACTATCGCGAAATTATTGTTACAAGAACACTTGGTTAAAGACGAGGATGCTGAACGGGTTTACAACGACAGCTTCGCTCGCTTACTGGACGGGCATTTCGATAGCCGCATTGAAACCTTAATTTCACGCTCGCGGGTTCAGCCGCTGACACAGGCGGAAAAACAGGAATTGAACCTGCTTATGAGGGAAAGACAGAAGAGTTAACCTTGGGCAAACTGACCTAGAGGTTAGACTGTTCTTCTGTAGGCTTTTGCATAAGGCTTTTTTTAAACGCTTATGTTAGTGAGATTGAGTTAACGAGATTAGTTTAGCTAGAATACGCGCTGTAAGTATGCGCTGTTTTGTAGCTTAAAAACACTGGCTAAAAAATCGGCCATCAATCTGGTAAAACCACCGTTTATTCTGCTATACTGGCTAATTCGCTGTGGGCACAGATAAACGTGTCTCATTCACTATAAAGTGAACAAAAATACAGCAGCACGAGTAGCAAAGATATAGCCGAACATAACGGGCAGATCCGAACCCGAGCAGATGTGCATCGCAACATAATGGTTTAGACCAGCGTGGCATCGAGCATTAACGGCCTTGATACAAAAGCAGTACTACAGCAGAACGGGGAACATACCTAGACGTATGTTGTCTTTTCTATTGCAAACTAATTGAATGTGAGAAGTGTAGGTTATATGGCGCAAAGCAAGCAGTCTCAGATTAAACTCCTGATTGCAAAAGGTAAAGAGCAAGGTTACTTAACCTTTGCAGAAGTAAACGACCACCTGCCGCAAGATATTGTCGATTCTGATCAAATCGAAGACATAATCCGCATGATTAACGACATGGGAATTCAAGTTTCTGAATCAGCTCCTGATGCAGACGAACTTCTCATGCAAGAAGCGAATGCTGATGAAGATGCTGCAGAAGCGGCAGCTCAGGCACTAGCTACTGTAGAAAGTGAAATTGGCCGTACGACTGACCCAGTTCGCATGTACATGCGTGAAATGGGTACGGTTGAACTTCTTACTCGTGAAGGCGAAATTGAAATCGCTAAACGAATTGAAGATGGTATCAACCAGGTACAATGTTCAGTTGCTGAATACCCAGAAGCTATCACTTATCTATTAGACCAGTGGGATCTTTACGAAGCAGAAGAAATTCGCTTGAGCGACATCATCTCTGGCTTTGTTGATCCTAACGATGAGCAAGACCTTGCTCCAACGGCTACTCACGTTGGTTCTGAATTATCTGAAGAAGAGTTAGATGATGAAGACGACGATGAAGATGATGACGATAGCGACGAAGACGATAGCGGTGTTGACCCAGAGTTAGCCCGTGAGCGTTTCACTGAGCTTCGTGAGCAATACCTTAAAACTCGTGAAGTTATCGAGAAGAAAGGCCGAGCTCATGCTGACTCTCGCACGCAAATCAATGCATTAAGCGATGTTTTCAAAGAATTCCGCTTAGTTCCAAAACAGTTCGATCGCATGGTTAAGAACATGCGTGAGATGATGGACAAAGTGCGTATTCAAGAGCGTCTAGTAATGAAGTTCTGCGTAGTTAACGCAAAAATGCCGAAGAAAGACTTCATCAAAGCATTTGCGGGCAACGAAACGTCTAATGCATGGTTACATGAAGCAGTTAAATCAGGTGCACCATACGCCGCTGACCTTGCTGTAAATCAGGAAGAAATTGAGCGCTGTATTAGCAAGATGAACCAAGTTGAACAGGAAACTGGCTTGGTGATCGCAGATATCAAAGACATCAACCGTCGCATGTCAATCGGTGAAGCGAAAGCACGCCGCGCGAAGAAAGAAATGGTTGAAGCTAACTTACGTCTTGTTATCTCAATTGCTAAGAAGTACACCAACCGTGGTCTTCAATTCCTAGACCTTATTCAAGAAGGTAACATTGGTCTAATGAAGGCGGTGGATAAGTTCGAATACCGTCGTGGTTATAAGTTCTCAACTTATGCAACGTGGTGGATTCGTCAGGCGATTACTCGCTCTATTGCTGACCAGGCGCGTACTATCCGTATCCCTGTTCACATGATTGAGACGATCAACAAGCTTAACCGTATCTCTCGTCAAATGCTTCAGGAAATGGGTCGTGAGCCTACCCCTGAAGAGTTGTCAGAGCGCATGTTAATGCCTGAAGACAAAATTCGTAAGGTACTTAAAATTGCTAAAGAGCCAATTTCGATGGAAACCCCTATCGGTGATGATGAAGATTCACATCTTGGCGACTTTATCGAGGACAGCACGATTATTCAGCCCCTCGACTCAGCAACTGGCGGTAGCTTGAAAGATGCAACGCAGGAAGTACTAGCAGGCCTGACCGCCCGTGAAGCAAAAGTACTTCGTATGCGCTTCGGTATCGACATGAATACTGACCACACCCTTGAAGAAGTAGGCAAGCAGTTTGACGTAACCCGTGAGCGTATTCGTCAAATTGAAGCGAAAGCACTTCGCAAACTTCGCCACCCTAGCCGTTCTGAGCAGCTACGCAGCTTCTTAGACGAATAGAAAAAGCATTGCTTTGACTAAAAATCCCCAGCCTTGGCTGGGGATTTTTTGTGCCTTCGTTTTATTCAATACCCCGTTAACTTGCGCGGCACGACTTGTTGTTTATGTTTATTGCGCCCACAAAAAAGCCTCCTTTCGGAGGCTCTTAATAGCTTTTGACAAACTAGTGCGTGTTACACTCTAAATTGCTTCGCAATTGATTCTAGGTGTTGTGCAAGGTCTGCAAGCTCATTACACATGCTGCCTAGTTCACCCGAACGGCTAGCTGTCTGCTCGGTGCGCTCATGAATTTCATCAACGTGACGTACAATATCAACCGCTACGGTGCGCTGGTCTTCGGTATTGTGCGCGATTTGCTCGTTCATTTGATTGATGCGCCCAATAGTACTGGTAATGGTTTCTAGACTGCTTCCCGCTTTATTAGCCGTTTCTACGCTGCTAGTTGCTTGTTCAGTACCACGAGACATTACCTCTACCGCTGAGTGAGCAGCATTTTGAAGCTGTTCAATAGTACTTTGAATTTCTTCCGTAGACTGCTGTGTGCGCGATGCTAGCGTTCTCACTTCATCTGCGACTACCGCAAAGCCTCTACCCTGCTCACCTGCTCTTGCGGCTTCAATGGCGGCATTTAGTGCTAACAGGTTGGTCTGCTCTGCAATACCTTTGATCACATCCAGCACCGAGCCAACTTTATTAGAATCAGACTCTAAACGAGCTATAACGTCAGCGGTTTCGCGTACGTTCTCAGCAAGCTGCTGAATACTGGTAACGGTTTGCTGTACGATTTGACGTCCTTCTCTGGCCGCTGTTGTCGCTTCGTTAGCGTCGCTTGCCGCCTGCGCTGCGCTATGTGCAACACCGTCAACAGAGCCACTCATCGTATCTACCGCACGCTTAGCATTGGTTGCAGACTTTTGCTGTACATCAATGGTGCGCTGGGTTTCTTCCGTTACACCGCGTAAGTTCTGCGCTAGGTTTGATAGCGGTAAACTCGCTTCTACCACATCACGCACTACGCCTTGCAGTTTGTCCATGAATTGGTTGAACCAATACACCAACTCGCCAATTTCATCTTCGCTTTTGGTTTCTATGCGAACCGTTAGGTCACCGTTTTCTTGAGCAATATCTTTAAGGGAACGAACCACGTCATCAATACTTTGCTTAATGCCGCGAACAATAGGTACCGCTGTTCCAAACAGCAATATAGTCACAACCACGGCTAAAATGACGCCTGTGCTAATTAACGAGGTATTGGCACTGTCTGTGTTTTTAAATGCTTCTTCAAATGCCGCCTGTTGAGCATCACGAAATTGAGACATCGCAGCGATGGCACCATCGTATGACTGATTCATTTGGGCTGAGAGTTCGCCTAAGCGACTGAAGTCGGCAGTGCCGTTGACCATAGACTGTGATACGTCGTAGGCAACATCGAAATAATTATCAAAGCCTGAGGAGATGCGGGAAATTTCACTACGAAACTCAGGGCTAATAGAAGCAATTTGGTTTAAGCCGCTTTTTGCTTCTTCGGCGAGCTCTTGCGCCATAGTAAGGGTGTCTTCATCACCAGTGGTCACTGCGCTCGCAAGGGTATCGCGAACCTTTTGCATATCAACCAAGGTCGATGCTGATAGTTGAAGGGCAGGAAATTGAACTTTCTGAACTTTTTCTAGCGTTGCACCATTATTGAGTGCGGTATAGACAGTGATAAGCAAGTAAATAATAAAACTTAGCGCTGCGATCCCCGGAATGAGGAAAATCTTTGTCGCAATTGGCATTTTTTTTAGAAAGTTCATCAGCTATCCCACTGTTTTTTATAATTGCTTAACTACGTTTCAGTTTCACCTGAAAAAACATCATATCTAATTTATCTGCCCATTAGCTAAAATCTTTAATGAAATTATGGCCTCGCACCAAAATGCAAGGCCATAACGAGTAGTTAGAACGTATAGTTTACGCCTACTTTAAGCAGTGTTGCATCATTTAGATCGTTTAGATCATCTGAATACCAAGTCACGTCAGTTTTAAGTGCAAAACCTGGCTCAACGTCGTAACGAAGACCAACAGTAACTGCAGACACGTCTAGCTCCTGTTGAGCAGCAATACCTGCCGCAGTTTGGTAAATACCCGACGAGCCATTTGCGCCGTTCCACGTAGCATCTACCACGGCATCGCCTGTCGCAATCGTAGCTGGTAATGCAGCAATTAAACCTAGCTGAGTACCATTATCCGCTTCTTCAACTTCGTAAGTAATATGTGGTGTAAACTTGCCAAAGCGCATACCCGCCGTAACGTACCATGCTTTATTATCGGCAATAACAGAGCCATCAACTTCTGTTTGGGTAAATTCTGCACCCACAAACCAATCGTAATTATCGATATCAACAGCCACTTCAAAGAAGGTACCTGTATCTTCGTTAACACTCAGGCCTTCAGCGGCTAAAGACGCCGCAGGAATAAAGGCACCATATTGATTTAAACCACCAACAAATGTGTCAAAGTCAGCATTCGCAGCACTTGTTTTAGCACGTGCAAGCAAAGTACGCGCACTGAACCAATCTCGTGTTGCTTCAAATGAAACAGCGACCACGTTTTCCAATTCTAACGCAGCAGGTGTTCCTGAAATGGTGGTATCAGCCTCAGTACGACCAACGGTAAACTGTGCACCATATTCCCAGTCACCTGAGTAGTTCATGTAGTCAACACGAACACCGTCAATGTTGTTGAAGTCAATGCCGTATACAGCATCTGGTGGTGTAAGCCAGTGATACGAGTAACCGATATCTAATGAAGCAGAATACTTAAATAAAGGCATGCGAAGACGGCCTGCACTGATGTTGAAGTTGTTGTTCAACATATAGGTCATGTACGCCCATTCAAAATCGGCGTCGTAATCTTCGCTACCACGACCAACCAGCTGGGCGGTCGCAGAGAGCTTATCGCTAACATCACCACGAACCTGAAGGCCAAATACACTTGCAGGGTCGAAGTTAAAGTCGCTGTCGTAATCGTATACTGACTCGTCATCGTCTAGTGTCATACCACCAATAAGGTTTGCAAAGCCGTTGATTTGAATATCAGCCAGTGCCGGAGTAGCTAACAGGCCAGCCATAGATAAGATAGCAAGTTTGGTTTTCATGCGTGTTCCTTAAATTCTTTGTATAAACGGTCAGTTAAAAGGTAGCGACTACTCGTACGCTGTCGTTAACAGCGCCAGCGTCGACGTAACCAATTGCGCCAGGGTTTCCGGCTACAGCAGATACAACTTCTGCATCGCTACCCAGAGCTTTTGGTGGTTGACCTTTACCGGTAAATACTAGTTTTGACCAAAACGCGGTTAATTGTGCTGCGGTTTTGTTTAATACCTTGCCGTTAAATTCATCAGTGGCAGATTGGCCTTCAGCTAACGCAACTGGCTCGGCTTGCGTACCACTTGGAAACGCCTTTGCTTTATTTAGAAATAAACGGCTAATACTATCTTTGTCGAGGGTGTCAGCGTTACTTGGATGAACAATAACTGCTACATCGGCAAAAGCTACGTTACAGCACAATCCTGCTGCAAGTATCCATTTCTTCATGATATGTCCTCTAGAGTCTGTTGAATGCTTGCTCTTCGCTTTTAACTTTCTTGCTAACCCGTTTGCACGGAAAGTGGAGCTTTTAAACGGCTTGAGACAAACATGTGCGTGTGTGCTCATACTCATACAACGGGGTAAGTATTGGTCACAATTGCCATATTCGCCAATTTGAGCGTGAAAATTTTAGCATTTAAAAATTAATGACTTATACAAGCGTTTGATTTTGGCGTGAAGTGTAGAAGAAGTTGTAAGTTAAGCAACTATACAAATGTCTAATACATTCCTTTATGCATTATGACCACAAATAAGAATTTATGATGAGAGCAGTGAAAAGAAAATTATTTTATCTTTTTCAGTAAGTTAAGGGGTTTCACCACAAAACACTTAGTGATAAGCGCTGATATTTGCGTATGTAAAAACATACGCGAAAGATAACCCTTATAGCCCCTTCCTGTATGTTTTTGAATCAGCCCTTGTTGAGCGTGTATTGAAGAAAATAAAGGCTAAGCGGGGCTTTACCCCGCTAATGGTTACGATTCGCCTTTTTTATAAGGGATTGACTGCTCCAGCGTCTCTATCTCCATTGTTCGTTGAAGTGGAGAACCGGTGTTTCTTGCCAGCCAACTATAAGCGGTGGGAACAACATAAAGTGTCATGAAGGCAGAAACGAGAACACCAGAGAAAATGACCATACCAATAACCATTCTGCTTTCTGCTCCTGGTCCAGACGCGAGTACAAGTGGTAAGGAGCTAAATACCGTAGTGAAGCCGGTCATTACGATAGGACGTAGGCGCTGCGCGGCTGCGCGTTTAAGCGCATATTCAAACTCCATACCGGCATCCCGTAGTTGGTTTGCAAACTCGACAATAAGAATACCGTTTTTTGCGGCAAGTCCAATTAGCATAACCAAACCGATTTGACTGTATATATTGATTGTCATATCGCTAAAGAATAGCCCGATATAGGCTCCAACAAGCGCCAATGGCACGGTCAGCATGATGACTAACGGGTGCACCCAGCTTTCAAACTGCGCAGCCAATATTAAATAAGTGACAGCGAGTGCCAGCATAAATACATATACAAATGAATTACCCGCTTCCTGATACAGCTGTGACTCGCCTTTGTAATCTATTGATACATTATCAGGCAGTTCTGTACTTACAATGTTTTCTAAATATTCAAGTGCCTGCCCTAGCGTATAACCGTCCGCCAAGTTGGCAGAAATAGTGACAGCACGCATTCTGTTGTAGCGATTTAACTGTGCTGACGTGGCTTGCTCTTCAAACGTGAGTAAATTGTCCATAGGAATGAGCTCGCCAGTACGGGATGAACGCACGTACAAATTTTCTATGCTGTTAGGGCTTCGAAAATCTTCCTCTATACCTTCCATGATGACATCGTATTCTTCGCCCCTATCAAGGAATGTTGACACCCTACGCTGACCCAGCATCACTTCCAGTGTGCCGCCAATATCACTAATTGATACCCCAAGATCAGCGACCCTGTCGCGGTTAATATTCACCAATAGCTGTGGTGAGGTTTCTTTATAATCGGAGTCTAGTCGAATGAGCCTTGGGTTCTGCGCTGCCTTTTGTAGAACAATGTCTCGCCATTCAACCAGATTTTCGTAGGTATCGCCTTGTAAGACGAACTGAACAGGACGGCCGAGGCCTCCTCCAGAAATCCCGCTGCGCATGATGGCAAACGCACGAACGTCAGGCACGCTGTTGAGTTTGGCGCTGATTTCATCCATGAGCGAAAATGTACTGAAATCTCGCTCATCCCAGTCTGCAGAACCGACAATTGCGATACCCGCATTACCGCCGAAACCAGGTGTTCTAACCAAAAGGCGATTGATTTTCCCACTCTCGCGGTAAGGCATTAAGATACTTTCAATCTTTTCGAGATTCTTTGCGTTACTTTCGAAACTAGCCCCTTCCTGCGCGTTCATCAAAATGAAGAAATTGCCTCTGTCTTCTTTGGGAACGAACTCACTAGCCACTTTTTCAGAAAGCTGTACCAATGCAACGATAGCAATAGCAAGCATAAGCAGCATCAGAATGGGCTGATGCAACGTTTTACCTAGCGTATTGAAGTAGCCGTTCTCAAGTTTAGAGAACTTCTTGTCCATCCAACTTCCAAAGCCAGACGATCGGGTTCTTTTTTTAAGGATTTTCGACGCCATCATGGGCGACAACGTAAGTGCGGTAAAGCTTGAAAACGCTACCGCAGCAGCTATGGCCAATGCGAACTCCGTAAATAGCCTTCCAATGTTGCCCTCAAGGAAAACCAACGGTACAAACACAGAGATAAGCACCAGCGTTGTTGCAATAACCGCAAACCCAACTTCTTTAGCGCCGCGGTAGGCGGCCAAAATAGGTGGTTCGCCCATTTCTATGCGTCGGTAGATGTTCTCAAGCACAACTATGGCGTCATCCACCACCAAACCGATGGCTAGCACCATAGCAAGCAGGGTAAGAAGGTTGATGGAAAACCCCAGTGCATACATCACGATAAAAGCGGCAATAATAGAGACGGGTACGGTAACTGCCGGAATCAACGTGGCGCGAATATTACCTAGGAAAAGGTAAATAACGATCACCACCATTAACATCGCGATACCTAAAGTCTCATATACTTCATCAATCGACGCCTCAATAAATACCGACGAATCATAGCTGGGTACAATAAAGATATTATCAGGAAGAGTGGCTTCTATTCTTTCAATTTGCGCTTTCGCTGCACGGGCAACGTCTAAGGTGTTGGCTTTGGACTGCTTTATAATACCGAGTCCAATCATATTGACGCCATCACCACGAAACTCGGTTTCGTCATCTTCTGCGGTTAATTCAACATGGGCTATTTCGCCAAGCCGCACAAGATAACCATTGTCACCTATCGCAACCGTCAGCGCGGCAAAGTCGTCAGGCGTAAGAAAGGTTCGCGCAACCCGTACTTCAAAGTTACGGTCAGTACTTTCCACTTCTCCCGCCGGCAATTCCACATTCTCGGTGCGAATGACTTGCTCTACATCGTTTACTGTAATGCCTCTTGCCGCCATTGCATTGCGGTCTAAGAACACTTTCATGGCATAGCGCCTGCCTCCCCCAATTTGAACTCGAGCGACACCGTCGACAATTGAAAGCCTATCCACTAATACGCGCTCAGCGTAGTCAGTCAGCTCCATGGTATTTAGGTTTGTGCTTCGCAGGTTGTACCATACCACGGCGCTTTCATCGGAATTTGCTTTAGACACCTCAGGAGGATCAGCTTGGTCAGGCAAGTTATTGAGTGCGCGACTTACTCGCTCGCGCACGTCATTCGCGGCAGCATCAATGTCACGAGAGAGCTTAAATTCAATAGTAATGTCTGAACGACCATTACGAGAGGTCGAGGTAACGTTTTTTATCCCCTCTATACCCGATATTCTATCTTCCAATAGCTGGGTGATCCGAGTCTCAACAATATTAGCCGATGCCCCTGTGTAGGTTGTACTTACCGAGACAATCGGTGGGTCGATATCAGGGTATTCACGCAAGCTCAACATGGTAAAAGCGACAATACCGAAAATGATCAGCAGTAAATTGATAACCGTTGCGAAAACAGGGCGCTTTACAGAAACGTCTGACAATAACATGACGATAGCTCCCTTAGCGGTTTAACACGTTAACCGGAGATTGGTCGCGCACCCGAAGCGTGCCTTCGGTAATGACCTCATCGCCTTCGTTTAACCCACTTACAATTTGCACCAGCCCGGGACGACGCTCACCAATTACCACTTCGGTTTGATGTGCAACGTTATCTTTAACGACATACACATACTGCTTGTCTTGAACGGGAACCAGCGCCTTTTCCGGTAATACCAAAGTATTCAGCACTCGCTTTTCAACAATTACAGTAAGCAGCATACCGGGGCGCAGACGATTATCTTGGTTGTCTATCGTCGCACGTACCCGAATAGAGCGGCTAATCGGGTCGAGTCGCGTGTCAATGTTAGAGATTTTCCCTGTAAACTCTTCTCCAGGGTAAGCCACCGAGGATGCACTTAATGCCTGCCCTTTAGCCACGCTTGCAAGATGGCTTTCAGCGATACTGAAATCGACCTTAATTAGACTGATGTCATCTAAAGTAGTGATAGTGTCACCAGGTTGCACCAAAGAGCCGATACTGATTTCGCGATTACCTAATAGTCCGCTAAATGGAGCGCGTATCTGCAAGTCATTTAGCTGAGCTAGCGCAACATCTAGCTGAGCTTGTAAGGCTTTAACCCGTGCTTGCTGCTCGTCAAGAAGTTGTTCAGAGGTAGCGTTTGACTGACGCAAGTCAGAAATTCGCGTGAACTGGCGTTTGGCCTCATCAATATTCGCCTTAAGTTCCTCTACCCTGGCGCGTTCTTCCGTATTGTTTAGCTGAACCAGTAACTCGCCTTCGGTGGCTTTATCGCCGTCTTCAAAATTAATCGTTTTTACGGTATCGGTGACTTGTGCGGTAATATTCACCGACTCATTGGCGGTAGCAGTACCTAATGACTCAATCGTAATGGGGAATGCCTGTGATGATACCAAGGCTGTTTTTACCGGCGTCGCCCGCACGATACTATTACTCGCGCTCTCTTCTTCGGGCATATTCAAATACACTACAACACCTGCAAGTAGTACTACGCCAAGCAACAAAGGCGATAAAGATAATCGTGAAGACATAACCTTTCCTATAGGTAAAAAAGTATCCCATCACGTATTTTTCAAAACGTTTAGGATACTCAAGTACACAAAATCCGCTTACGATTCTTCGCAAGCGCCGCTATACGTTAAGATTGTGTACTGCGTTATTATTGTTAGTTGTGTTATTTTTGCGTAGAGTCTGTCGTTTAATATTGATTATTTTTAAAACAATCACAAATAGCTTCTAGAGTATTTTACCCAAATCGATGGTCATCTTATTTCGCTTATCAGCTATATTCGCTGTTTTAACGCTTTTCGCATGTTCACAGTCTTCACCCAACGCGCCGGTTTGTCGCGTTTCCGATAGGCTTTTATCTCAACAAAACCAAGTTGGAGAAAACAGTCCAGCCCCTTTGATTGCTGCCGCGTGCCTAGTCAAAACAAATAACAAGGTACTGTTAGTAGAACACCGCCTTTCAGGTAAATTGGATTTTCCTGGTGGAGGGGTGCTTGAAAATGAATCGGTCGCCTGTACTGCACACAGAGAAACGTGGGAAGAAACTGGGTTCAATGTTGAAGTTACCCAATATTTATCCACCACACCTAATGGATTGGCTATATTTGGTTGTGATTTAGATGCTGGTATTGAGACCCTTCCAGACGCCTTCGATGCGCCTCCTTGGGCCAAATTAGAGATAAAAAAACTCGTAAAAGCCGACCCCTTTACCCTTGACCACGACGCAATGCGTTTCGCTGACGATCTTATTCCCTTGCGCGATGGCTACACCCAATTCGATATAACGCAGCACTGACAAAGCATTGTTCATTGTTGCGGGTATTGGTAAATTGTCACCATGAAAAGAATAGGAGAAGTGGCTTGTTTTCACTGCCAACCTTAAGCCTTAAAGGCAAAGTTTCTGAACAAGAATGGCAAACTCGTGTCGATTTAGCAGCATGCTATCGGTTAGTGGCAGATATGCGATGGGGCGACCTTATTTACACGCATATCTCAGCTAAGGTACCGGGCACTGATCATTACTTGGTTAACGCCTTTGGCCTGACGTTTGACGAGGTTACCGCCTCTAACCTGGTTAAGGTCGATTTAGAGGGTAACATCCTTGACGATACACCTTACGGCATAAACCCCGCTGGCTTCACCATTCACAGTGCTATCCACGAAGTGCGTCACGATGCCCAATGCGTTATTCACCTGCATACACTAGCCACAATCTCAGTCGCATCTGTCAAAGGCGGGCTTAAGCCCTGGAGCCAGTATTCAATGTTTTCGCTACCTTCACTTTCTTATCACAGCTACGAAGGTTTAGCCGTTGATGATAGTGAAAAGAAACGTTTGCAGGACGACCTTGGCGACACTAATCACATGCTTTTGCCTAATCACGGCGGTCTAACCCTTGGTCCCACCGTTGGCGACGCCTTTATGCGCTTTTACGATTTGCAGCGTGCGTGCGAAATTCAGCTTGCCCTGATGCAGTCTGATGAAGAGGTTATCGAGATACCGCAAAGCATTATTGATGGCATATACGCACAGGCTAATGTGGTTCACAGCGGCGAAACAGGCGGCCAAAAAGCATGGCCTGCCATGCTTCGCAAAGCTTACAAACTAGACCCGGGCTTCTGCGAATAATTTAGCTTAGCCAGCTAAACGCCAACTTATTTCAAACAGGAATTGTTTATACATTATGAAAGTCACCAAAGTAGAAATTTTTGATATCGAATGCCCTAAGCGCCCTCAGTGGAACCCGGTTTTCGTACGCGTTTACACCGACGAAGGTATTACCGGTGTGGGCGAAGCAGGACTGGCTTATGATTGGGGTCACAGCGCCGCTGCACACATGATTAAAGAAATTGCCGAAGCCATGCTGATTGGCTTTAATCCTTTTCACACTGAACTGCTTTGGTCGAGAATGCTGCGCGAAGGCTTTTGGGGATTAGGCGGCGGCCCGGTTATTTATGCTGCGATGAGCGCTATTGATACTGCACTTTGGGACATTAAAGGCAAAGCGCTTGGCTTACCGGTTTACGAATTACTGGGTGGCAAAACTAATGGCAAGCTCCGTAGCTACGCTAGCCAGCTACAGTTTGATTGGGACAAAGAAGTAACCAAGCTTAACGACCCCGCTGACTATGCTCGCGCCACTGAAAAAGCACTTAAAGATGGTTACGATGCGGTTAAAGTTGACCCCATCGTTTACGATAAAGACGGCAACACCCATTTCGACAGAACCAAACTATTCACTAAGCCCGAGCTTAAACTTTTCAAAGCCCGTCTTCAGGCGATTAGAGACACAATGGGCGAAGATGGCGACATCATCTTTGAATGTCACAGCTTATTAGGTGCATCAACGGCTATCCAACTGGGTGACATCGTTGAAGAAATTGGCTGTCTATACTACGAAGAGCCAGTGAATTACCTTAACTCGAAGCTTCACGACAAAGTAGCGAAGAACGTGAACGTGCCTATTGCGGGCGGTGAGCGCTTGTACCACCGCTGGGATGTACGCCCTTACCTTGAAGACCAATCTATTGATGTACTTCAGCCTGACGTTGGCCTTTGTGGTGGTTTCACCGAAGCGAAAAAGGTGTGTGACTATGCCGACATTTACGATGTACGTATTCAGGCTCACGTTTGCGGAGGCCCTGTAGCGACAGCGGCAAGCCTACATCTAGAAACGGCCATTCCAAACTTCTTAATTCACGAGCACCATACCTACGCTATTAAAGACTGGAACCGTGAACTTTGCATTCAAGATCCTCAGCCAGTAAACGGCTTCATTGAAGCGCCTGACACACCGGGAATTGGTATCGATCTAAACGATGAGGTGGTTTATCGCTCGCCGCACATGACGGTAACTGCGCTTAAATAAAGCTGAAATCCAACGGGTTTATTGAAGGCAATAAACCCTAGGCTAGTTCAGCAGCTTAAGTAAGCTAGCTTTATGCGATGTCGTACCATCGCTTCGCATTACCATACAGCAGCGCCGCTTTTTGTTCTTCAGAAAGCGGCGTTATCATATTGCTGAACCCTTGCCACAGTGCTGCATAAGGCATTCGCCACTGACATAGCGGAAAATTGCTGGCAAACATCATGTGATCTGTGCCAACGGTGTCCAGCAAGGTTTCAAAAACATAAGACGCACGTTGCCACAACCAACGGCGATCTTGCATTTCTAATCCCGAGAACTTAAACACAACTTGCTGCGTTTCATTCAAGTCGCGAATATTCTGCCGCCATGTTTTAAACGCAAAGCTATTTACATCAATCGGCGCTATTGCGGCATGGTTTATAGCCACTTTTAGCGAGGGTGTTTGTTCTAGTACCGTTAGCAGCGCATGCACAGCATTGCTATCTGTAAGATTTAACTGCGCTTCAAAAGACAAGCCTTGCGACGCCATATGATGAAGCCCCCATTTAACTTTAGGGGTGCGTAAAAGTACTTTAGCATCGTCATCTAATATGTGACGAAGCCCACGTATTGAGTGGTACCGCTTTAGCTTATCGATATGACTGCCGACATTATTTCCCGTTAAATCGATACACCCAACTGAACGGAATGGCAGCGTACAATGACGCTCCAAGAACGCAATTTCACGCCAGGGTCTTTCGTTATCGTAACCCGCTTCAATGTGAACAAAACCGCCTAACTGCCCTAACGACGCGCGATAGAGCATGTGCTCTGTAGTATGTTTTGCAATCGCTTTTTTATCTGGCCAAAAAGGGGCATTGGCTGGTTTCAGCCAACCATAGTGCCCTTCGTTTGAGGCAAAGAAGTGAATATGAGGGTCTATCCAAGTGATTGAAGGCTTGCTCATCTTTGTTTATAAAACCTTGGTTTATGCTATTGCTGATAAGGCATTTCGCGTTGCTTTTCTATTTAGCCCTATCTATTGTGCTCTTTCTATTGTGCTGTGTAGCCCCCATCCACCGCATACAAGCTACCCGTGATGAACGACGCTTTGTTGCTGCATAGGAAATAAGTCAATTCAGCTACGTCTTCGGGCTGGCCCAAACGTCCAATAGGCTGCGCAGCGGCTTCTTCGGCTACTACTTCATTTTTATCTGCCCCAGAACGTGCCACGTAATTATCAATGGCGTTATGAAATAGCGGTGTTTCGATGGTACCCGGGCATACCGCGTTAACGCGAATATTATAGGGTGCATAGTCAAGCGCGGTGGTTTTCGCCATAGACGCCAATGCACCTTTGCTGACACCGTAGGCGAACGAATTGCGCTTTCCAATAAAGGACTGATCTGAGCCCATCACCACAATCGCGCCGCTGCCCTGCTCTTTCATGGTTGGCAGGCAAGACTTAATCGCGCCATACGCCCCTTTTACGTTCAAGTTTAGTACCTTATCAAGCAGCGCTTCATCAGTGTCTTCAATCGTTGCTGAAACATGTATACCGGCATTACACACCAATGCGTCTATGCGTTGATAAGAACTAATAACCTCATTCACCGCGGCTTCAATATTACGCACAACACTTACATCACACGGCTTCCAGATAGCATTAGGTAACGCTTGCTCAAAGTCTCTGATATCTAAATTAATGACTTGATAACCGTTTTGACTAAACAGCTTGCATACCGCAAAACCGATACCCAAGCTTCCCCCCGTTACAATGCAAACCGGGATCTGCGCATCATCACTGCTATGTTTAAGGTTTTTCTTCGCGCTTTCTGGATTCATGTTTTTATGTACCGTGTTGCTTATGCGTATGTGAACGGGTTATTTCAATGTAGGCTAAGCATGCCAGTGAGAATTTGAATTGCAAGCGAGCTTACCACTTGAGTTCGCTTTTCTATATTAACATCAATACGTCAGTCATCATCATCAGAGCCTGTGTGACCTTTGCTGCACATTTAAAGTCAACGAGTCTTGGAAAACCTATGTGTTTCTCTCATGTCAGTCCGCATAGGTCATTACCCACATCATCCAAATTTATTATTAACTTTCCTTTAACGGACTATTCGGACTACGCTTTTTGTGACTATAATAGACAAAATTAAAACACTTGTTTGAAAAAGGAGTCATCCATGCCTCTGTACCACGCCCCTACGACTGATTTTCAGTTCTTGTTAAAAGACTGGCTTGGACTTGATGCTCACTACGAAAAGCTCGGTATCAGCGACTTTGATAGCGAACTTGCCAACGAAATTATTGCACAGGGTGCAAAGTTTGCTTTGGATGTGGTTGCCCCTCTTAACCGTGAAGGCGATGAAGAAGGCTGTACACTAAAAGACGGCAGCATTACCACGCCTAGAGGCTTCGCTGATGCCTATCAGGAATATGTTGCTAACGGCTGGAATGCAATGCTAGGTACTGCCGAGTACGACGGGCAAGACTTGCCGTACACCATGGCTGTGCCTGTTCACGAAATGCTAAACGCGGCGAACTTAAGCTGGCGTTTAACCACCATGCTTACTGAAAGCGCCACACTTGCGGTTACTAAGCACGCCAGTAAAGAATTAAAAGATATCTACCTTGCTAAGCTAATCAGCGGTGAGTGGACAGGTACCATGAACCTGACCGAACCTCACGCAGGAACAGATTTGAGCTTGCTTAGTACCAAAGCTGAGCCACAAGGCGACGGCAGCTATAAAGTCACCGGTAATAAGATTTTTATTACCGCAGGCGATCATGATTGGAGCTCGAACGTTATTCACCTTGTTCTAGCTCGTCTGCCTGATGCTCCCAAAGGCGTTAAAGGCATCAGCTTATTCTTAGTGCCCAAGTTCCTTCCAGATGCTAGCAATGAGCCTGGCGAGGCGAACAGCTTGTCAGTGGGAAGCATCGAACACAAAATGGGGATCAAAGCGAGCCCGACTTGCGTGATGAATTTTGACGGTGCAACGGGTTACCTTGTTGGTGAAGAAAACCAAGGCCTAGCATGTATGTTCACCATGATGAACGATGCACGCTTCCAAGTAGGTCTGCAAGGTTTAGGGGCGGCAGAAGCCTCTTACCAAGGCGCGCTGACCTATGCCCGCGAACGCGTTCAGTCTCGCGCACCTCAGGGAATTCAAAATCCAGAAGGCAAAGCAGACCCGATCGTCTTTCAACCTGACGTAGCGCGTATGTTACTTACGCAGAAATCACTGATTGAAGGCTGCCGTGCACTTTCACTTTTCTATGCCAAGTTTATGGACGTTGAGAAGCTTGGTGAAGGTCAAGAAAAAGAAGATGCCGACAAGATACTTCAGTTTTTAACTCCAATCTGCAAAGCTTTTATGACGGATATGGGCCTTGAGACCACCAGCCTAGGTGTACAAGTATTTGGTGGTCACGGCTTTATTCGTGAATGGGGTATGGAACAACTTATGCGCGACGTGCGCATTGCTATGTTATATGAAGGCACCAACGGTATTCAGGCGCTAGACCTTATTGGTCGTAAGCTTACCCGAGATGGCGGTCATATGATGGAAGCGACCTATAATGCGTTTAACGCTTTGGTCAACGACATTCAAGACAGTGAGGCGAAGGGTCTGGCTCAAGGAATTCTTGATGACTGGCGTGCATCTTCAGCCGATTGCTTAGGTATGGATGCAACCACCGCTGCAGCTGCTGCTTGTGATTACTTGGCATACAGCGCCTATTCCTTGATTGGTGTACTGTGGTACAGCATGGCTGACAAAGCGCAGGCATCAGGTAATGCGGTACTTGCAGCGTCTAAGATGAAGACACGTGACTTCTATATGGAACGTATCTTGGTACGTCGCGATGCGCACAAAGCCGCTTATAAAGCTGGCTCTGAAAGCACCCTTGCAATATCAGGTAATGAGTTTGATTATCTGTAATTAGCGCATGCTTTACGCCCATAACATATGGGCTTAAAAACCAAAAAAGGTCACATATAGTGACCTTTTTTAGTTTAATAGTTATCGCGCGGTACTAGTTGTTTGCCGCTACCTGCGTCGAAAACGTGTCTGCAAACCAATCATTCAACATGGCTTTTTCGTAGGTTAACGACTCGGTCCTATTGCGGCGGATTGTCGATTCCATAAAGTCCATGTCTTTGAGTTTTACATTTTCGCCACTTAAAATGACTTGTCCTTCGGCATCGGTCAAAGAATAACTAAACGCCATTCTTGGAATGTCGATGCGCTTAATGATGCGAACGTCACTCCCACCACCTGTGCCAAACCCGACGAACTGACTAGGCCATACTTGCCCCGCTAAGTCCACATTAGTCACTGTCATAGACAGCACTTGAGATTCAGGTAAATCACTAGCTAACTCAACAATGTGCTGTTCCAAATCTTCTAATGTTCGTTCGCGGAACCGTTTGCGTGACTCATTAGTCGGCTTAACATCGCTATACGTTTCAGGTTCTTCCCAAGTAATCTTTACTTCTGCCGCTTGGGTGGGAGCGAAAACAGCAAGAAGTCCAACCGCAGTGGCACAACCTAAATAAGAAAAAGTACGTAATTTATTCACTTTTATGCTCCTAAATTCAGTCGTTTAAACTATGAGTTAGCAAGACATTTAAAAAAGCTTTACGTGCAGCAATTGCCGGCTTTTATATCAGCTTTATATTTAACCAACCTGGTTAAGACTGGCTAGTCTCGCTTTGCTACTTGCATAACTGACGACTGTTTAATGATTAGGCATAGTTGAACGCGTTTAGTTCCCGTAAAGTTGGGGTTTATATCGTCCTTCTCACAATAGGTGTGATAAAAACGTTTAACGCTTGCGCTATCAGCGGTGATTTGCTGAACATATGTTTTCTGGTAAGGCTTTAAGGGACTCAGCTGGACATTAATTTTATCTTGTAAACTACGCAGTTCTTCTCGCTCCGGTAAGGTTGCGATTGAAACTAGCCATTCAGAAAGCGAGTTCTGGATATCTTCAAAGAGATACTGAACAAAAGGAGACCGCAGCACAATTACCAAAACAATAATTTCAGCAGCGATGATAAAGAACCTTAACATGACTTCTCAGCTAACTTTGACAGACGTTTACTACAGATAGCGCCAATTTTTTTAGCACCTTTCTTACTATGTGCTCAACTACACTTTGCCAAATTACATTTTCACAATGCTCACTGTACACGATTCAAACAGTAATTGACCACATTATTATCGACGATAATAGGGTCATATCGGTTTACCTGTAAATACAGTAAACTATACTCATGTATAGTAGGTAACGCCTAATCGTCAATGTTGGGTATCAAATGGCATCTGGCCGTTATATTAATCCTCATTATTCACGTAGCTGTATTTAACTATTTATAAAGTTACATAGACTGAGGAAATCAAGATAAAAAACGACTTATGTTCTGAAGTTTCAGTATTGACTGAAACTTTAAAAAGATACACCATACGCTGCATTATTGATCTACATTAAATATGACGTTTTGAACGCAGTTTTACTGCACAGGCAGTTCGTTACGTCACATAAGGTTAAGCTATGAATGAACAAATACCGGTAAAGACCGTTACACCGGTAAAAGTACATAAACCCAAAGGTAGACCTGAGGGTAAACGCCACGACTCTCGTAGCCGTATCTATGTGCGGGCTGTACAAGGCCCTTTAGAGACGTTTAGACGCATGTTTGGCCTTTTCTTTTTGGGCCTCTTTGCCATCATTCCATGGATTCAGTATAACGGGCATCAAGCCGTGCTACTCGATATTGGTGAGCAGCGATTTACTATATTCTCACTAACCTTGTGGCCTCAAGATCTCACTTTACTGGCCTACATATTTATTGTTTCCGCCTTTGCTCTGTTCTTCGTCACCACTTTCGCTGGTCGAGTGTGGTGTGGATTTATGTGTCCTCAAACAACGTGGGTATATATTTATACGTGGTTCGAAGAGAAATTCGAAGGCCCGCGCAACAAGCGTATAGCGCTGGATGCACGCAAAATGGATGCAGATAAATTTTTGCGTAAAACAGCTAAGCACACCGCTTGGGTATTGGTAGCGCTGTTAACGTCTTTAACCTTCGTTGGCTATTTTACGCCAGTTGATGAACTGTTTATCGATTTTGTGACATTTAACACCAGCTTCTGGGCAGGTTTATCGGTTATTTTCTTTGCCGTATGTACCTACGGAAACGCTGGCTACATGCGCGAAATCATGTGCACGCACATATGCCCGTATGCGCGTTTTCAGTCTGCCATGTTCGACAAAGACACGTTTACTGTATCGTACGATGCAAAGCGTGGAGAGCAACGCGGCCCGCGACCACGCAAACTTTGTCACGAGCAAGTAAAGGAAAAAGGGTTAGGCGACTGTATAGACTGCAACCTGTGTGTTCAGGTATGCCCAACCGGTATCGATATTCGAAATGGCTTACAATACGAATGCATCAACTGCGGTGCCTGTGTTGATGCCTGTAACGGTGTTATGGATAAAATGGGTTATCCTAAAGGCCTGATAAGCTTTACCTCTGAAGAAGAACTAGCTGGCGGTAAGACTCACATTTTACGTCCGAAGTTAATTGGTTATTTTGTGGTTTTAGTGGTGATGACAGGCTTGTTGTTTGCCAATATTTGGATGCGCAGCCCCACCGAAGTTGACATTATCCGCGACAGAAACTCGCTATACCGCGAAACGAATGAGGGACTAATTGAGAACGTTTATACAATAAAAGTACTTAACAAAACACAGCAAACCCAAACCTACTCTATTGCTGTAAAAGGTTTGCCTGACTATAAGTACATTGGTGAGCAAACTGTAACAGTTGAAGGCGGTGCGGTGTATAGCACGCCAATTTCAGTTGCAACTGACGCCTATAATCTGGAAGATACGGTTACCGATATTTTTATCAGTGTAACCACCACTATTGATGGGGAATCGGTTACTGTTGATGAGCCAACAAAGTTCCTTTATCGATGACAGATTTTTCATTCTCTGGCCTTAGCCCAGACACCATATTAGATGCCCTGGAAAGTCAGGGCATTTTTCTTCAAAGCGGTTTGCTAGCACTAAATAGTTATGAAAACCGCGTCTATCAGTTTTTGGCTGAAGACGGTCAGCGCTATGTAGCAAAATTCTATCGCCCAGGTCGATGGACCGACGCTCAAATTCTTGAAGAACACGCGTTTGCTGCAGAGCTAATCGAAAACGAAATTCCATTGGCTGCGCCCATTTCTCTCAATGGCAGCACGCTGCATCATCACACCGTGGCCGAAACTGACTATCGATTTGCGTTATTTCCTTCGGTAGGCGGCAGGCAATTCGAAAATGACAACCTTGATCAACTCGAATGGATGGGGCGTTTCATTGGCCGTATTCACCGCGTGGCCCATGCTAAAGGGTTTGCACATCGTCCCTCGGTTGATATTGAAAGTTACCTCGATGAGCCGAAGCAGGTGCTTATGCAAAGCACACTGCTGCCAGAGCATCTAAAGACAGCATTTTTTGCCATACTTAACCCCGTTATTGATGCCACGAAAAAAGCGTATAAGCCAACATCAAGTATTCGGCTTCACGGTGACTGCCACCCAGGCAATATACTGTGGCGCGATGGCCCTACCTTCGTTGATTTAGATGATTGCCGCATGGGCCCTGCTATCCAAGATTTGTGGATGATGCTAAGCGGCGACCGCCAACAACAACTATTGCAGCTCGATACTTTGGTTGAAGCATACGAGGAGTTTCACCCGTTTGATACTGCACAACTGCCACTTATTGAGCCCCTCCGCGCTATGCGAATGGTGCATTACATGGCATGGCTTTCACGACGCTGGGAAGACCCTGCTTTTCCGCGGGCATTTCCTTGGTTTGCTGAAGACAAATACTGGGAAGGCCAAATACTTGCTCTGAAAGAACAGCTATCGGCCCTTCAAGAGCCCCCACTGAAATTAGGATATTGAGCCAGCCCCTTTACTGCTGAAAAAACGCTTTTTCCATGACCGTTGTCGATAATCTTATGGCGGTTACGAAAAAGCGTAAGGTATAAGAAACCATATTCGCTATCACTTTTTAACTTAGATATAATCGACAGTGTGTAGGTGCTCTTGTCTAGCTCCGTATTATACCAGTCCGCATAGATAATTACCCACTCAGCGAGAGTTAAAATGTTCGTAATCGCGGCGTGTTACCGTAGGTATAGTGGTTCTACATCAAGGTAACACAACAAAGAGTACGAACATTTTAAACTCGCCCTTCGGGAAGGTCTGGCAAGCTTCCTAGCTGCATTCTGGGAATTTGAAAGGGAACAGCCATTCCTGCATTCCCACGCTTTGCTATGAAGCTTGCCAGCGCCTTCTGAGTGGGCAATGATCTATGCGGATTGGTATTAACTACGGCGACAAGGGTTAAACGGGAAATCAGTGAAAAACTGATGCTGCCCCCGCAACGGTAAACTCAACGCGTTGTCGTTTTCTTTTCATACGCCACTGTCTTTTATGCGTTAGGTATTTAACGCCATTAGATGGGAAGGCAAAAGAGCTATTACATTTTTAGTAATGGTGAGTAAGCCCGGATACCGGCCTGTACTTCATGGTGTCGTTTGCTTGCTCACATCCATAATTAAGCAAAAACGCGCACTTTCCCTAATCATGTGCTCGGGTGGAGCGCATCAAAGACAACATAAAAACCATGCGTACACATTTTACTAAAGCAGCCCTTAGCGCTGCAGTTATTTCGTGCTTAAGCACACCTGCCTTTGCTCAAACTTATGACCAAGATATTGAAACCTTAACAGTAACAGGCACGCGTTTGCCTATTTCGTTAACCAAACTTCCTGGTTCAGTTTCGGTGCTAACTGAAAGCGACATTAAAGCTTCGGGCGCACTTCAACTTACCGATCTAATTCGCGGCCTACCTGGCGTTAGCTTGTCTCAGTCAGGCAGTCCTGGTGGCTTAACAGAGCTGCGCGTGCGCGGCGGTGAAACCAACCATCTACTTGTTTTAATTGATGGCGTTGTTGCCAACGACGTAGGCCAAGGAAGCCTGGTTGACCTTGCTCACTTAACTAGTACAAACGTGGTGCGCATAGAACTTCTTCGAGGCCCGCAAAGCGCAAGATGGGGCAGCGGGGCTATCGGTGGTGTATTGAGCATTACTACGAAGTCAGGCCAGTTTGCCGATAATGCGTCACACGTAGACTTCTCTGCTGGCGTTGGCACACAAGGTACATTGCAGGGCAGCATGAACGCGCGCTCGCAAAGCGATAACGTGGGTGTTTCAGCATACGCCAGCTACATTCGCACCGACGGCGACAACGTATCTCGTGTTGGTAACGAAGATGATGGCTACGATAACATGACCGCTGGTATTAATATTAATTATGCCGCAACGTCGGAGCATACGTTAATAGCTAACCTTCGCACGGTTCAGTACGAGAATGATTACGACGGCACTGATTTTGTGACGACAGGCCTTCCTGCTGACTCAGATAACGTGACGGATGGTTCACAAATTAGTGCGAAATTAAGATGGGAATTTGCTCCGGAAAATACAGGTTATCGCTCAGCGCTAAGTGCGCATTATCGCAAAGACGATAACGATAACACCGAGTCAGGTGCAGACACTGGCGGCACCACTGGTGAGCGCATAGAGTTAAACTGGACAGGTTTCTATACCATGGATAACTGGGATTTTGCTGGTGGTGTTGAATACCTACAGCGCCTTTTTACCCAGCGCGGCCCAATTGCATTTGGCGATCCGAACCAGAAGCAGCACGACAATACTTATAGCGTATTTGCCGAGACAAATGGCCAGCTAACCGAGTCGCTAACCGCAACACTAAGCGCACGATTCGACAACAACAGTGAGTTCGACAATGCCGTAAGTTATCGCGGTGGCCTTACGTGGCAGCTTAACGATTACTACGCTGTTTTTACCAGCTATGGTAAAGCTGTTAAAACCCCCACCTTCACCGAGCGCTTTGGCTACTTCCCTGCAAGCTTCATCGGCAACTCAAACTTAGAACCTGAAACCAGTGAAGAATGGGAAATAGGCGTTAAGGCAAACTGGAAATCACTGTCTGCACAAATCAGCGCATACACTACCGACCTTGAAGATGAAATCAATGGCTTCGTATTTGTGTCAGATTTGGGTGCATATAGTGCCGATAATATCGACGGTGAAAGCTCACGAGAAGGTATTGACCTAGAACTTAACTGGGACAGTGGCTATGGTGATTTTACCGCAGCGTATAGTTATCTAGATGCGGAACAAACCGACAATGGTATAACCACCACTGAACTGCGTCGTGCCCGTCACCAAGGCTCATTAACCTACAACACTGACTTTGGAACCCAGAAGTTCAGCTTCTATACCAAGCTAGCTTACACAGGAAGCCATTACGACACCTTCTTCCCTCCTTACCCTGAACCGTCTCAGACATTGGCGCTATCAGCCTATACGCTTGCAACCGTTAATTTGGGCTATCAGATAGATAAGCAGTGGCAGGTTTCGTTGAAAGTCGACAATGTGTTTGATACCGATTACGAAGACATCGTGGGTTATGCTGGTCAAGAGCGCCGTGCTCTGCTTCTTGTTAACTACAGCATGTAAGTGATGTAACGTTAATGAACCTTCTGTTGAGCGTTGCTTAAAGGCAAAACTCAACGTGCAATTAACAGACAATGAAGGGCTATACATGGTTATAGCCCTTTTTCTTTGAGTTTCTGTTAGGGCCTGATGATTCAGACTCTGTTCATCATGCGTATATAAAATACTGCATTTACCTAAACCTTGAATCGCGTTTTTTAGTGAGCTTATCGCGTAGTAAGGCATTGAAGTAGAACAGGTCCTAGTTAAGCGAACAAGCCTGTGATAATCTCGGTATCGATAATAGTTTTTTGAACATAGGATTATATTCCATGAAAAAGTTTGCAGTAATGTTTGTCATGGCAATGCTTTTGCCACTAACAGCCTGCGCTCAAGAGCCGGCGTCTAAATGGAAAGAAGGTACTCACTATACTGTGCTTGATAAAGAAGCTACAGATAAGCCAGTAATTACAGAGTATTTCTCATTTTGGTGCCCTCACTGCTTCCAGTTCGAGCCAATCGTTGCACAGATTAAAGAAAAGAAAAGCGACGGTACTAAATTCAATAAAGTACACGTTAACTTTATGCGCTTCACTGGGCCTGAAGTTCAGGACGATGCGACTAAAGCCATGCTAATTGCCCGCGCGATGAAGCAAGAAGACGCAATGAATAAAGCAATCTTTAACTATATCCACAAGCAACGTGCATCTATCACAGGTTTGAAAGACCTTCGTAATATCTTCGTTGTGAACGGTGTAGATGGTGAAGAGTTTGATAAAATGGCTAAAAGCTTTGGCGTAAATAGCATGGTACGTAAGAATCAACAGCAAATTGATGAGTATCGTGAGCACTTAACTGGTGTGCCAAGCTTCATCATCAACGGTAAATATCAACCTACATTTACCGCTGACATGACCTTTGACGATATCGCAGATCTAATCGTGTGGTTATCTGAACAGAAATAATTTGGTTAATAATTTAGCCACTCATTATATTTTGAATAATTAAATGGGCGCTCAGGCGCCCATTTTTACGCCTTGGAGCATCCCAATGTATGCAGTAAGTGACTTTGCTGACTTTATCTGTGAACTTGACCAGCTAAAAGCAGTTAAGCGCCAGATCACCCTTCCCTGTGATAACTATCGACAGGAAAACTCCGCAGAGCACAGCTGGCATGTTGCATTAATGGCAAATATGCTAAGCGAATATGCGGCTAAACCCATAGATGTGACCCGCGTTATTCGCATGATCCTTATTCACGATATTGTGGAAATTGATGCTGGCGACATGTTTGCTTTCAATCATCAAACAGATCACGACGCACAAGCCGAGAAAGAAGTAGCTGCCGCTAAGCGCATTTTTGGTTTATTGCCGAGTCCACTTAGTAGTGAAATGCTCGATTTATGGCTTGAGTTTGAAGCAGCGGAAACCGCCGATGCAGAATTTGCAAAATCAATGGACCGCGTACTTCCCGTATTTCAAAATATGAAAGACAACGGAGGAAGCTGGAAGCGTCACGGTATTGCAAGGGAGAAAATTGAGAAGCGTAATGCTCACCTTAAATCTTGCGCACCGGCTTTATGGGACTACGTTATGCAGCAGCTTGATGTGGCCGTTGAAAAAGGCTGGCTAAGTCAGTAACGACTCAGCCAGACCTGTAGTATTAATTACAACATAACGTTGTAATAGTGTATTGCAATTAGAAGCGTGTACCAATCCACATCCAGAAGCGATTTGTATCCGCCTTTATATCTCCCGCATCGTAAGTACCGTACTTAATGCCAAAATTGTACTTACCTGCAAACTTCTTCGTATACTGTACATTAATTTCGCTGCCTAAGTCGTCAGCACCGTTACTGCTGTCGTCAGCGCTGAAATCGTGGTAAGCCAAAAGCCATTTACCACCGGCTAGCCCACCTGATAGAGATAACTTAAGATCTTTTAAGCCCTGTGCTGGCGTGCCCAAGAACTGATCAGTCCAACCGTTGAATTTGTGCAGCGTAGCTAGCGGCGTTGCAAACCCGTACAACCCATCGTCAGAACCTAGTATTTCGTAATCGACCTTAGCCGTCACGCCAGAAAACGTGGCTGCGACATACGCATTTAAATAAGAGGCGTCAAAGTCGGTGGCCGTTTCGCCCGCGCCAGCTTCGCTTGATTGCGTGGCAAACTCACCACCGTAAGCCCAACTCACGCTCTCACCTTTCATCTTTCCGTCGTAGCTCACGCCATACGTGTCCAACGCGTTATCCGTGTCGTTGTCCACTTCTAAAAGGTAAGCGTAAGCCACAAACTTGCCAATTTTGGATGTATAAGTAGCATGAAGAATATGATCTTTAGAATCTAAATCTGCCGCCTCAGCAAAAATGCGGTTGCGTTTGTAAAGATAGCTATAGAATAGTTCTAGATTGTCTGTTGCCGCATATTTAGCGCTTACGGCATCAAAGGTCTGGCGGTCTTGTCGCCAGCCAACGTGGCCAACAAATCGATGGTCATCCAACGTAATTACTTGTCGCCCTACTCTGGCGGTAAAGTTATCTTCCTTAAACTGAATAAAAGCTTGATCAACTTCGGTAGTTTCAGGGTCGGCAATGACCGAATACTCACCTACGTTAAAGCCAGTAGGCCCCACAGTAAACTCATCTTGCCCAAGTACAATACGACTGTCTTCAACCTCAGCGGTAAATGAGAAACCATTAACGCTACCCGAACTAAACCCTAGACGCGTACGCAAAGTCAGTGCACTTGCGTCTTCTAACGCATTGTCTTGATCAACAGCTTCGTAGCGTAAATTCAGATCCGCCCATGCCTTTGAATCGCTTAATGCGCTGTGAATGTCAGCGGCCATTACGCTTCCACCCAATACTGTCAAAACAGATGCTGTTAGCATCTTAATGCCAAAGTTTTTTAACGTGTTCATGTGTATTCCCTATCGGTATTGATGAGGGCCTGCTGGCTTTTGCTGTACATTTTTTGCAGCGGTCTGTGTGCCATCTAGGCAAGGCGGATGTTTGACGGTTTAGTGGTTCTAAATCGAAAACATTCAACGCAGTATAGATGGCACACAGGCGCTGCCCGAAGGGGTCGTTATGGAAGCCTTTTACTCTTTGTCACAGTCCTTTAACTTAGCCCACTAGGCTTGCAGGACTGTTTCGCGATTAAAAGGCTTCCATTTAGACCAAAACTTGTACAACAAAGGCCAACAGGCCCAGAAGTCAACACTTACCCAGCCAGCAGTAGAATGCTGGTTAAAAGTGATGGTTTTGGTTAGTTGGCGGAAAAGGCTTCCGCCCTAGTCAGGTGCCGATAAAGCTAGGCGGCATCTGACTTCTTAGCGTCTTTTTTTTCAGATGACACCCCGCTGGGTTTTGCTAGCTGTTGTGAATGTTTGTTAGTTGTAGGCGATTGGTTGGCGCGTGACGAAACGGTTTCAACCTTCTTTTGTTTGTCGTAAAGGAAAGTTAAGACTTCATGTCTGTAGTGGTTGTACTGCTTGTTATCTGCAAGTGCTAATCTATCTCGCGGACGCGGCAACTCAATATCTAGAATTTCGCCAATGGTGGCTGCCGGGCCGTTATTCATCATAACAATGCGGTCTGATAGCAATACCGCTTCATCCACATCGTGAGTAATCATAATAACCGTGTTACCCAAATCAGCATGAATTTCCATTAGCGAGTCTTGAAGGTGAGCGCGAGTTAGGGCGTCTAGCGCACCGAACGGTTCATCCATTAGCAGCACTTTTGGCTCCATTGCCAACGCTCGTGCAATGCCCACTCGCTGTTTCATACCACCTGATATTTCACTGGGTAATTTATCAAGGGCGTGGGTCATGTGCACAAGCTCTAGGTTGTGCATGATCCAGTCACGCATCTCGTTTTTACTCTTGCCTCGCATGGTCGATTTTACGGCCAGCTCAACATTCTTGTATACCGTAAGCCAAGGTAATAAAGAATGGTTTTGAAAGACTACTGCGCGTTCAGGTCCAGGCTGCTTCACTTCTGCGCCATCTAAAATTACGCCGCCGGTAGTAGCTTGGTGCAAACCTGCGACGATATTCAGCACCGTTGATTTACCGCAGCCCGAATGACCAATTAACGACACAAATTCACCTTTGCTGATTTTAAGATTTACATCTTGAAGCGCAGTAAATGGCCCCTTCGGTGTGGGGAAGTCGATACCCACCTGCTCTAACTCTAAGTGTTTAGTGTGCATAAAATTCTCCTCAAAATTAGCGTAGTACGCTCGACTTGTCCCAGCTTACAGCGCGCTGAATCGATAACATTAGGCGGTCTAGCACAAAGCCAATAGCGCCAATGGTGAGCACTGCGACCATGATTCTCGCTAGCGACTCTGAACTTCCGTTTTGGAATTCATCCCACACAAACTTTCCTAGGCCCGGGTTTTGGGCAAGCATTTCTGCCGCAATCAGTACCATCCAGCCAATACCAAGCGACAATCTAAGTCCTGTAAAAATCATGGGGATAGAAGATGGAAGTACTATTTTGGTGAGATGAGCAAACGGCGTAAGGCGCAATACCTTACTTACGTTGATTAGGTCCTTATCAATATTTGATACGCCTACTGCGGTGTTAATAAGGGTTGGCCATAAACAACAAAGCGAAACCGTAAAAGCAGAGGTCACGAATGATTTAGAAAAGGCCGGCTCATCGCTGACATAAAGGGCACTTACCACCATAGTCACCAGCGGCAGCCATGCCAATGGAGACACAGGCTTAAACAACTGGATAAGTGGATTTATTGCGGTGTAAGCAGATTTACTTAGACCACATAGTATACCCACGGGAACCGCCACGACTGATGCAATTAAGAATCCAACCATGACGGTGTAAAGGCTTGTCCATATCTGATCAAAAAACGTTGGCGCACCGGTGAATTCTCTAATTTTTGGCTGATAAGTAGGGTCCTGCGCTACACGCGCTGCATTTCTTGCTTCTTGACGTTGATAGAAAGCGTCTGCTTTTTCGCGCTGTGCAATATGCTCGTCAATTAACGCACCGGCTTGCTCAAAAACTTGTGCGGGCCCTGGGAACTGCCCCAGCGACGTGTCGATACTTTTTGCTACACCATTCCAAATGGCCAAAAACATCAGCAAGCCAATAACAGGCAGCAGCAACGCAGGCGTGGATTGATATAAACGGCTCAACAAAGAGTTGGCGTTTGACGGCGACGATGGAAGGCGAAGAATGGTTGTCATCTTGCTCATTGCTTGCTCCTGACACATGATGTGCGCTATTGCGCGGTTTATGCCCCGCCCTAGTTAGAACTGAAGTCGGGGCCATTGAACCTGACACTTACAGTACAGTGTCGCCCTTAAGTCCTATCTTAAATTGCTCTAAATAAGCGTTAGGCTTGCTTCCATCAAACGTCACGCCATCAATGAATTCGCTCTGAGGCGGCTTGTAGCCTGTTTCCGTTGCAAACTCAGGGAAATCAGACGCTTTAGCTTTACCTTCGGCAATGAGTGCTTTAGCTGCCTGAGCATAAACCTCAGGTTTATAGACTTTTTTAGCTGTTTCTTTATACCAGTCGTCAGACTTTGCTTCTGAAATCTGGCCCCAACGGCGCATTTGTGTGAGATACCAGATAGCGTCGCTGTAATAGGGGTAGGTAGCGTTGTAGCGGAAGAACACATTAAAGTCGGGCACGTCGCGCTTGTCACCCTTCTCGTATTCGAAAGTACCTGTCATGCTGTTAGCCAGTACGTTTTCATCCGCACCTACGTAGTTACTCTTGGCAAGAATCTTTACTGCTTCAGGGCGGTTAGCATTGTCATTCTCATCCAGCCACATTGCCGCACGAATTAGTGCTTTAACCACACGAATGTGCGTATTAGGGTATTTTTCTGCCCAGCCTTGGCTTACGCCGAACACTTTTTCAGGGTTATTTTTCCAAATTTCGTAATCGGTGATCACAGGTACACCAATACCTTTGAATACTGCCTGTTGGTTCCAAGGTTCGCCCACGCAGTAGCCATAGATAGTGCCGGCTTCCATCGTCGCTGGCATTTGCGGTGGAGGTGTTACAGACAACAGTGCCTGAGCGTCTATTTGACCTGCTGTGTCACCTTTATGCGGCGCATAATATCCAGGGTGAATTCCACCTGCCGCTAGCCAATAGCGTAGCTCGTAGTTGTGCGTAGAAACCGGAAAGACCATTCCCATGTTGAACGGCTTTCCTGCGTTGCGGTATTCATCAACCACTGGCTTTAAATAATCGGCCTTAATGGGATGTACTGGCTTGCCATTTTCCTGTGGAATATGCGCCTTCATTTTGTCCCAAATTTCATTAGAAACGGTAATACCATTTCCGTTGAGATCCATGCTGAACGCTGTTACCACATGCGATTCCGTACCGAAACCAATGGTCGCGCCAAGGGGCTGACCAGCCAACATGTGGGCGCCATCTAATTGGCCGTCAATTACGCGGTCAAGCAGTACTTTCCAGTTAGCCTGTGCTTCCAACGTAACGTAGAGGCCCTCATCTTCAAAAAAGCCTTTTTCGTACGCCACAGCAAGCGGTGCCATATCAGTGAGCTTGATAAAACCAAACTTAAGTTCTTCCTTCTCAGGCCAGCCTACCGCTGGCGCTTGTGCTGCCACACTCGCAGAAAAACTTGCTACAGAGACGGCAAGTGCTGCACATACTCCAGCACTCGCCGTTCGAAAGCGTTTTAGCAGTGATGTTGTCTTTAACCCAGTCATACGTGTTCCTCGTAGCCAAAAAAAAACCCACCAGCGTACGACGTTTAACCGTCGAGCATGGTGGGCTTCGTTGCCGTGTTTGTAATATCGGAGTTCTTACAAACGCATCAAGTTGTTAATGGTAAGTCAGGAATTCCCGCTCACACACCTCATCTTTAAGGGAGGTTTATTAAAAGCTTTAGCTTATAAAACCATCTTTATTTTTTATTATTATGCACTTGCCATAAATGCCGGAGATGATGATGCTTCCTTACCGTTCTCCGCTGAATCCTATTTGTTTACCCTATGGTAAGTGTTGTGCACTCCACTCTGCCATCGCATTTGTGTTTGCACCCGTTGCTTTGTACAGCAACGTTGCTGTTGCACGGATTAATTAGCACCCATCGTGCCAGAAATGTAAGCCATTAAAATTTATGAACATTTACACTATTGAGGTAAGAGAAAAGTGAGAATGAATTCGTTTTGGTGCACCAAAACAGGGGGGGGGTTCAACCTTGGTGCGCGAAAGCAGATACCAAGGTTGAACAAATATGGCCAATGACTAAAGCCGTCTGATTGTGTCGCTAATTTTCTAGAGGCGTTTAGTAAATTGCCCGATAGCGTTTACCACTTCATTGGCACCGCTTTGGATTTCGCTCATTGCTTTGCCTGACTGCGTTGAATACTCTAAGGCTTCGCGCGCTTTTTCCTGACCCGCTTCAATTAACTGAACTGCATTTTCTGTTAACTTTCTGTTTTCTACGACGACGTTTACGATTTCTTCAGTTGCGCTACTGGTTCGCGACGCTAGCTGCCTGACTTCATCGGCAACCACCGCGAAACCACGCCCTTGATCGCCTGCACGTGCAGCTTCAATAGCAGCGTTAAGCGCCAATAAATTAGTTTGATCGGCAATTCCGCTAATACTTTTAACCAAGTCCGCAACTTTTTGGGATTGCTCATCTAGGTCCTTAATACCTTCACTCGCATTGCCCATCTGTTTCGTTAATTCGTTCATCGCCTTAACCGTAGAATCGAGCACTTGATTTCCCTTACGAGCTTGCTCTCCAGTTTCTTGCGAAATGTTGAATGCAACGTTGGCGGCTTCAGAAATGGCGAACTCCCGCTTCATTTGCTCTGTAATTACCGTTGCGAATTTCACTACTTTATAAAGCTGACCATCTTCGTTTCTGATGGGGTTATATGACGCTTCTAGCCACACGTCATTCCCTCGGCTATCAATGCGTTTGTAGCGTCCAGATTCTAACTGTCCTTGCGCTAGCCCACGCCAAAAATGTTTATATTCTTCCGAGTTCGCCTCTTGCTCTGTGCAAAAGATCCTGTGATGCTTCCCAACTAGTTGCTCCAGCTTGTACCCCAAACCTTTCAAAAAGTTTTCGTTGGCTTTTATGATGGTGCCATCAAGGTTAAATTCAATAACAGCAGAAGAGCGATGAAGCGCGGCAATCATATCTCTAAGCTCATTACTGTAAGAAATATTGCGCGTTTGCTCTGCCATATAGAAAGAAATACACTTCACATTTCCATAGGCGTCGTCTATGGGCTGTATGATTCCTCTTACCCAAATCTCATGACCTTTTGCATTGTTGAATCTAACTGCGCCATGCCAATGACGATGATTTTTAATAGCGCCTAGCATATCTTGAACGTCCGATTTTTTGAGCGATTTCGGATCCATCAAGCTTTCAAGAGACTTCCCTTCTAGCTCTGAAATCTTAAATCCTGTTGCTTGAGTATATAGATCATTAATTGCACTTATACGTCCGTCTGCATTCAACTCAATGTACAACATTTCTTCACGAAGCTCTTCCTTAACCGTTTCATGTGCCGCCATTTCCTTTTCCAAACGTTGGTTTTCGGCTATCAACTCTTTATTTTTGAAAAACATCCTGCGCTCCTAATGAACTTCGTTTCACGCATTATTTATCAGCCGACTTAGCTCATAACGAAGCCACCCTGACAAAATAGGCACTGGCGTATCACACTGAAATACGGTTAGTTGTCTGAAACGATAAGCTAGTATTTATTGGTTTTGATTAAAGATAGCAGAGGAAGTGAAGTTTATTGATGTTTCACACAAATAAAACTAAATTTTTTTGTTCAATAAAGATTAAAGATAGCCCAGTTTGGGCATTGACATAAACGCGCTACTTTTTGCTATACAAAAATACTCATGGCAGCGATGAAAGCACGCAACGATTCCGGCCGCCCGTTTTGGCGTCGTACAAAGCTCTGTCAGCGGTATTAAGGATCGAAGTTAACGTCCAGTTGTGGTGATTAACGAAATTGACCGTTGCAACGCCCAAACTTGCGGTAATTACGGGTGAAACTGTGCTCTTGCTGTGCTCTATCCCTAATGATTCTATCGCATCTCGAATCTCTTCAGCTTTCACCTTCGCGCCTTTCTCATCGATATTAGGCAAAATCGCTACGAACTCCTCACCACCGTATCGAGCACAAAAATCAGTATTACGGGTAATAACTTCATTAAGCCCAATAGCGACGGCTTTCAGGCATTCATCCCCTTTAGGGTGACCATAATTGTCATTGTAAAGTTTGAAACTATCGACATCCAAGATAATCACCGTCAACGGCCATTCATACCGTTTTGACATTGCTATTACCTTTTCCATTTCCATTTCAAACGCCCGTCGGTTTGGGATGTTAGTGAGCGGATCGCTAAGTGACAAACGAATCAATTCGGTTTCTTGGCTCTTCACTCTCTCAAAATACAGTGCAAAGGTTTTAGCCAGGCGAGATATCTCGTCACTGCCTTCGAAGCTTGCTACCTCGTCACTATTTTTTTCAACCAAATTGGTTAAAGCAATTAAACGCAGAATAATACGTTTGTAGATGAAGAAGATGATGGCGCAACAAATAATCATCACAATTAATGAGAGTGCCAATGACAGGGTTATTTGTTTGGACACGGCCTGGTTGGCAGACAATGCGTAAGAAGAGGTGTCTTTTGTGATTGAAGATGCCCTAAACTCAATATTTGACGCGACTTCTTCAGCCAAGTGCTCAACAAAACTGCCTCGCCCTCTTGAACGTCCACGAATACGCATAACATTAGCTTGTTTATCAATCATGCCCCATTTACCTAATACCCCCTCCTCTAGCGCTCTTACCAGTTCGCTGCTGCGCTTGTCTAGCGATGTCGCCTCACGCAAGGAAGCGATGCTTTCTTCAATACTGTCCTCTAACTTGCGTAACTCATGCAGTTGGAACTGCTGATTTATTTGGGCAATTTGTAATATCAGAGGAACCAGCGTTTGAGAAGATTGAATACCCACATACTGCGATTTATTGTCTTCGAAAATATTGTTCAAGTAAGTAAAGAGTACTTCCCTTTCCACCCGCACTTCTTTTTCAACATCAATTCGCTGACGCACTAATGCGTTTAGTTCTTCTATTTCTAATGTAAGTACATTCAGTTGCGTCGCTAAGTACTTGTCTCCCTTCTCAAGTTTCAAATTGGAGGAATCCAGGCGCTCTATCGTTTCATCTAACTGAGTTTTGACAATACGCCGAGACGATTGGCTCTCAGACGATGTTAATCGCGCAGTAAGTGAAATTAAGTGCTGAACTTCACGCGTAATTTCAGTAGCTTGGCTAAGAGTGGGGATAGAAGACGAGGTGATATCGTCAAGCACTTTTCGCACGTCATTTAAACGCAGCAGCGACAACACCAGTATCAAAAGAAAAAATCCCATCACACTGCATTGTGCAATGATAAACAGATACAAGGTCTTTTTCTTATGCTGCATCTGATCAACCGCCTTTTGCCATATTTATTATGCGGTTATCAGTTTTAGGCTTTATATCGTATTGGTTGACGATGGCCTGCATAACAAGGTCTGATATTTGAGGGGGACGTGTGCTTAAGGGCGGACGCTTTTCGGCATTCTTTAATGCATAGAAACCGTCTCCGCCATTGGCCAGAAAGTTACTTGTAGCCAGTGAATAGGTTTTCGATTTATCGATTCGCTTTCCATTAATGGTGACATTTTTTACTCGTTGAAAAACTTTCGCTGAAGGGTCGAAACTATAAGACATACCCGATACATGAGGAAAACCACCTTTTAAATTTTGATATTGCGAAAGCCCCTCTTCCAGAGCTTGAATCAACTGAGCGCCAGTTATATCTAAAGCTACTACATGCGCGCGAAACGGCATTTCGGTGACAATATCTTGCCGAGTAATTGGTGCACCTGCCGTATATTGTTTGTTGCCTCGGATACTGCCTCCGTTTATCAAGGCAATTTCAGTATTGGCATAGCGTTTAATGGTATCCGCGACAAAGTTTACAAAAGGATTCTCTTCACTTCTCACTTCTTTGCGCGCGGTCGAAACGGCAATCTTCCATTCGCCAATTTGGATATTTAACAACCGCTTTAGGCGCGCTTCATACTCAATGAGTTGCTCGTTTAACTCAGCATCAGCCTCTATATCTTCTAACGGCTGTTCGGTATACGACGTTGCTTGCCACCCAGCACTTTTAACGAAACTAGCAACGACAGCGGTTCCCTGCTGTGTCAGTACCATACTATTAGGATGACGCGTAGTTTCGAGCATATTTTTCTCGTCCAAGCGACTGTCTGTTATAAAAGCGACATCAATAATGCGTTTGTTCAGCATGGTATTAATAAAAGGGAACGGGTAGGAATAGTGAAGCAAAATAATATCTGCGCCTTGCTGTCGCAATCTTTTAGACTCCTCCATGATGGCTTTTTGAGGAGGCGTTATAGTAATATCAGATAATTGGTACTCTTCTATCACTCTCTCATGTAAAACTGATATAACACCAAGAGTTAATTCTTCTTTTTCTACAATCACAGAAGTGTGCAGGCCATCAGGGGAACGCCCCACTCGGTTGTCTATTACGTTGCTGGCTACCAATGGAAAGGCTGCTTCATAAGAACGAAGAGATAATTCATCCTCATAGAAACTAAATTCTCTCTTTGTGACCCCCATCACATCTGGCTCAAGGGAATTGAGAATATCAATAATGTGGGAGCCACGGTCAAACGAGGATAGCGCGCTCGGCCCAATCGAGCCACCGCCGAAAATGAAGAAGACAGTTTCACTAATTTGCCGCTGTTGTTTTACGAGGGTTTGAAGATTAGCGTAACGCCCTGTGCGTGCGTCGCTAATATTAGGCATATCTGCGGTTAGTACGAAAGTTACGCTAGAGGTTGTGACCTGTTCTCGATTTTCAGATACAGCATAACCTGCTCGAAATATGAGCGACAGGCTAGCTAAAAATACGAGCCATTGCGTGATTCGCATAACACCACTTAAGGAAAACTTGTTATTACTATTAACAAGTATAGCAACGATTAAGTCAATGCGACGATTGGCTATTTTTCCTTAAAAAGAAGGGCTTTATATCAAGCAATATAGATAATTGCCCGCTCGGAAAACGCAGGTGACCTTAAAATGGCGTTGCGCTTTTATCGCGCTGTGCCCAAAGCTGCCTTGCCTGCGATAGGGCATCTGCGACATCACACTTTTGTAGCAGCACTAAATAGCTGGCAAGTGTACTCAAAACGGCTTGTTCACCGTAAAGGCTACTCGCGTTACCCGCCCACACATCAAGCATGTCGTTAACGTTCATGTCTTTATCTTTAAGCGCCCATTTGTCAGCAACCACCGGCATTATTACTTCTTCGGTCTCACCATTTCTGGTAATAAATAGCTCAGTTTCCCGTTCACCATTAACTTCAGGATCTCCGCCATCACCACGAAAACAAAGCGCATCTATAGATGGATAATTTTCATTAACGCGGCAGTGTTTGTGGTCAAGATGCATATGGTAAACGCCCTGTACGCAAAATTGTGCAGCGGTGGGATTCAACAACCTTGCGAGGGTGTTAGCGCATGAACGCAGGCCAAATACCTCACGAAGCTTAATAATTGTGTCGAGCGCAGGCAGCAAATAAGACAAATCAAGGTAAGTCACCCCTTTATCCGTTAACTGCTGTTTGGCATCTTCAATACTGCTAACTTCAGACAGGCCCAATTGGGGTAACGCTATACTTGCATAAAGGCGTCCCGAACCCGGTTCATGCGCACCGTGAAGCATAACCGAGTAACCATTGTTGGCTAGAACCGCTACGGCCAATAAGTACCACGGTAACTGGCGACGCTTTCCCGCGTAGCAGCCAATATCTAACGTGGGGGTGAGGTTTTTAACTTCTGGCTCTATCAGCTCTCTGCATGCATCGACAAAGCCAATAACTTCTTCTGGTGTTTCTTCACGGGTACGCAGCAACATAAGAAATGCGCCGCGTTGATCGCCTGTCACTTCATTGGCCAATACCATTTTCATGGCATGATAAGCCTCATCACGGGTAAGGCTACGCCCCCCTTTTTGACCTTTTCCAATAATTTTTATGTATTCACTAAATGGTTGCTGCATGCTTGGATGAATGTAATAGAAGAGTATTTACCTGTTGACGAGACTCTACCACCTTTCCAAATATAAGTAACGTAGGCCCCGTTAAATTTGCTGCTTCTACCTTGCTATGAATATCGGCAAGCACGCCAGTAATCACGCGCTGTTCAGGCGAAGTGGCATTTTCAATTGCCGCTACTGGCCATGTGGTTGGCACGTTGTGATGAATCAAGCCTTTGTATAGCCCTTCAAGTCGGCTTAGCCCCATATAAACCACCATGGTTTGCTTCAATACATTTTGCGCCATGGGTGCCATCTCTGGCCATTGATCCACGTCCTTAAAATGTGCGGTCATAAAACTCACCGACTGAGCACAACGCCTGTCGGTTAAAGGGATCCCCGTATAGGCTGACACACCCGATGCTGCCGTAATACCAGGAACAATAGCAAAAGGAATGTTGGCTTTTGTGAGTGCATCGGTTTCTTCGCAGGTTCTTGCAAATAGGGCTGGGTCACCGCCTTTTAACCGTACGACAGTGTGACCGTTGCTTGCCAATTCAACCACTCGCTTGCATATAGCGTCTTGGGTAAAGCTATGCTTTTTGCAGCGTTTCCCTACATATTCTTTCACCACTTTAGAGGGAATTAGCGCGAGAATATCTTCGCTGACTAAAGCATCGAACAGCACGACATCGGCTTGTTGCAGAAGACGAAACGCTTTTAACGTAAGTAACTCGGCATCACCAGGGCCAGCACCGACGATGAACACCTGCCCTTGTTTATGACCTTCAGTTTGCCTGTTTGCTAACTTCAACCACTTGCCAAAGTATGAATGCTTAGCTGGAGCTTTTGGATTATCGGAGCGCTGGCGCGTCGTCACGGTCGTGACCGAGGTAGAAATAGCATCGCGATAAAAGAGGTTTAACAAAGGTTTCTGCGGTTTAAATAAGGTGCGCAAAAACGGTAACGACCAACTAGATGCAATTGACATGATTTAACGCTCCTAAACAGATTGAATTTCAATGACTAAATGCTTGTCTATCAGCTGAGACAAGGCGGGCTTGCACGAGCCACAATTCGTACCACACTTTAATGCTTCACCAAGCTCTGCCACCGAACTACAGCCTTCTTCGATGGCATGTGTAATGGTTTTTTCGCGCACTTCAAAGCAGCTACAAACTACATCACCATTTAAAAATGCGTCGTCTACTTGGCCACGTATTAAATTGCGCTGTATGTCTGTAGAAATAGATGTGTTGAGAAGACTGGCAAGCCATTCGTTAGGTACTGACCATGTGCTTTTTGAATGTGGCGCTGCCTGCGCTGTTGTATGTGCAGTTGCTGGTGCCCTTTCACCCTTTTCTGGCTCATCGCCCAAAAACGCCGCGAAACAAAGAGTATCATCGACAAGCGCAAGGCATACTGAGTATGTATGATGATGAAACTGCAATAGCACCGCGTTTTGCGGCAGCAGAGGTATCAACCCTTGGGTAAAATCCCGACGACCTTTGTTCGAAGCAACATTCAATACTGATAATGCTGCATCCGAGTTATTTAAAGGTGAAGACGCCTCTGTGCTTTCAAGCGGTGTCGTATTCCAGTAATCACACGCATGCTTTAGTGCGTCTTCACTAAACGGATTAAGTTTTGAATTATGTGCTGATTGGTTTACTGATGAAACAAAGAGCTTGCCGTAGGTAGCGAAATGAGCAGGCGCGATAGCTACCGCCGCGTGTTTTAACTCTGGCTGCCCTGAAATAGGGTCTACCGCGCTGGCGTAAAGTGCGCCTAGTTTACTGTGCGAACCCCATTGCGCCGACCAGTGAATGGGAATGAATACTTCCCCTTTGCGCATATCCGTATCCGCTTTAACCGGATAAATAACAGGGGCGTCTTTACACACTGCACTTGAAAGAGAAACGAGGCTTCCATCTTCAACGCCCAATTCAGCAGCGTCTTTAGGGTTGATATGCACGCAAGCACTTGGCATATGAGCCAGTAACTTTGCCGCTTTACCCGTGCGTGTCATAGTATGCCACTGATCTCGCGCTCGGCCGCTGTTCACAACAAAAGGATAAGCGTCTGATGTTACCTGCAGTGGCGCTCTGTAAGTTACGGGAATAAGTTTCGCTTTGCCACTAGGGGTTGAAAACCGTTTATCTTCAAAAGGACGTTTACTGGTAAGGCGAGGGTTAGGGTTAGATTTAGAATTAGAACTGGCCGTATTCTCAGCTTTTATAACTGTGTGAAAAGGCCACTGCAAAGGCGATAGCCCATTGTACTGAGCTTCACTTAACGCTTGTAAAGGTGACAGGTCTAATTGTCGCTTACCGTTATTTTGATAGCCGGTTAGCCCAGCGTATTCGCAGAATATTTGTGACGGATGGGTAAAATTAAATGCCTCGCCAAAGCCCATTTTACCCGCCACTTCGCATAGTATTTGCCAATCGTGTTTTGCACTACCTGGTGGGGGCAATATACCGCGCTGACGTGAAATACGGCGCTCTGAGTTTGTTACCGTGCCGTCTTTTTCCGACCACCCCGTGGCAGGAAGAGCAATGTGCGCGTAGTTAAGCGTATCGTTAGACTCAACAATATCAGACACCACCACCATGTCACACTTTGAAAGTGCGCGCTCAACTTGACCGCGATTTGGCATACTGACAACAGGGCTAGTCCCCATTATCCAAACGAACTTTACCTTTCCACTCTCAATTGCATTAAACAAATCAACTGCTTTAAGCCCCTGCCCTTTAGGCATGACGGGTGCATTCCAATAGGTTTTAACAGCGCTGATATGATCAGGGTTTTCAAGGTCCATATGAGCAGCTAGCATATTGGCTAACCCACCGACTTCACGCCCTCCCATGGCATTTGGCTGGCCAGTAATTGAAAACGGACCACAACCGTCTTTAGCAATTAAATCCATTGCTAAATGACAGTTGATAATGGCTTGGGCTTTATCCACACCAGCAGAAGACTGGTTCACGCCCATAGAATAAAAAGTAACTACGCTAGAGGCTTCACAAAAGGCATCAAAGAAGGCCTTAATGCTGTTAATGTCCAGGTCGCATACTTCAGCAACGTCATCTAACGTTAAGGCATTTGCACTTTTGAGCGTTTCTTCAAGTCCCTCGGCATAGGTCTCAACGGCGGATTTGTCTATTCGACCTTGTGCGTTTGCATAGCTGAGTAAACCGTTAAATAGCGCTACGTCGCTACCCGGTTTTATAGGAAGGTGTAAATCGGCAATGGTACAGGTTTCGGTTTTGCGTGGGTCAACAACAATGACCTTCATATTCGGATTTTTCAGCTTTGCTCGCTGAATGCGTTGAAAAAGCACTGGGTGCGCCCACGCCGTATTACTCCCGGTGATCACCAGTAAATCTGTACATTCCAAATCGGTGTAATCGCAAGGCACCACATCTTCACCGAACGCACGCTTGTACGCGGCAACGGCTGATGACATACATAGGCGTGAATTCGTATCGATATTGGCACTGCCGATGAAACCTTTCATAAGCTTATTGGCAATGTAATAGTCTTCGGTGAGAAGCTGACCTGATACATAAAAAGCAACGGCATCCGCGCCATACTGCGCAATGGTAGAGGTGATCTTATCCGCAATCACATCGGTGGCCGTGTCCCAATCCACCGATTGACCTGCCATGGTTGGGTGAAGCAAACGTCCGTTTACGTCGTTTGTTTCAAGCAGGTTTGTTCCTTTAACACACAATCTTCCATAATTGGCGGGATGCTCTGGCGTGCCTTTAACAGTGTCCAGGGTTATGGCACGCGGGCTTACGTTGCAACTGATATCTACACCACACCCTACGCCGCAGTATGGGCATGTTGTTTGTCTTAATTGTTCAGACATCATGTCGGGTTGTCGTGTAGGCATATTCATTTCATTACCTTTTTCGGTTTAACAGCTTTTGAATGCATTTTGCTAAAAGGCTTTTTTCATGTGGGCGTTCAAATAAAGGCAGTTTGCTTAAACGCCGACGAAAACCTTTTCGCCCTCTACCTTCACAGCGTAAGCCGTGACGGAAACATCGTCGTGTTCTTTACACAGCCCGGTTTCTAAAAAGTAATGCTCTTTGTATAGAGGCGAAGCAACAACAGGCGCACCGCCTATCGACCCTAGAAGCCCGCGATAGAGTACGTTTGCTTTACCAATAGGGTCGTAGTTACTAATGGCGAAAACCTGGGTTTCGCCGTTTATCTTCAAACTGAAAATTGCCACTTGCTGTGAGTCGACAAGGGCGCAAACCCCACTGTTTGTCACTAAGTCGTTCGTCTCACAAATATAGTGCCATTGCACTTGCTGTGGTTCTGACGCCATTACATTTTGCGCTGCTGACATAATTTGATTCTCCTAACAGGGTTGATAAGCCAGTGGCTATACCATAGAGACAGGAATGAACTGATTTTTACCTGCTACTTTTTCAGCTTCAGTAGCTGGGCGAACCTGGCCTCGCTCTGAAACAAACTGAATATTGGTGTCGCTAGCATTGCTGTTTACGAATTGACGGAAACGCTTGCGCGACTCAGGGTTTTCAATGGTGGTTTTCCATTCGCACTGATAAGCATCAACCACAGCATCCATCTGTGCTTCAAGCTCACTATTAATGCCAAGAGCATCGTTTATCACAACGTCTTGCAAGTAAGCTAACCCACCTTCTAAGTTGTCCATCCACACCGATGTGCGCTGTAGGCGATCAGCCGTTTTCACATAAAACATCAGCACGCGGTCGATGTACTTTATAAGGGTTTCGGTATCTAGATCGGTGGCAAACAGGTCTGCATGTCGAGGCTTCATGCCGCCATTCCCGCAAACATACAGGTTCCAGCCTTGCTCGGTAGCAATAACACCAATGTCTTTACTTTGGGCTTCTGCGCACTCACGGGTACACCCCGAAACGGCAAATTTAATTTTGTGCGGTGCACGTAAGCCTTTGTAACGATTCTCTAAATCAATGGCAGTGCCAACAGAATCCTGAACACCGTAGCGACACCAGGTGCTGCCCACACACGATTTCACAGTACGCAATGCCTTCGCGTAAGCATGGCCGGTTTCAAAACCGCCAGCGACGAGTTTTTCCCAGATATCCGGTAAGTGCTCTACGCGCGCTCCAAATAAATCAATGCGCTGACCACCTGTGATCTTGGTGTACAAGTTGTATTCTTTTGCCACTTCACCTAGCAGAATCAACTTCTCTGGCGTTATTTCGCCACCAGGTACACGCGGTACAACGGAATACGTGCCATCTTTTTGCATGTTGCCAAGGTAGATATCGTTGGTGTCTTGTAGAGGAAGATGTGAAGCCTTAAGAATGTAGTCGTTATACACCGAGGCTAAAATTGAGCCGACAGCGGGCTTACAAATTTCACACCCTAGACCTTCACCATGCTGCTCTAGTAGCTCGTCAAAGGTGCGAATGCCGTTTACCTTAACAATGTGAAATAGCTCTTGTCGGGTATGGTTGAAGTGCTCACAAATGGCTTTTGATACTTCCACACCGCGCTTTTCAAGTTCGCTATCCACAACATTTTTAAGTAAGGCAGCACAACCTCCACACCCTGTGCTGGCTTTGGTTTCGCCTTTTACATCGCCAACGCTACAACAGCCGCCTTCAATGGCTGAAACAATATCGCCCTTTGTCACATTTAGGCATGAACAAATAGACGCGGTGTCTGGCAGTGCATCGGCACCTAGTGCTGGTGCCGCATCAGATGATGGTAGGATCAGACTTTCTGGGTGTTCAGGTAATTCGATATTATTAAGCGCATACTGTAGGAGCGTGTCGTAGTCGCTGGTATCGCCAACGAGTACAGCACCAAGCACGTACTTTTGCTCGCTATCTACCACCAGCTTTTTGTACACGCCTTCTGGCTGATTTAAATAGGTGTAGCTAAGCGCACCGGCTGTGCGTTCATGAGCTTCGCCAATTGAGCCCACTTCCACACCCATTAGCTTGAGTTTGGTACTCATATCTGCGCCAGCGAATTCGGCATCGCCGCCGGTTATATGACTTACAGCCGTGCGCGCCATGGTATAGCCAGGTGCTACCAGGCCAAAGATTTTGTTATCCCACAGCGCACATTCACCCACAGCGTAAATGTTTGGGTCAGACGTCACGCAGTGGTTATCAATGACAATACCGCCGCGCTCACCCAGTGTTAGCGCTGACTTTCTGCCGAGCTGGTCGGAAGGTCGAATACCGGCAGAGAATAAAATCATGTCAGTTTCTAGTGCAGTGCCGTCAGCAAACACCATTTTATAGCGGCAGGTATCACCGGCCTCAATAGTTTGCGTTGCCTTTTGGGTGTGAACCGTAACGCCCAATGCTTCAATTTTGTCCTTAAGAACGTTACCACCTGCTTGGTCTAACTGTACCGCCATAAGCTGCGGGGCAAACTCAACCACGTGGGTGTCGAGACCGGCTTGCTTTAATGCGTTAGCGGCTTCTAAACCCAACAGCCCACCACCAACAACAACCCCTACTTTGCTCACCGCTGCTGAAGCTTCAATAGCGAGTAGATCGTCTATAGTACGGTACACCAAGCAATGCTCTTGATCGTTGCCAGGGATGGGTGGCACAAATGGGTATGAGCCCGTAGCTAACACAAGCTTATCGTAGCTAAACACCTGCCCTTCAGAAGTCGTCACTTTATTATTGTCACGGTCTATATCGGTAACCAAGGCATTGGTAACTACGTTTACGCCCCACTCGGCGTACTGAGCGGGTGTAGTGAGCGCTAAGTCATCAGCACTCGCGCCGCTAAAAAAAGACGACAGATAAACGCGGTCGTACGCAAGGCGTGACTCGCCGCATAAAACGGTTATTTCTACATTGGCATCGCTTTGGTGAAGCTGCTCAACAAAATGATGCCCCACCATGCCGTTGCCTACGACGACAATTTGCGGTTTTGAGTCCAATGAAGTCATGGTATTCCCCTTTTTTCGGGACAAAAAAAAGCCCGCTTCAACTTTCGTTGATGCGGGCTTCGTTGCCTATTTTGCCAACGGTTTAGGTCGGCTAACACATTTTACGGAGTGTTATAAATCACACAATTTTCAGCGATTGACACAAATCACCAAAACACACTTTACGTTTATAGCTATCCAAGTTCAGTGCCAAAACCGTAAATAATTGTTTTTATTTGATTTACTACAAAATAAGCATTATTCAGACTTCACAACTGCACCAAACAAACGCAAAACTGTGTTTACTTGGTGCATTAAGGCTATCAAATAACTTAGGCCAGCTTATCCGTCGCTACGCGGTAGCGAGGGTCTTCAACCACGTTAATTTCAACAAACTTATCGGCCTTGCGAAGCAGTGAGCGACATTCATCACTGATATGGCGAATGTGTAGCTTTTTACCCTGCTCTTCGTATTTGTCAGCAAGGGTATCTAGCGCATCGATACCTGATGAATCCCAAATGCGAGAGTCTTTAAAGTCAATAACTACATCATTAGGGTCGTTGGCGATATCAAACAGGTCTTTGAAATGCGATACCGAGCCAAAGAACAGCGGGCCGTCTAGCTCATAGACTTTCCAACCGTCGTTATCGATATGGGATCTCGCTTCAATATGACGAGCGTGTTTCCATGCAAACACCAGTGCTGAAACGATAACACCCACCACAACCGCAATAGCCAGATCAGCGATAACGGTAACGCCTGTTACTAGGAAAAGTACGAACGCATCTTCTTTGTTTACGCCGCGAATAATTCTGAATGACGCCCACTCAAATGTAGCGATAACCACCACGAACATAACGCCAACAAGGGCAGCGAGAGGAATCATTTCAATTAGCGGAGCAGCAAATAGAATAAAGCCTAATAATACAACCGCCGCGGTGATACCAGACAAGCGGCCACGGCCACCAGAGTTAATATTAATCATACTTTGACCAATCATGGCGCAACCGCCCATACCGCCAAAGAAACCGTTTACGGTATTTGCAACGCCTTGGCCAACGCACTCTTTGTTGCCGCGCCCGCGGGTATCTGTCATTTCGTCAATTAATGAAAGAGTAAGAAGCGACTCAATTAGACCAACCAAGCAAAGAATGACTGAGGTAGGCAAAATGATCATGAAGGTTTCCCAGGTGAACGGCACCATAGGAATAGCAAAGCTAGGAAGTTCACCCGCTAGCGTCGCGGTGTCGCGCTGGTCAGCTGGTAGCAAATCGCGAACAAAGTCGATTACAGTGCGCGCTTCAAGGTCAAGACCGTGTACTAACAAGGTTACCGTAACAATCGCTACAAGCGACGCCGGTACAGCTTTGGTTAGCTTTGGCAATAAATAGATAATGGCCATGGTTAGCGCCACAAGCCCTAACATCCAATATAACAGCGTACCTTCCATCCACTGTAATTCACCGGCTGCGTTGGTCACTTTGAACTGGCCTAATTGCGCCAAGAAAATAACAATTGCCAAACCATTTACGAAGCCTAGCATTACCGGATATGGGACCAGACGTATAAACTTTCCGAGCTTGAAAATACCGCACATTATTTGCAGTAAACCAGCCAAAATAACCGCGGCAAATAAATACTGCACGCCGTGTTGGGCAACCAGTGCCACCATTACAACGGCCATGGCGCCGGTAGCACCAGAAATCATTCCTGGTCGGCCACCAATAGCGGAAGTGATTAAGCCCATCATGAAAGCCGCATAAAGACCAATCATTGGTTCTACGCCGGCCACAAATGCGAATGCAACGGCTTCAGGGACCAAGGCAAGCGCCACGGTAATACCTGATAGCACGTCGTTTTTAACGTTGCTGTCTTTACTGGTAATTAAATCGAACATGTTCTCTCAGAAGCTAAGATGTTAAACACAACAACCCACCATGGCGTACACCGCGTTAAAGCAGAACACCAAGTAGGTAGGAGATTTTTTCGGCGATTCTATCACCATTGTAGCGCAAAATCTTTTAATAGATTGTTACTAGGGCCTGTATATGGTCTCCCCCATTATTGCAAGAGTAAACATGCTGTTTTGACTAAAATGGTTTGCGTCCGTATATCCGGCTTCTCGTTGAAGTA
>NZ_JAKRFA010000071.1:0-9569 GCF_022348305.1 Alteromonas sp. MmMcT2-2
AACCTGCAGTCGCACACGTGGTATGAAAATGACGTTAGCAGTAGTCAAAATGAAACTACCGGAAGAATGAAAATAGAAGACGTTAAAGGTTCTTTACCACTGAAAGAGGGCGAGTTTTATCTCTGTGGACCTTTGCAATTTATGCTTGCTATCAAGCATGAATTATTAGCCTTGGGCGTCAGTCAATCGCGAATCAATTATGAATTATTCGGGCCGCATCAAGAAGTTTAATCAAGTTTCAACGATGATTGACGCCAATAAACTCTTTGATAAATCAGCAAGAAAAATACCTTAAAGAATAAAATATTGCTCATGACGAAAAACTCAGAATTTTTCACTGCTAATTCCTTAAATACGGAGCGTTATAATCTTAAAAGTTCTTGTTATTTTTTTATTAAGTATTAATATCAGTGACAGCAATGAGGAAATCATGACTAAGCACTGTAATCTCAACAAGAGCATTTTACTCACCTTACCCAATTAAGCCGGATGCAGTTCTGCATTCGGCCGCCTCTTATTTATCTAAAACCAGAAATACCGTACCGGAATAAATTAAAGCTATAGATTAAATTTATATTTCCTCACAGGAAAGGCTCTCCTGCGCGTGATTTTTAATTCAAAGAGGAAGGATTATCATGTCAAGAAAACCTAACATCACAATTTCATATGAAGACTTGAGTGATATTGAAGAACAGCTAAGAAAAATTAAATTACCGACTGAAAGGTTTGACGAATTAGAAAAAGAATTAGTTCGCGCCAAAGTCGTTAACATTAAAGATCTTGCTCCAGACGTCGTGGCAATAGGTTCTCAGGTTACATTTAAAATAAGTAAGTTTGATAAATACTTGACTAAAACACTCTGCCTTCCATTGGATATGCATAAATACGAAGACGGCATTTCAATTTTCGCACCAATTGGCTCGGCATTAATAGGTTTAAGAGCTGGTCAAAAAATTAGCTGGAATACTAAAAGTGGCGAACAACAAATTGATATATTAGAAGTAAAAAGAAAAGTCCGTTATCTCGTCTGTGATTAGAAGGTAATCATTAACAGGTTGATTTATGAATTATTTAAGTACTACTATTTCTCAGCTAAAACAAAGCAGTCCGGCACAAACTGAATTTTATCAGGCTGTTGAGGAAGTCCTGCGAACTCTGGAACCTGTTCTGGAAAAAAACAACTATTATGCGAAGCATTCAATTATACAGCGATTAGTTGAACCCGAAAGACAAATTATGTTTCGGGTGCCCTGGCAAGATGACAGCGGAAATATACAGATTAATAAGGGATACCGCATTGAATTTAATTCGGCACTTGGTCCGTACAAAGGAGGACTTCGTTTTCATCCTTCGGTCAATGCCAGTATTATAAAATTCTTAGGATTTGAACAAATATTTAAAAATGCGTTAACTGGCCTGCCAATTGGGGGGGGCAAAGGAGGCGCAAATTTCGATCCAAAAGGACGAAGCGATGCCGAAATAATGCGTTTTTGTCAGTCATTCATGAACGAACTCTATCGTCATATTGGACCCAATACTGATGTGCCTGCCGGTGATATTGGTGTAGGCGCCAGAGAAATAGGCTACATGTTCGGTCAATACAAAAGACTGACCGGGAAATATGAGGGCGTACTTACCGGAAAAGGTTTGCTTTGGGGGGGGTCGTACGCGCGAAAGGAGGCAACAGGATATGGAACAGTATATTTCGCAGATCACATGCTTAATGCACGAGGCGAAAACTTACAAGGACAACGTTGCCTCGTGTCCGGTGCTGGAAATGTCGCTATTTATGCAATGGAGAAGCTTTATCAACTTGGTGCTACTCCTATTGCCTGTAGTGACTCAACCGGTACGCTATATCATGCGCAAGGGTTGGATCTGTCTCTTATTAAGGAACTCAAAGAAAAAGAACGTACTTCGCTTTTACGTTACTTAAAGTCTCACCCCAGGGCACAGTTCATTCCGATCAGTGAATATCCTTCAGGAGGACATACTATTTGGCGATACAAGGCAGACTTAGCGTTTCCATGTGCCACACAAAATGAGTTAACAACTCGTGATGCCGAAGCACTGGTTTCTAATGGATGCAAATTGGTGAGTGAAGGTGCAAATATGGCTTCTTCACAAGGTGCGGTAGAGTACTTTCTTAAAGCCGGTATTTCTTATGGTCCGGGTAAGGCCGCTAACGCCGGGGGAGTAGCGACAAGTCAGTTAGAAATGGCGCAAAACGCCAGTATGCAAAAATGGACTTTCGAGCAAGTCGATTGTCAATTACTACAAATAACGAAGGATATTTATCTACGAGCCAGTGAGACTGCAAGAGAATTCGGTGCGCCCGGTAACCTTGTATTAGGAGCTAATATTGCTGCCTTTCGTCGGGTTGCAGACGCAATGATTGAGCAAGGTGTAGTTTAAAAAACGCTTAAAGTGAATTCAGATCGCCTCGAAATTCATGTCAAATCTAGAGGCTGTTGATCTTTGAACATTATTTGTTCAGCAGTACATTGGTAGCCACATCATCATGAATGCCAATGCGACTGTACTGCTATAGTTTAGAGCTAGCTTGTCGTATCTTGTTGCTATAGCACGGTACCTTTTTATCCTCAAAAACGCGTTTTCAACAAGGTTCCTATATCGATACAGGCACCAGTCCATATCGGCATTACCTAACTTGTTATTTCTTTTGCGTGGAATTTTGGCATCTGCTCCACTTTCTTCTACATAAGCTCTAAAGGATTCACTGTCATAGCCTTTATCAGCACAAACAATATCGGCTTGTGGAGAGTTTAGTATCAGGCTTTGTGCATGTACGATGTCATTCACTTGACCACCGGATAGTTCAAAATAAACGGGCAAGCCACCGCTATCTACTGCAAGGTGAATTTTCGTTGAGTTACCACCTCGACTTTTTCCGATGGCCTCATCTTGTTTACCCGCTGCACCGCTACTATCCTGATGCGCTTTAACTATACTACCATCAAGAAACAACCATTCTGGGTCACCCTCGGAGGCTAAGCTTTCAAATAACTTTTGCAATATGCCTTTCTTCGACCATAGATTGAATCGTCGGAAGACCGTATTCCAGAGACCAAATTCAGGTGGCAAATCTCGCCACTGAATGCCGGTACGCATTCGGTAAAGTATGCCCTCCAGCCTATTTCGGTGCTCATATTTGTTATAGACTCTACCACTCTCCTTTAGCAGTACTTTTAGGATTTCCCACGCATCATCTGTTAGCATCGTTCTTGGCATAGCAACATTACGGTTAATTATTTTTGGCGAAACAATTATACCTCGTTGCTATGCCGACTGCTTTTCATACAAAGATTAACAGCCTCTAGTGAAGTCAAAAAATAAAAACCGACTCAAAAGTCGGTCTCAGTATCTTCTTCTTTAGAAGAAGATGGCACCAATGGGCGGGCTTGATGGGACCGACCTTGAACCGCCACGCTATCGCTAGCAACGGATTTTGAAAAGTTGGTTTTTGAAATAGTTATTGTAATTCAGCAAGTTAAATTGTAAGAATGACGCTTTGCAAATTATTTGCATGACTAACAGTTTTTCGCATAGAAAATGCGTAGCGCTACTTTACCCGATTCTCCCTTCCCCAGTCCATGAAGCCCCAAACAAAGCTGATGAGGTTTAGGTGGAATCCCTTTCTATCAGATTCAAATAAACGGTGTGTTTTGATCTGAAATTCCATGCCATAACAAATAAATTGATGTTTATTGAAGACGCTATAATTACTGATGCCGCATGCATTCGATTAGAGTAAATGACGGTTTTTATCACCGGATTCATATGTGCCAAGATATCAGCTCGCTAAACAGAGGAGTCGCGATAATTTCTTTGGAAAAGCTTATTCTTTTTTCATCGGTACTTTCACGTTTTTCTATTAGTCCGACTTGCCATGCAAAGTCGAACCAGAAATGAAAAATATACTGGGAGGGAAATTCTATCGTTGAAAGCTCTGACACCGGATCTGCTTGATCTGGGAAAGCCTGCTCATATAGTACTTGGTATTCTCGGTAATGTCGCCATTCAGCGCCAAGATGACGAAGCATATACAATGAGTAACCTATACTGAACTGATAGAATGCACAATCGCTCTCATTACCACTAATGTACGCCCAGTTGTACTCAGTAGCATACGTCTGAAACAGTACTTGATAAAGTTCAGTCGCAGCTGTCTTATCACCTTGCTGTATGCGCTCATAAAGTTGCCATGTTGATTTCAATGGCTTCCAGCGTCCACCGTGTTTACGAATTAATTTGGCAATCAACAAGATGCTGCGAACTACATGTAGGTTAATGAAATCGTCTTCTTTATTTATTTTGGAAACGATAAAGTTGGGAGTAAACTCTTTCACATAACTATCGAATAGAGACCGACATAAATTGCGGGGCAAATTTCCATTGGCGGTGCACTTAACTCCATCAGCCCCTAACGCTCCTATTAAATTTACAGCTAACCAATAAACAGGGGCTGATGTAAATTTGGTAACATTCGAAAATTGCCAGCTAAGTAAATCACTGGATTCGAAAGGCTCAGTAAGTAGCTTGTGAGTTTGGCTTGGTGTGAGGTTAAGCATATCAGTATTTGGTGAACTGTTATGCTCATTCATATAGTTCTCAACAAATGCTTGGGCATCCTCAATTGAATTAAACTGCTCGTTGGCCACGGCTTGTGATATTGCCTGATTGAGTTCAGTGGCAGGATTTGAGGTTTTCTCTTTTTCTGCATAGAAATCGGTAATACCAAGTCCGGGAAGCTCTTTTATCTCTCCGTCTTCAAGCGCTTTTAATAATGTCAGGTTAGTTTCAGCTAACCGGTAATCTGGATCAATAGCTAACGCTCGATGAAACGCACGTTTTGCAGACAAGTGATCGCCTAAATACATCTGACAAATTCCGAAATTGCCGCAGCTTTGTACATGCTCAGGCTGGCTTTTTAACAGCAGAGTAAAGCAGTTTGCCGCTTCACTGAACTTATGACTTTCTAACAATACAACACCTTCTTCAAAAATTTTGGCGTCTATAAGGTACTGTTCTAAAGTGAGGTGTTTGGGAAGTTGTTCTCTAATCGCCTGGAGATGGAGTCTGGCAGGTTCATATTGATGAAGTTCTTCCGGTGACGCACTGTCCAGCGCATTTTGAAAAGCTGCTAAAGATTCAGCAATTGAGCCAGATTTTTCGGCACAGAGTCCAAAATTAAAGTATACAAAAGCAGGTGCGTAGCCACTGTTTATTGCTTGCTTAAAAAACAAATAACCATCGGTATGATCGTCATCGATAAATACAGCTGCTAACCCTTGAAGCGCGAAGCAAACAGGATGTCGGGGGAATTTCCTGACCGCCTTTTTTACAATGAGTCGGGCAAGTTTGTAATCTTCGTCATCAATGGCATCAAAAAATGCGTCAAGCCGCATCTCTAATTTCGGGAGATCTTTATCAAACTTTGTCAAGTAAGTGGTCTTTAATCGCTGAATTGATGTGTAAGCATAACATGCAGAGTTTTCAATTTTGAAGCCGAATTGATTAAATAAATGTTCCGGTATAGGTATATCATGAAAATATTGCGGGCCACTCGGAAATCTATCCGTTTCATTTTTCGTCTATCGGACTATAGTAAGCCTTTATTTAGACCAATAGAGATTGTCATGAAAATTCAAACTGTATCTTACATGAAGGAAAATGCGAATCATCTGGAATTGGATAATCCCATTTTGGTCACGCAAAATGGCAAGCCAAAGTATGTTATTCAGGATGCGAATGACTACGAAGAGCAACAACAAGCTCTAGCATTATTGAAGCTCATTAATTTGTCAGAGGCAGGGCTGATTGAACTGGGTGATGCATTTGGCGACGATTGAATACAGTCTCATGGATGATACATCCGCGTTTGAATAGAAAATAAGGCATAAAAAAACCGACTCAAAGTTCGGTTTCAGTATCTTCTTCTAAAAGAAGTAAATGGTACCAGTGGGCGGACTTGAACCGCCACGCTATCGCTAGCAACGGATTTTGAAATAAATGCGCATACATTACTTTATTGAAATCATGGGTATATGTTTACATTGAGAAGCTTTGCAAATTCTTTGCAAAGTCAGGCCTCATTCCTACGAACAATGTCAAGAAATCTCTTCCGCTTACTTATCAGGTTGTAATAGTAAAAATCATCAAATGTAATAGTCTTCCGGAACACCTCATCCTGCCAACGGAAGCACGTCACCAACAGAATATGACAGGCAGTATTTTAAGGACATAGAAAGTGTCTAGGAAAGTCAGGCCTTGCCAAATGATCCCCGCACCAATAGTTAAAGTACAAATACGCAACAATCCATAAAGCCATTAATTGAATCAGGGATGGATTAACATCGCCAAAAACGTGGGAACAATGAGTGAGTTTTTAACGCAATGGCAAGAGACTGCTCATACTACCTTGGCACTGTTTATATGGCTTTTTAGGTTTTCGTGCTTGGCTACCTAATAAGCTCAATGAGCCAAGTCTTTGTCAACAAAAAGCGAACGCAAAAACCTATGGAAAAATTGGAGCCAAGAGTGCCCGCCTACCTCTAGTCTAAGGGTACTGCACTCTAAGGCCTATGATGGTTCAATTTGACGTCATTATGGCTTTGCCGGTTTACATAAATGCGGGTGGTTCAATTAGGGAGTACATAAATCATGATGAATTGTATGGGAGAGACGATGGGGGTTGAAATGATGATAGGTATGGGTTTGATCTGGCTACTGGTAGTGATGGTCCTAATCGGGGCAGTGGCTGCGTTGTGGAAATACTTACGTTCAGATAAAGCGCGTGATGAATAGAATTAAACATTTGTCTGCAAGCCCGCAAGCAAATGTCATTTCTTTTCCTTTTTAGTAAATGTTGTCTGGAAAATGTGGTAGGCCCCTTTTATAAAACCTGGTCACAATGGACCCCATGTACGCAGTGCTTATCTGTACTCAGGCAAGTTTTGGAAATGGCGTAATTAGCTTACTTGACTTCTAAAGAAACAAGTATAGAACGAGTGCGAAAAAATATGAAGATTTTATTGGATGGAATATATAAAAGGTAAAACATGGAACCAACAAGAAAAAGTGATTTAAAAAAGGCCAGAACGCTTCAAATATTAAATGTCATCTATGATGCAATTGAAGTCATAGTAGCTTTAATCGCAGGAATAATTGCTAATAGTTCAGCGCTCATAGGGTGGGCATTGGACAGTACAATAGAGGTGTTAAGCGCTACCACGCTAGGCTGGCGTCTACACGGCGAACTTAAGGGAATTGATAAAAAACAAGTAAATAGACGGAAGAAAATCACTCTCTACGTGATTGCCGTATCATTTACTTTGGTCTGCATATTTATATCTTATGATTCCGTTACAAAACTTCTTAGTCAGCAAACGTCAAGCTGGAGCACTATGGGGTTAATCATTTTAGTTACTTCCTTGCTTATCAACCCGATTTTGATTCATTTCAAAAGAAAATATGGCCGCAAGCTGGATAGCCCGGCGTTACTCGCCGATGCTAAAGATACCTTTATCTGCTTATACCAAACGATCGTTGTCCTTGCCGGTTTGCTATTGGTAAATTGGTTTGGTTGGTGGTGGGCTGATCCTGTGGCGGCATTGCTCATTGTACCTTATGCAGCAAAAGAAGGTTGGGAAGCTTACACTAAAGCAAGAGACATCAGTATTGATGAGAAGTAATACCCGCATCACCTTAAATAATTCATTCTCTTAGCACTGACTTGTTTCGTCACGTATCAACCAAGTGCTTCAGGCTCAGGCATCATGATACAGCACAGAATGTAATGTTCCATGCACCGATGGTTGAGATACAAATACGCAGCAATCCATAAAGCCATTAATTGAATCGGCGATTGATTAACATTGTCTTAAAGGAGAGAACAATGAGTGAGTTTTTAACGCAATGGCAAGAGGCGGCTCACACTACCTTGGGTCTGTTTTGGATGGCTTTTTGGGCTTTCGCGCTTGGTTACCTAATAAGCTCAATGATCCAAGTTTTTGTGACCAAAGAGCGCATGCAAAAGTCCATGGGAAAAGCCGGCCCTAAAAGTGTGGCATTGGGCACTTTCTTTGGTTTTATTTCCAGTTCATGTTCCTTCGCTGCGTTATCGACGACGCGTGCCCTATTTGTAAAAGGTGCAGGCTTAGTTCCTTCGCTTGCTTTCATGTTGGCGTCCACCAACCTGGTGGTGGAATTAGGCATAATCATTTCTATTTTTCTTGGGTGGCAGTTCGTTGTAGGAGAATATGTCGGTGGTATTCTGCTTATCCTGGCCGTGTGGCTTTTGGTCAAACTGACGTGTAAAAAAGAGCTTGAGGAAAAAGCGCAATCACACGCGAAAAAAGCAGAGGGAGGCGACAGCCAGGCAAATAGTAAGGAAAAAGGCTGGAAAGATAAAATAATGAGTAAAGCAGGATGGCACCAAGTTGCCAGCCGTTACACAATGGAATGGAAGATGGTATGGAAAGATGTAACCATTGGATTTACGGTTGCCGGTATCATCGCGGTATTCGTTCCCACTGAATTTTTTCAATCTCTCTTCATAGGGGCCGGACAGGAGTCGAATTCCTTTTTACAAATTCTCGCACAGACAATCGTAGGCCCAGTCGCGGCTTTTTTTACGTTTATTGGTTCAATGGGCAACATTCCGCTAGCGGCGGTGTTATTCGGGCAGGGGGTCAGTTTCGCGTAAACGTCCGCTAATCCCACCTAGCGCTTAGCAAAGTGCCATGGTAGAAGTTGCTCGATATCGGCGTTGGGCCGACTGAGTTCATCAAGGCAAGACATCACATACTCGAACACATTGAGGTCGTTGGCTTTTGCGGTTTCGATGATGCTGTAGAGGATGGCGCTGGCATTGGCGCCGGTAGCGGTCTGGCTAAACAGCCAGTTTTTTCTGCCTATCACGAACGGTTTAATCGCGCGCTCAGCGCGATTGTTATCGATATTCAGTAATCCATCGAGTGTGTAGCGTGCAAGCTTTTCCCATTGGTTCAAGCAGTATTGTATCGCTTCACCTAATTTGGTTTTCGGTAGCACTTGTTGTACTGATTTCTCTAGCCATGTATGGAGCTGGTTGAGCAACGGCAGGCTCTTTTCTTGTCTGGTAAGGTAGCGCACCTCCACCGTTTTATCTTTTAATTGAGTTTCGATGCGATAGAGTTTTTGGATGTGATTGAGTGCCCAGTCTGCTTTGCCGCTGCCTTTTTTACCCGCGCCTTTCTTTGCTTCCATAAACTTACGACGTGCATGGGCCCAGCTTGCGACAGGCTAAGCCTGAGAATAAAGGAGGTAAAAAAAAAAAATGTAGTAACCAAAATTATTCGTTGAATTCCAGAGGGTTCAACTCCCTCCCGGTAAAAGCTAACCACTAGCCGGAAGCGAGTCTTGCATGGGTAACGGTAACGCTATTCGTGAAGCGTAGACAGCAGGTACTAAAGCCGCGGGATTGAGTCTCGATATCATGTTCACGTTGGAGGCTTCATTTTGTTGGGAATGGGGTCAGTACAGTACATATCGTAATGGTAAGAGAT
>NZ_JAKRFA010000072.1:0-9358 GCF_022348305.1 Alteromonas sp. MmMcT2-2
ATTGACTTCACGAAAAAGCCGAATATATGGCAGCAATGAATCACGTTATTAAATCAACACGGTGTCTTGCAATCGGAGAGGGTCCATATATGGTATAAGTCTAATGCCCTTAAAACCATGCGCAAACAACCAGAGCTTAAGGGAAGTTTGCTGGCCAAAGGTACTTGGGATTACGCGCTTGTCGATGCGCTAAAGCCTCAAGATGGCGACATCGTTATACCGAAAACCCGTTACAGCGGTTTTTATAACACTAATCTAGACAGCATGCTGCGAGCCCGCGGTATTCGCAACTTAGTGTTTACCGGCATTGCCACTAACGTGTGTGTGGAGTCGACGCTGCGCGATGGCTTTCACCTGGAATATTTTGGTGTGGTGATGGCCGATGCGGCATATCAAGCTGGCCCGCCAGACATTCACGAGGCCTCACTTTTCAACATTCAGACGTTTTTCGGGTGGGTGTCTACCACCGCGCAGTTCTGTGAAGTATTTGAAGGGACGAGTTAGGTGCTTTCTTCTTAGCATCTACTAGCCACGCAGACAAAAACAACACGATAAATCAGTTAGCACGACTTGAAGTAAATCATTTATAGGCGCTAGGCAGCAATGCATAGAAAGCGCAACGAAAAGGATAAGAACATGCCAAAGAAAGCCATTATTCCAGCAGGTACATCAACGCCAATAGCTCCTTTTGTTCCAGGCTCTATGGCTGACAATATTTTATATGTGTCAGGTACCTTACCGTTTGACGAAAACAACGACGTAGTCCACGTCGGCGACGCCGAAGCACAAACGCGCCACGTTCTAAAAACCATTAAAAGTGTCATCGAAGAAGCGGGCGGCACTATGGATGACGTCACCTTCAACTCAATTTTTATTACCGATTGGGATGACTACGCCGCGGTAAACAAGGTGTACGCCGAATACTTTCCAGGTAAAAAGCCAGCGCGCTACTGCATTAAGGTTGGGCTGGTAAAGCCTGAAGCCTTAATTGAAATTGCGTCTGTAGCACACATTGGGTAGGTGATTATGTTTGGACTTCCCGCGAACTGCGCCCACTGGTTTTATATAGGTGAGCTTTATGCATTCTGATGTGCAGGCAAGCTACGCCCACATAAGCGGCGAAATGAACGGCGAAATGCGTAACAAGTTACATTACGAAATACACGGTCTGACGTCGCCCGACGCACCTACGATTGTGTTTAGTTCAGGGCTGGGCGGGGCAGCTAAATTTTGGCAGCCGCAACTGGGTGACTTTGCCCAAGACTACAGAGTGATCACTTACGATCACTATGGCACCAACAAAAGTGTGGGTGACTTGCCAGCGAATTACAGCATTTCAAATATGGCGGATGAACTCGCTGCACTTCTTAGAAAACTTGAAGTGCAAGCGTGCCATTTCGTCGGTCACGCGCTGGGTGGTTTGGTGGGGCTTGAGCTTGCTTTGTCTAAACCTAAGCTTTTACAAAGTTTAGTGCTGGTAAATGCGTGGAGCAGTCCAAATCCGCACACATTGCGCTGCTTTAATATACGCAAAGCGCTATTGGCGGCAGGCAGAAAGGACATGTATTTGCAACTTCAGGCGCTGCTGCTGTTTCCGCCTGATTGGATAGCCGCGAATGCCGCCCACTTGGCAGAGGAAGAGGCGCACTTACTCAACCATTTCCCTAACGAGGAAAACTTGCTCGCCCGCATTGGTGCCCTTAGTACGTTCAATATTGATAAGAGTTTGTACGCCATCACCACACCAACGTTAGCGCTAGCCAACAAAGACGACACCTTGGTGCCGTGGCAGCGTTCACAGATGTTGGCTGAAGCTATGCCCAACGCCGAATTGTCGGTCATGGAATACGGCGGGCATGCATCAAGCATTACAAACACAATTGCGTTTAACGAACTGCTGCGCAGCTATTTAGGGCAAGTGGCCTAACGTGAACATGACACTGCATCAGGCTTTGGGGTGTTTTCAGCTAAAGAGGCGAAAACTTTCTAAGCAAGCTGCAAGTACAGCGTCAACGCGAAAGCAGCTAAAAATGGGCTAAGCGCAAAAACCGAGAACATAGTGCAGTGTTTAAAAGATTTGATAAAACTGGAATGAATTTAAAATGACTGATACACAAAATACAGAGTTTAAAACAACTAGCCCGCTTGATGAGGTTGGACTAGCCCAACTCTTTACCGATGCGCATACCCATACCAAGTGGCACGACAACCCTATTTCAGAAGCCGTGTTGAAACAGCTGTACGATTTAGTAAAAGTAGGCTCGACATCGGCGAATTGTAGCCCAGCGCGATTTGTTTTTATTACCTCAGATGAAGGGAGAGAAAAGCTCAAACCTTGCCTTTCAAGCGGTAATGTTGAGCAAACCATGACCGCACCCTGTACGGTTATAGTGGCCTACGACGAAGAGTTCTACGAAGAGCTTCCTACGTTATTCCCTTATGCAGATGCGAAAAGCTGGTTTACTTCAAGTCCAGAAGCGGCCTATGAGACCGCCATGCGCAATAGCTCTATGCAAGGGGCTTACTTAATAAGCGCCGTTCGCGCCCTAGGCCTTGACGCTGGCGCCATGTCTGGTTTCAACCCCACATTACTTAACGAAACTTTCTTTTCAGATAGCACGTGGAAGGTGAATTTCTTACTGAACATTGGCTACGGCGATAAAGAGAAAGTACATAAACGCTTACCTCGCTTAAGTTTCGAGCAAGCCTGCCACATCGTGTAACGCCAATTTAAAGGATATTTGTATGACTATTACAGCAATAAAAAACGCAGTAACAGAAGTGCTACCCCCGGTAACTCCCGAAGCTTATCGAGAAGGTATGTCGAGTTTAGCGGCAGCGGTAAACGTCGTTACAACCACTGGCCCAGAAGGACATGCAGGCTTTACGGCGACCGCCGTATGTAGCGTAAGTGATAACCCTGCAACCTTATTGGTTTGTTTAAATCGCGGTGCATCTGTACATCAGATATTTAAAAACAGCACGCATTTGGTTATCAACACCCTTACTTCACAGCATCAGTTAATTTCAAACACATTCGGTGGTAAAGCGCCCATGAACGAACGCTTTGAAATTGGTGATTGGGTTGAATCGACGACTGGCTGCCCAAGGCTTGCCGATGCTGCAGTAAGCTTCGATTGCATAATTACAGACGTTAAAAGTGTGGCCACTCACGACGTTATTTTTTGCCAGGTGGTGGATATCAAGCAAGACCCAGAAGCCGACGCCCTTTTATATTATCAGCGCGGCTATCACAGCGCTTGTAAAGACGTATAACTAAAGGATTAGACAAATAATGAAAGTAGTAGGCCACTTTATTAACGGTGAAACCTGTACCCCAAAGGGGCGCATGCAAGATGTTTATAACCCAGCGACGGGCGAGGCAGAAAAACTGGTTTTACTGGCGTCAAAAGCGACGGTAAACGACGCTATCGTCAGCGCGCAAAATGCGTTTGTTGAGTGGCGCAATACGCCAGTGAGTAAGCGCGCTCGCGTTATGTTCAAATTTAAAAGCTTACTAGAAGAACATGCCGATGAAATTATTGCGTTAATTGGTGCGGAGCACGGCAAGATAAGCCACGACGCGGCAGGCGAATTACAGCGCGGTATCGAAAATGTTGAGTTTGCCTGTGGTGCACCCCAGTTGTTAAAGGGCGAGCACAGTAAAAATGTTGGGCCAAGCATAGACTCTTGGAGCGAGTTTCAGCCTCTTGGCGTGGTGGCGGGAATTACACCATTTAACTTTCCGGCCATGGTGCCCCTTTGGATGTTTCCGCTTGCCATTGTATGCGGCAACACCTTTGTTTTAAAACCCTCTGAGCGCGATCCAAGCTGCGCTATTTTCCTAGCAAAGCTACTTAAAGAAGCAGGGCTACCCGACGGCGTTTTTAACGTTATAAATGGCGACAAAGAAGCGGTTGATCAAATACTAGATGACGAGCGCATTAAAGCAGTGAGTTTTGTGGGTTCAACGCCCATCGCCGAATACATCTATTCGAAAGCCAATGCTAATGGCAAGCGCTGCCAAGCATTAGGTGGCGCTAAAAACCACGCTATTGTGATGCCCGATGCCGACATCGACAACGCAGTGAATCAGCTTTTAGGTGCTGCTTTTGGCTCGTCAGGCGAGCGCTGCATGGCGTTGTCTGTCGTGGTTGCCGTAGGCGACAAAGTGGCGGATGAAATTGTAGATAAAATGCAATCATCCATGGAAAGCTTAAAAGTAGGGGCTTTTGACGATGCGACTAACGATTTCGGACCGCTTATTACACTTCAGCACAAAGAGAAAGTAGAAGGCTACATAACCAGTGCGGCTGAGCAAGGGGCTGATGTAGTCGTTGATGGCAGAAACCCTAGCGTAAAAGGCTACGAGACGGGGTTCTTCTTAGGTGCAACACTTATCGACAAGGTTACGCCGGAAATGGCCAGCTACAAAGCTGAGATTTTTGGCCCTGTACTACAAGTTATGCGCGTTAAGAGCATGGAACAAGCTATGCAGCTCATTGACAGCCATGAATACGGCAATGGTACGTGTATTTTCACCCGAGATGGCGAGGCTGCCCGCTACTTCTCAGACAATATCCAAGTGGGCATGGTAGGCATAAACGTACCGCTGCCAGTGCCCGTGTCTTATCACAGCTTTGGTGGTTGGAAGCGCTCACTCTTTGGTGACCTTCACGCATACGGCCCGGATGGCGTTCGCTTTTACACCAAACGCAAAACCATTACTCAACGTTGGCCTTCAAGCGGCATTCGAGAAGGAGTGAGCTTTTCATTTCCAAGTTAATGTCATGGCGTACTGACCTTGATTAACCATAAATGACCATAAAAACTTTGCCCACGCACGGTAACTATTAAGCCTGTATGGCAAATAGTTGCTCGCAGCAGGTAAAAGAACAGAGATTTAGGCTCAGCCATGAGCCATCAATAATAACAATTTAAAACCGCAAGCCTTTGGCAGTTCCTCTCCAGTCCTGCCTTAGGTTTGCACCCCAGTGGCAATCGATATGCAGTTCACGTCGACCGTTACTCTTATAAAAATATCGGGACAACACCGCCGCAAGGCTTGTTAAAAAGAACTATAAACGAGAGTAAAACATGCATACGTTAAACACACACAAGCGTCTGCTGGCGTTAACCGTAGCTATGGCGTTAAGTACGCCAGCGGCCTTTGCTGCAGAGAATGTTTGGGAAAGTATTGAAGTTACCGCGCAAAAGCGCAACGAGAATATAAGCGATGTAGGGATCGCTATTACTGCGTTTTCTGGTGAACAATTAGAGGCACTTGGCCTTGAAAGCAGTACTGAGCTTATCGCGTTTACCCCTGGCGTATCGTTGGCCGGTGATATCGGTGGTCAGCGTGCTATTTTCAATATTCGAGGCGTGGTGCAAAACGATTACGCTGACTTGGCGGAAGCGCCGGTGGCGGTATACGTTGACGGTGGCTATTTAGCCAGTACCCAAGCACAAACCTTTGGTTTATTCGATGTGGCTCGCATCGAAATTCTTAAAGGCCCACAGGGAACATTATTCGGAAGAAATGCCACAGGCGGACTGGTTAATACGGTTACCGCCAAGCCCACTGCAGATACAGAAGGCTACGCGGAATTTACTGCCGCACGTTTCGAACAATACCGCTTCGAAGGGGCGATATCAGGCGAAATAGCAGACGGCATTTATGGTCGCTTTTCTGGGTTTACTAATCAGCAAGGTGAGATACTAGAGAATATTTATGAAGACGGTGCTGCACCCGATACCCGTTTAGGCTCTGTGGGAGGCGGTGAAGATGGGTACAACGATGATACTAAAGCGTTTCGTGCTCAGCTGCTGTTCGATATTGGTGAGCAAGGCTCGTTACTGCTAAGCGGAAACTGGTCAGATACAACCAAAAGTGAAGGCCCTTATCAGGTGGTGAATACCACCGAGATAAAAGATGCCGACGGCAATGTGATTGACGTTATTTACGCTGCTGACGACCCGCTTGGCTGTGACACTATTCAGGTAGGCGTGTGCGTAGACGGCAACTTCAATGGCGATCCTTTCCGTCCCGTTCAAGGCGGCGATTTCAATGGTAACTTCGACCCTGATGGATCGGGCAATAAAGTAAATAAAGACTTTGCCTTTGACGATCAAAACAAGATCAAGTCAAAAGGGCTTGCGGCAACATTAGACTATGCATTTGAAAGCTTCGATTTCTTCGCCATGTCTGATTACAAAGAGTTTAAACGTACCGTTGGCCTCGACTCCGACCAAACCGCGTCACCCGAACTTATTTTTCAATCTAACAGCACCATAGAGCAGTTCAGCCAAGAGTTTCGATTCTCAGGTGAATCCGCAGACTTAAAGTGGGTTGGGGGGCTTTATTACCTTTCTATCGATACGGACTATAGCCAAGGCTTGGCGGGTTCACCCACCACCTTTTTCTTAGGCGGTGAAGAAAATAACACCTTGGTGTCTCTTGAAACCGAGTCATACTCTGTATTTGGGCAAATAGACTATAGCCTGAGTGACGATCTTGTTCTGGTTGGTGGGTTGCGTTACACCCGTGAAGACAAAGACTTTGTGGGTAATGTGTATCAAAACGAGAATACTAACGACCGAGTTATCGAAATTGACACCACAACGACGTCTTTAGAGACTTTGGTTGATTCTAACGATCAAAATCTGTGGTCGGCCAAGCTACAGCTGGAATACAGTGTGGGTAATAGCTTGTACTATGCAGGCATCAATCGGGGCGTAAAAGCGGGGAGTTTCAATGCCCCGCTTCAAGGAGGTTTCAGCTTATACGAACCCGAAGAACTTACTGCGTATGAAGCGGGTTTAAAGCTTGCTTTTATGCACGGAAGCGGCGTCTTCAATGCCAATGTTTTTTACTATGACTACAGCGATTACCAGTCGTTTTCGTGGGTGAATAATGCGGGGGTGGTGTCAAACGAAGAAGCCTCATTTAGTGGCGTTGAATTAGAAGTGTTCTTAACCCCGACAGACAGCTTAGATGTTATGGTTAACTTTTCATATACCGATGCAGTGGTTGAAGACTTAGAAGTGGCCTCGGGGTACTTTGCTGATACAACACCGCCATTTACCCCAGAGTATCAAGCGTCTGCCATGCTTCGCTATAACTGGGACGCCTTCGACGGCAATATGGCAGCCCAACTGTCAGCCAATTATCAGTCGGAAACCTTTCACAATGCGCGGAATTTTACCGCTCATGAAATTGATAGCTATGCCACGGCTGATACTCGTTTAACCTGGGTAGACGCTGAGGACAAATGGCTAATAGCGGCTTATGTAGATAACCTGTTTGACTCAGACCATGAACTTATTGGCTTTGACGTAACTGGTTTTTATGGAACCAGCCAGATTTCCTATGCGAAGCCTAGAACGTATGGCGTAACGGTAAGACGTAATTTCTAATTAGCGTAGTTGCGCTTTGTTTAACAAAATAAAGCGTATCTCCTACTTCTAAAAAGAAACGTGCGTCGCTAACCTAAATACCGACGTAGCAAAACGGTATTTAGGTTTTGCGTTAACAAAGCGCGCGAAGCGGCAGTATTTTTGCTTTTCTTTTTTGCTAGGGGCTGTTGACCTTTGTTGTACACCAAAGATCAGCAGGCCCCAATAAAGGTTAGCAGCGAGCCTCTAATCTAATCGTTACGCCGTTGAGAGTGCTGATGCATTTTTTAACCTACCGCTTTGCCGAGCATGACGCTGTGTAAAAAGAAGCAACAAGTAATAGCAAACCCAATAAGGAAATAGATCGTGGATAACACCAACAATCAGACCATGACAAAACCTTCCCATTACGATGGCGATTTATGGAATGAAGATTTAGCGCCAACCAACGCGGAAACCAGAACCTGGGTGTGGAAAGACTATGCGGCATTATGGGTTGCGATGGTGGTTTGTGTACCTACTTATCTCTTATCTGCCGGCCTGGTATCAGAAGGCATGAATTGGTATCAAGCGGTTATCACCGTACTGTTGGGCAACATCATCGTGCTTGTACCTATGATGCTAATTGGTCATGCAGGTGCAAAATACGGCTTACCTTTTCCCGTATTATTACGTAGCGCCTTTGGTACCAAAGGCGCGAAGATTCCTGCTTTGGCCCGAGGGCTTGTTGCATGTGGCTGGTTTGGAATTAACACATGGGTTGGCGGCAGTGCTATTTACGTTATTTTAAATAGCGTGAGCGGCGACGCATTTGTGGGGCGGGCACTACCATTTTTAGGTATCGATATCACACAAACTCTGTGCTTCTTCGCTTTCTGGGCGATGCACTTGGTTTTTATAAAACACGGCACCGAATCTATTCGTTGGCTTGAAACTTTTGCTGCACCATTTTTGATCTTAATGGGCTTAGCGCTTCTTGGTTGGGCATACGTTAATGCTGGTGGGTTTGGCGAAATGTTGTCAACGCCGTCTCAGTTTGTTGAAGGTGGAGCCAAAGAAGGGCAGTTTTGGACAGCCTTCTTCGCGGGCTTGACTTCTATGGTGGGCTTCTGGGCAACCATGGCGTTGAACATTCCCGATTTCACGCGTTTTGCAAAATCACAAAAAGACCAAATGTTGGGCCAAGCTATTGGCTTGCCATTACCCATGGCGCTGTTTGCCTTTATCGGTGTAGCGGTAACGTCAGCAACGGTCACCATTTATGGTGAGGCCATATGGGACCCTGTGGCACTTGCCGGTCGAATGGGCGGCATGGGTGTAGTGCTGGCACTTGCTGCATTAGCACTTGCGACGTTAACCACAAATCTAGCCGCTAACATGGTAGCCCCAGCTTACGGCTTTTCGAACATGGCGCCTTCGAAAATAAGCTTCAAAATGGGCGGCTATATAACCGCTGGTATCGGCGTCGCTATCTTCCCTTGGAAGCTTCTTGAAACCGCGGGTGGCTACTTATTTACGTGGCTTACGGGATATTCTGCGCTACTTGGCCCTATCGCGGGTATTCTAATTGCCGACTATTTTATCTTAAGAAAATCGACCTTAAACATAGATGCGCTATTTCAACACAGTGGCGAATATGGCGCGAACAATGGCTGGAACATGGCGGGTGTGACTGCGCTTATTATTGGTATTTTGCCTAATATTCCTGGCTTTATGCGCGCGGCAGGGTTTGTAGAAAGCGTGCCTGCTATTTTCGATATGCTTTACGCCTATGCGTGGTTTGTAGGGTTAATCATCGCCAGCATGGTTTATCTGCTGCTCTCCAACAGAGCACCCGTCACCATACAGGCAAAAAGCGCCTCCCAATAATGGGGTCAGAGTCTGAGGGATCCCCACGAATTTAATTTCATATGCCTCCGGCCCAGGCTGCGTCAACTATGGAGCTGTACCATTTGAGTGCAGC
>NZ_JAKRFA010000073.1:0-20616 GCF_022348305.1 Alteromonas sp. MmMcT2-2
CAAGGCTAGAAGTCAATTGACTTCACGAAAAAGCCGAATATATGGCAGCAATGAATCACGTTATTAAATCAACACGGTGTCTTGCAATCGGAGAGGGTCATATATGGTATAAGGGCCTTCAGGTAACGTGAAAAGCTGCATTACTGGCAAGAAAGCAAGTTATTCTGTGAAATCGGTGTGGTAAAGTGCATACAACAAGTTGTATTGAATAGTTTAGAGAAGCAGGTAACCCGTGAGTTACAAATATGTAGTGGGTATTGACGGTGGTGGCACCCGGTGCCGTGCATTGTTGCAAGATATTGATGGCAATACATTAGGTGAAGGGGCGGCAGGCCCTGCAAATATAATGACCAACCCCGAACAAGCAATGGGGTCGGTAATAGATGCAACGTTAGACGCAATAGAAAGTGCTGCGTTGCCGATTACATGCGAAGAAGTGTTGCTAGCTGCCGGATTGGCAGGGGCGAATATTCCTCAAGCAAAGCAGTCTTTTTTGGAGTTAGACAACCCATTTGCCGATACCGTGGTAATAAGTGATTTACACGCCGCTTGTTTGGGCGCGCACGATAATCAGTCTGGAGCCCTTATTATTTGCGGTACAGGTTCAGCGGCAACCCATTACGACAAGGGTGTGTTCACTGACAAAGGTGGTTACGGCCTGCAAGTTGGCGATGATGCAAGTGGTGCGTGGTTGGGCTTATCAGCTATAAAGCATGTACTGCTTTCTTATGACGGCGTAGAGCCCGTTAGTGAACTAAAGAAGCGAATTTGTGAGCACCTTAATTTAGCGTCACCTCAGCAATTAGTGACCTTGGTGGCAAATTACAACGCTGCAGATTTTGGTGATATTGCCCCAGTGGTTATACAGGCTTATCGAGACCAGTGTGCCGCCGCGACCTCTCTTATTCGAAAGGGAGCAATTTACCTCAATCAGTTGGGTGAAGCATTGATTAATCAGGCTTCTACATTGCCGCTATGTTTAGTTGGTGGCCTTGCTGATGTTTACACGCCTTTACTTTCGCCTTCTATCTCTTCTAATTTAACAGCGCCGCTAAAAAGTGCTGAATATGGCGCTATCAGCTTTGCCAAAAGAGTAAAAAGCGAATGAAAGAATCGATTACTGTCGAGCAGGTTTTAACGCCAAAAGGTTGGCTTGAAAACCAGACAATCACAGCTGATAGCGGCAAGATAGTCAGTATTAGCGATGCGACCTCAGCAGAGCTCAGTAGTATTTACAACGGAAAGCTCATTCCCGGTTATTTCGACACGCAAGTGAACGGCGGTGGTGGTGTGCTTTTTAACCATAGCCCTTCTGCCGCTATAGTAGAAACCATGGCGCTGGCTCATCTTCGTTTCGGCACAACGTCCATGTTGCCAACTATCATTACCGATAATGCTTCAACAATGGCTCAGGCGGCGGATGCCATTGCGGAAGTAATGGCGGGCGGCCCAGAGTGCATTAAAGCGTTAATAAAAGGAATTCACTTTGAGGGGCCCTTTTTGAGCAAGGCAAAAAAGGGCGTGCACGAAGCACAATTTATAAGAACGCCTTCTGACGTAGAGCTTGCAACCTTATGTCGCAAAGACATTGGTAAAGTCTTACTTACGGTCGCACCAGAAACGGTGAGTACTAGCTTCATAAAAGAAATGGTTGCTGAAGGAGTTGTGGTTGCAATTGGGCACACCAATGCCAGCTATGAGCAAGTTCAGGCGGCTATCGACGCGGGAGCTACAGGCTTTACGCATTTGTACAACGCTATGTCTGCATTAACCTCCCGGGAGCCAGGGGCCGTTGGTGCCGCGTTGCTTAATGACAGAGTATATTGTGGTTTTATTATCGATCATCACCACTTACACCGCAAAAGTGCTGAGTTGGCATTAAACGTGAAAACTGCCAACCGCGCCATGTTGGTTACCGATGCTATGGCGCATGTGGGCAGTGATATTGAGCGTCTTCACTTTTTTAATACCGAGATCGTTAGGCATGGCGATAAACTGACTACGCCAGACGGCAAAACACTGGCTGGCTCGTGCTTGGATATGCATAGCGCAGTTTTGAATACGCACAATGATTGCGGTGTAACGTTAGAAGATGCGAGCAAAATGGCGAGTGCCACGCCGGCTCAATTTATGGGGCTAGCGAGTGACATAGGCAGCATTACCGAAGGTCAGCGCGCAGACTTTTTACTGCTTAATTCCGCCAATGCACTGACCCACGTTTTCAGTAATATGAGAATGGTCTTTTAGGTAGAAATTTAGTATTAACTTAAATGGCTTTGAAATAAGGAAGTGTTATGAAGTTTGTGACAAAGTTTACTGTTCTGTTAGCCGTATTAATGTTGGCTGCAGGGTGTGTTACGCAACGAGGTATGGATTTTGGCGAAAGCGTTCCTTCTCAACCTAATAGCGAGGAAGCCACGCCAACTGAAAGCACAGAGCGAAAAGATGTGGTGCAAGATGGCGACAGCGTAAATGATGGAACCACGAAAGGCGAATCGACTAAAGAGCCAGTTAGCAAGCCAGTTGCTCCACCAAAACCAAAAGTTGGGGTATGGATTAGCGCTAAAAAGTTTCCCACTCACACGCATATCGGTACCACTAAATTTAACAATTTTACGAAAGAATATAGCTACGACTGGCAATTGAACAACACGCTGTATAGCACATTCAAAAAAGCCATTGAGCAAAACAGTCGTTTCACTACTGTAGATATTTCGTCGATGGTAGGCGACGCAGGCGCTCTCGATTTTGTGATGGGTGAAGGCGGGAACGGGTCTTTTAATGAAAAGCAAAACACGTTAAGAAAATCATTGTTAGACAAAGGCATTGCCACCGTGATTATCATTGAAGAAGCACCAACGGTGGCTATTACCGAGTGCGGTACTTACGGCTGTTCTGAGCATCAAAGCAAAGGGTTTGGACTATTCACACGTAGCTTTTTAGGTACCGACCACTATATTGCATCGGCAAGTTTTAATGTAAATGTTGAGCGTCTAGATAAGCCTGTTGATGTATTAACATTGCCTACATTTACCGAATTTCAAGATGATGCGCTAAAAAATGAGCGTGTTGAAGATTTCACACCGCCAGATAACTTTGATGAAATAACGGAACAAGAGTTAGCGCCAATTAAAAATACGATTGTTAACTACTTTGACCGCTTAGCGACAGCGGTTGGCAAGTATTTATCTGGTCAGTAAGCTTTTAATATACTGAAACAAAACGGGCACTTAAATAAGTGCCCGTTTTGTTATGTGGCTCACTTCATCTATTGATGAAGGCATCGATATATAATTACGCGTTTTCTTTATGCGCCAAAAACTCTTCGTAGTTTCCATCGAAGTGATTCAGTTTCTTGTCTTTAATTTCGATGATTTGCGTCGCCAGTGACGAAACGAATTCACGGTCGTGACTAACAAAAATAACAGTGCCATCAAACTTGTATAGCGCATTGTTCAAGGCTTCAATCGACTCCATGTCCATGTGGTTGGTGGGTTCATCCATTACTAAAACGTTGATGTCTTGAAGCATTAGCTTTCCGAACAGCAAACGGTTTTTCTCACCACCAGAACATACCTGCACGCGTTTGTTGAAGTCGTCAGACGTAAATAGCAAACGTCCTAACATACCTTTTATTTGCAGGTCATCGTGTTTGGGGCTGCGCCATTGGCTCATCCACTCAAACATAGTGATATCTTCGGCAAAGTATTTAGCGTTATCCTGCGGAATGTAACCAATCGCAGCGTTTTCAGCCCACTTATAGCTACCTGCGGTAGGTTCAATGTCATTAACCAAACACTTCAAAAGCGTGGTTTTGCCGGCCCCGTTCTCACCAATAATCGCCAAGCGCTGACCAGCTTCTAATAGTAAGTTAGCGTTGTCGAATAGCGGAAGATCTGGGTAGCTATGCCCTAGCTCTTCAAGAGTAATAGCAAGTCGGTGAAGTTTCTTATGTTGGTTAAACACAATATAAGGCTTACGACGGCTAGACGCTTTTACCTCAGCTAATTCAATTTTCTCAAGACGGCGGGCACGCGAGGTGGCTTGTTTCGCTTTCGATGCGTTGGCAGAAAATCGCGCTACGAAGCTCTGTAGCTCTTCAATTTCCGCTGACTTCTTAGCATTCTCTGCATGAAGCTGTTCTTGAACTAGCATGGCAGCTTGAATATAGTCGTCGTAGTTACCCGGATAAACGCGCAGTTCACCGTAGTCGATATCGGCCATGTGGGTGCATACAGAGTTTAGGAAGTGTCTGTCGTGCGAAATAATAAGCATGGTCGATTTACGCTTGTTCAGCTCTTCAGCTAGCCAACTGATGGTGTAGATATCCAAGTTGTTGGTTGGTTCGTCTAGAAGCAGAATGTCAGGCTCGGCAAATAATGCCTGCGCCAAAAGCACACGTACTTTTTTACCGGGTGCGACTTCCTTCATTAGACCAAAATGATAGCTTTCGTCGATGCCTGCAGAGTTTAAGATATCGCCAGCGCGCGCTTCGGCGGTGTAACCATCCATCTCGGCGAATTGGGTTTCCAAGTCCGCCACGCGCATGCCATCTTCTTCGCTCATTTCAGCTTTGCTGTAAATGGCGTCGCGCTCTTGCTTAACTTCCCATAGTTCACGGTCACCCATGATAACGGTATCGACTACGCTAAACTCTTCAAACGCAAATTGGTCCTGACTCAAGATACCTAACTTTGTGCCTGGCGCCATAGAAACGTTGCCCGACGATGGGGTAAGTTTACCGCTTAGAATTTTCATAAAGGTAGACTTGCCACAACCGTTTGCGCCAATTAGGCCGTATCGGTTGCCGTTGCCGAATTTTGCGGAAATATTTTCAAATAATGGCTTAGAGCCAAACTGCATTGTGATATTTGCGGTGGTAATCAAAACAGGTATCCAGGGGTAAAACGATGAGAAGAGATAGTAGTGAAAGAGGTTGTCACTTTACTAATATATAAAAGCGCGCGCACTATAAGGAATTGAGGGCTACATGTCGAGGGAATTTTGAACAGTTTTTGCGCTGATGCGCATTTCACCCAAACGCTAAAGAAAGTATTAACCCCGATACTGTCTTTTATTGCGTGTTTTTGTCAAAAATTGCACCTGAAACTTAACTCCGTATGGTATGAGACGTGAAATAGGCGTTTCGAAACACTTGCTCATTCCACAGAGTGACTCTTATTGTTTGTTGCTCTTTTTAAATTAGCGGCAAGCAAATAATTCCAGCATAAAGAAAATATTACATAAAAGTCAGCGCGCGGTGATGCATCAATGCAAAATTAACGAATAGAGCTTTGATCAACATTTTTCGCATAAAGGTCATATAAATCGTTACTTTAAAGAGAAAAAATGGAACCCTGTCTATTATCAAAAAACGCCTTTTTAGTTGGTCTTAATCTTGCTGTGCTTATCTACTGAAAATAAACCGCAGAGCGCAAATGCGTCTGCTGAATCAGTGCGAAGTTTTATTTCACTCTAGTTTATCGTGAGTTAGGTAACGCAAAAGAAGAATAAAACTGGGCATTTTAAAGAGGGAAACATCATGAAATTTTTGAAAAAAATTGCGATTGGTTGCTTTTCGGCAACGGTTTTAATGTCTGGCAGCGTGCATGCAGAAGCAATTAGCTCAGATTCCGTAATGCAAACTCAAGCCGCTCACTACAATAAGCAGCAACTAATTGACATGGTTAATCGTGCAGACGTGCAGAGTAAATTGGTTAGCTTAGGTGTAGATAGCAACCAAGCTATCGCCAGAATCAACGGCATGACCGACAGCGAAATTGCCCAATTAAATGATGAAATTAATCAAGCGCCAGCGGGTGGCGTTGTGGGCGCAGTGCTTACCGTACTTGCTATTATCGCAATTTTGGACCTAATTGGTGTAACTGACGTTTACCCATTTATTCGTCCAGTGAACAGCTAATTGAATGATCAATTCAGTTAAAAAGGCCTGCGCGTTAGCAGGCCTTTCGCTTCTATTTTTGCTTTCAGGCTGTCAGTCCACACCTCAAGCTGACAAGCTGCGGCAAGAGGGACTAGCCTCTTTACCTGAATCTCACACTATTCAATCTGTTCCGTTTTTCCCCCAAGAACAGTTTTATTGCGGGCCTACCACACTATCTGAAGTGTTTGGTTACTATGGTGAAAGCACCTCTCCAAATGACATTGCGCCTAAGTTATTCATTCCCAGTAAAGAAGGGAGTTTACAACTAGAAATGGTGAGCGCTACCCGACAATTTGGTTTTTTGCCATATTCTGACCGAGGGACTTTATCGTCAATTATGTCGTTAGTTAAAGACGATATCCCAGTGATTGTTTTTCAAAATTTGTCCATCCAGTTATTACCCCAATGGCACTACGCTGTTGTTATTGGGTTCGATAGTGATAAGGGGACGGTTACTTTACATACCGGTCTTACGCCTAATCACGAAATGTCGCTTGAGCTTTTTGAAAGAACGTGGGGAAGAGGAAATTACTGGTATTTGGCACCCGTTCCTCCTAATGTAACCTCGCCTGAGATGACACCTTTCACTTATGTAAGTGCGGCTTACGACATGCTTAAAGTGGGAGGTAAAGCGCGTTCATTGGCGTTTTTGAAAACCGCGTCGCATACATGGCCAACGTACTGGTTAAGTTATTTCTTGGTTGCCAATTATTACTTAGAGCAAAACGACAGCCAAGCTGTGGCTTGGTTTAAGAAAGGCTATGAAGTAGGGCAGAACCAACATGTTTATGTTCACAACTACGTATTAGCTTTGCGCGAAAACAACATGCCCGAGAAGGCAAATACAATTCTAAAACAGGGGCTTGAACGCTTTCCCAATAACGAACCGCTGTTAACATTGGCTGAAAAATAAACCTCAACTTTAAGAGTATTCGCATTTACGAAGACGGAGCAGTCACCACTCGACTCTGTGGCGCGTTTAATGAAAAAAGTGCGGAAGACTAGAGCGACCGTCTTTTTAAACTAGTCATAGGACTGAATCAACGACCCTTTTCCCTTGTGGCAGATATTAGCCAAGTTGAAGGTGCAACTCCTGAGGCCTGGTTTGTACAATGGACTTTGTAATACGAGCAAACAATTGGTGCACCTTTTGCCTCTTCTTTCTCGTACTAAGGTGTAGCTTAAAATAAAAAGTGCCTACTTATATATGCAGGAGCCCCGTCAGCCGTGGACAGCACTCAACTTCTTGAAAACCAGCAGGCAATAGCAATAGCCGGATTAGTAGGCGTTGTTATTGTGCTCTTCATTGTTAAACGACTTATTTTGGTGCGTTTGAAAGCTAAAGCGCGTTCAGAAAACAGCAGTATGTCTGATATCTATCGCGTGCTTGTGCTGTCGTTAAATGCCCCACTTAATTTGCTTATCTGGGTGATTTTCCTGCTGTTGGTTAAAAGTATTGTTTCAGTATTTCAGATAGAAGATGAAGGGGCGATTAAAGCGCTAACCATTGTTATCGAAGCTGGCCTCATCATTACTTTATTTCTCTTCTTCGAGCGTTTTGTCACTTACTCGTTGAGCCGTTATCGCGACCAGTCAACCATAGTTAAAAATACTAGCGCAATTGCTGGTGGAGCAGTTAGAGCGCTTTTTGCTGTATTAGCAATTTTGATTATATTAAGCACCATGGGGGTGTCGGTAACACCCATTGTTGCATCGTTAGGCATTACTTCGCTCGCAGTAGCACTAGCGCTACAGCCAACGCTTGAAAACTTCTTCTCGGGTATTCAGTTGGTAATGGATAAACCCATTCGTATAGGCGATTTCATCGAGCTGGATTCTGGAGAACAAGGTTTTGTTGAGAAAATAGGATGGCGCTCAACGTGGGTTAGAATGCTACCTAACAACATCGTGATCATGCCTAACAGTAAGTTGTCTAATTCAAAGTTGATTAACTACTACTACCCTGAACGCGAACTTTCGGTGCCTGTTGAAGTTGGTGTGCATTATAGTTCTGATTTAGAGCATGTTGAAAACGTATGTTTAGAGGTTGCCAATACAATTCTAGAGCAGCACGAGTTTGGTGTTGAAACTTATCAACCTTTTGTTCTGTTTCACACTTTCGACAATGCTAGTATCAACTTAACAGTGATGCTGAGAACCCGTGAATACTTTAACCGCTTCTTCATAAAGAGCGCCTTTATAAAAATGCTTAAAAAGCGTTTTGATGAAGAAGGGATTGTCATTCCATTTCCAATTACTGCGCTCAATCTTGAGCAGGAAGGAGCAGCTAACCTGCCGACAGCGCCCGAACACATTAAGCCAAAAGGCTAAAGAGACTGGTTTGCGTAGCTCAATAAAAAAGCCACGTTGTGTAACGTGGCTTTGTTGCGAGTACGTTAACCCATCAAAGGTGTTAGAAGGTGTAACGTGCAGATACGCCTAGAAGGTCAACATCATCAGCGATAACGTAAGTCGCACCGAAAGAGAATTGTGGTGTAAAGAAATAGTCTGCGCCAATTTCAAAAGCTGTTTCGTCGTCTTCAATGTCGATATAGCGGATAGCACCGCGAAGCTCAAATTGCTCTGACAGCATTGAACGAATACCGGCAGTAATGCCATAGCCATTGTCGTCTTCACCCGAAATAGAGTCTAGTTCGACATCGATATTTACATATTCGTAAGTAACTTCACCAAAGAAGTCAGTATTCTGAGTTAGACCATATCTATAGCCGACACCTGCAGACGCGTAGTCCAAATCAATATCAACACCAGATACATCTTCACCTAACTGACCATAACGACCTGTCAGGTATACATTTTCGTTAAGTGATTTGAAGCCTTGAATTTGAAAACCGCTAGGCTCGAAGTCGCCTGCGTCTTCAATGTCTGCTTGTACGTATCCAGCTTTAACAAAGTCATATGAAGGCGAAGCTGCGAAAGTATTTAAAGAAAGCGCGCCAAAGATACTGGCGAGAATAGTACGTTTCATTGTTTCTAATATCCTTTTAACAATAATTACTCCCAACCACTTCGGGAGCCTCATCATTATGGGGATGGATTTTAGAAATCAAATGGGCAACACGACTCGATTTAGCAATCTCATTCCTGTTTATACCATTAGATTTGCTTTTTGGTTGCTGGATGAGAGCCTGACAAGTAGTCAGTTGATGGCGTGTGGTTTAATTTTGTCTGGTGTGGTGCTGGGGCAATCTCGTCGTCGTAAAGCACCATTAAACGCTGCTCAAGAGGCTGTTGAATAGCCGGCGTAAAATGAAAAAGCGGCCGTGTTTTCCACGACCGCTTTTGGCAAGCTTTGTTAATTCAATGAATTAAAAACTCACCGTCACACCAGCCCAAAAGTTTCTGGCCTTGTCCTTAACGTTATAGTCGTCAGTAAAGTTCACTTCACTGGTCACGCCTCGGCCTGTGAGATATTCAAATTGGCCATCGCCATTGAGATCGTCATAGGTCACAGAGTAAGTGGTAAAGTCTCTATCGAGTAAGTTGTTTACTCGTAAATTTACGACTACGTATTCATTGAGTTGCCAGCGAGCACCTAAATGCAGCATGGTGTAACTTTTAAAATAGAGCTCGCGATCTAACGTAGAGTCGTAGCCACGGTATCTATCTGAACGAACCTCTGCTTGCAGATAAACATTCAAGTCGGCGTTAATATCCCAAGTAAGGTTGGCATTGGCCATGTGCTCTGCGGTATTGGTAAGTGGTAGGCCAATTTGAGAGCCGCTCTTTTGCTCGCTGTCAGTCCACGTATAGTTGGCATACAGCGACCAATCTTCAGTAATGCCATACCGGCCCGCAATTTCCACACCTTGCAGTTCTACTTTGTCGATATTGATGTTTTGGCTATAGGTGTCATAACCCAACTCATCATATTCCCCTAAGTTTACGCAAGGGCGAACGCCACCGGTTGTCGCACAACTTTGTACCGTATCACCACGTGCGATCTTGTCGTCAAAATCAGTTTTGAAGTAGGTAATATTGAAACTGTGGGCATCGCGACTCCAATACAGCGCGATCTCTGAGTTAACACTCGTTTCAGGCGTGAGCTCAGGGTTACCTGCAAATGGGCTGGTACCTTGACCACCGAAACCGGTAATGCCATCGTATAAATCGGTAGTTTCTGGTGTTTTATAACCCGTACTAACACCGCCTTTCACTGTCCAATAATCTGAAATATTGTAAACCGCGTAGATACGAGGGGAAGTCTGGCTACCGAATACATCGTGATTGTCATAACGGAAACCAGCGGTCACTGTCATATCGTCGATGAAACTCCAGTTATCTTCAAGGAACAATGAGTACATCTTTTGTTCCTGCACTGCGCCGGGCGAGCCAGACTCCAGACCAAACACACCGTCTTTTAACTCACCGTCAATAACTTGTGTACCCAATACCAAGTTGTGATCGCCCACAACGTCCTGGATCGGGATATCTAAACGCAAATCAAACGTGTATTGTTGACTTTCGAGTGGGCGAGCTGGGCGAGGTAAGAAAGTATCTTCAGCGAGGTCGCGACGCGCCTCTTCAGTTATGCCCTCATAATCGCCTGTACCATCGTACATTTGTTGCAGCAATTGACGTTCTGACACGCTAAGCGGCAAAGTACGTCCATTGTTTTGGGTGTCGACAAAAGACAGTGAGGCGGCAAGGGTACCAAAGTCCCATTTTCCATCATAAGTTAAGGCCCACCATTCACGGTCAAACTCTTGTTCAGCCGCATAGCCAGCACGTGGATTCACTTGGCCTCGACGACTCTGCCAGATACTTTCAATGCTATCGCGAGTACCCAGTGGGTAAATGATTTCGCCAGTTTCAAGGTTGAATTCTGGCGTATTGTCATACTCTTGGTGTGAGTTGTCGTAGTCAAAGCCAAATTCATGACCTTCTGCTGCGGTATAGTTTAAGCTGAATCCATAGTGTTCGCTGTTATTGTCAACGGTGCGGCCGCCACCGCCAAAGCCCAGCGATCGTATGTGCTCTACACCATTGGGATCAATCGCTGGTGCCAACTGTGGTGTTGACGCTTGTTGTTCGTATAAACTTCCACGAATGCCCAAGCTCAATACGTTATCAATCAGCGGGCCTGTTACCGAAAAGTCAGTGGTGATGTCGTTGCCGAAGTCGTTGTTAGTTTGCAGGCTGCGCCCGAAGGTAATATTACCGCCCCATTCGCTGCGATGTTTTTTGGTAATGACATTGATAACACCGCCGAGAGCGTCAGCGCCATACAAAGTAGAAGCTGGCCCGCGAATGACTTCGATTCGCTCAATGGTATCCAGTGGCGGCATGTGATTAAAGGCGTTACCACCGAAGTTGTTGGGGTAAATGTCACCATGGTTATTTTGGCGACGACCATCTATGAGTAGCAGGGTATATTCACCCGTTAGGCCACGCATACTGACGCTGCCTTGCCCTGTTTTGTCTCGCGTTGTACCTATATCAATCCCTTCCTGAAATTGCACCGCGTCCAAAAGAGAAGTAAACGAACGCGCTTTGAGGTCTTCTGCTGTAATCACTGAAATACTGGCAGGAGCCTGAGTCAATTTTTGTTCGTATCCAGTGGCTGTCACAACTACGTGTTCGATGTTATCGGAGTCTGGAATTGCATTGGCAGAAACCATAGATACCATGCCTATATTAACGACGATGGCTAGAGTTGAATGGCGCATTCTCATTGAGATGTCCCTGTGTGAGTGTGTTTTATATTAGTGTTTTAAATCGGCGTACATAATAACTTTTGTAAAGATTATGTCAACGCTAATGAGAATGGTTTGCATTATAAGATGAAAAATGTTAGCGATATTTGATAGCACTACCTGAAAGGCAACCGTTAGCTAGGGCCCTAATAACAGTTAATTATATTTTTTCAATGATCTAGCGGTTCCTATTAATTGCTCCCGGCAGCCTGCCAAAGTGACTTTATCTCAAGCTAGAAATAAACATCAAAGCTACCCGTCGTAACGACCCTAGCTGAGGCTAACGAGCCAATCGGGGCGTAGGCGGGCCAGCTAACGACCTCGAAACCCGACTGAATAAGACCAGTCGTAATTCCTCACGTCCCTCCTTTTCTAATGGTACAGGTATGTCCTCCTTTAAACCGGCTGCAAAGGCTTCGGGTCGAAAGCGCGGTGCGCAATCTGGTCACAAAGGCAGTAAACGCATGTTCGCTGGTAGTATTGACATACACGCCAATAGGCAAAATAGTCAACCTACCAGAACTTTGATCCAGCGCAAAGCTTAAAGTACACCACCCAGTATACATTAGCTATTAACCTTGGCGCTTTCGCCACTTTTCACCTTTATTGATAAACCACAGGGAGCGTCACTGTGAAAAAAACGCCGTTTATTCTATCCATTATGTTCGTTGTGTTTTTAATTGTGGTTTTTAGTACTGTTTTCAGTGGCCCTGAAAATGTCGATGTGGTGTCAGGGAATGGCCGCATTGAAGCTACTGAAATTGGCATTTCTGCAAAAGTAGCAGGGCGTGTAGAAGAGATTTATGTCAGCGAAGGTGACAGAGTAACGGCGGGCGATGTGGTCGCCAAACTTGATACCACCACCATTAATAGCCAGCTTCAGCAGGCCAAGGCACAGCACCAGCAAGCCAAAAGTGCGGTAGAAGCTGCAAATATGGCTGTTGCACAGCGCCAAAGTGAAAAGTCAGCGCTTGAAGCCGCGCTGCTGCAAACTAAAGCCGAGCTAAAAGCAGCTGAAGCTCATGCTGCCCGTACTAATGAATTGGCAAAAACGGGCGCAGTGTCTAAACAATTAGCAGAAGATAACCTTACCAATGTTGAAAGCGCAAAGGCGGCGGTAAATGCAGCTAAGGCTCGTTTGACAGCGGCTGACGCCACCATTGAAGCTTCACGCGCGCAATACTACTCGGCACAAGCAGCGGTCAGCGCTGCCAATGCCACTATTGCGCAAATCCAATCTGAAATTAACGATATGGTGTTAAAAGCACCTCGTAATGGGCGTATTCAATACCGCGTAGTAGAGCCTGGCGAAGTTGTTGGTGCAGGTGGGCGTGTACTTAGTTTGGTCGACCTAACAAACGTATACATGACATTCTTTTTGCCTGCCTCGCAGGTGGGCAAGCTTACTATGGGCGGCGAAGCCCTTATTGTGCTAGATGCCGCGCCCGACATCGCTATTCCGGCCACCATTTCTTACGTTGCCGACGTAGCGCAATTTACTCCTAAGTCGGTTGAAACCCAAAGTGAGCGAGAAAAACTTATGTTCAGGGTTAAAGCGCAAATTCCTGAAAACTTATTAAAGCAGCACATTGAAAAAGTGAAAACAGGGTTGCCGGGTGAAGTATGGGTTAAGCTAAACGATACCGCTGAATGGCCTAGCGACCTACCTGAGCTTGTCGACTAATGGGCAACATTATTGAATGCAATTCGCTAACGGTTCGCTACAAAAGCACCACAGCTATTCACAATCTTGCGCTTTCTATTCCAGCGGGCCTAACGGTAGGTGTAATTGGCCCTGATGGAGTGGGCAAATCTACGTTGCTGTCGCTTATAGCTGGTGAGCGAGTTATGCAAAAGGGGCAGTTGCAGGTTCTTGGTGGCGATATGCGTGATGAAAAACACCGCGCCGCGATATGTTCTGATATTGCATACATGCCACAAGGCTTAGGCAAAAACTTATATCCCACGCTGTCTGTAGAAGAAAACTTACAGTTTTTTGCCAAACTTTTTGGGCACAATCGTGCTCAGCGTCGTGCACGAATAGATATCCTTACCAAACGAACCGGACTTTATCCATTTTTATCGCGCCCAGCTGGCAAGTTGTCGGGTGGTATGAAGCAAAAACTGGGGTTATGCTGTGCCCTAATACACGATCCCCGCTTGCTTATTTTAGATGAACCCACTACAGGGGTAGACCCCCTTGCCCGAAGTCAATTTTGGTCACTTATTAAAGATATACGGAAAACACAGCCAAATATTACCGTATTGGTAGCGACTGCCTATATGGATGAAGCCCAACAGTTCGATCATCTATTAGCGTTAAATGCAGGTGAGATACTGGCGAGCGGCTCACCGAGGTCACTGCTTAGTGAAACACAAACCAGTAATTTAGAAGCGGCATTTATTGCGCTTTTGCCGGCAGACGCAAAGCATGAACATCGCAGCGTAGTTGTGCAGCCTTATAAGGCTAGTGAGCATATGCAAACCGCGATTGAAGCTAAAAACCTTACTATGAAGTTCGGCGATTTTACGGCAGTAAATAACGTTAGCTTCACGATTGGTAAAGGAGAGATTTTCGGGTTTTTAGGGTCGAACGGCTGTGGTAAGTCTACCACCATGAAAATGCTTACTGGCCTGCTGCCGCAAACCTCTGGCGAGGCATGGTTGCTGGGCAGCCCTCTTGTTGCTAACGATATTAACACCCGCTACCGCGTAGGTTATATGTCGCAAAGCTTTTCTTTGTATACCGAATTAACCGTTCGGCAAAACCTTACGCTTCATGCCAAACTCTTCAAAGTAGCAAGCAGCGTATTAAATTCCCGCGTTGACGAAATGCTTAACCGCTTTGCATTAAGTCATCACCAACACAGCTTGCCCAACGACCTTCCTTTGGGTATTCGCCAGCGTCTGTCTTTGGCTGTGGCCATGGTGCATAGACCTGAAGTGTTAATACTCGATGAACCCACTTCTGGCGTCGATCCAGTTGCCCGAGATAACTTTTGGCAGTTGCTTATTTCTCTGGCGCGAAAAGACGGCGTAACCATTTTTATTTCTACACACTTTATGAACGAGGCAGTACGCTGCGATAGAATTTCCCTAATGCATGCAGGCGAAGTGCTGGTAACCGATACACCGCAAGCCATAAAAGCGTCTAAATCTGCCGATACGTTAGAGCAAGCGTTTATCGATTATTTAGTTGAAGCGCAAACACCTGAGAACCAAACACAAAACACTGAGCAAAGTGCACCAGAAGGTGTTAGCGCAGATAAAGCCACGCCACCGAATAAACGTGCAAAAGGCTTACGGCGATTGTTAAGCTATGCCTCGCGTGAAACCCTTGAGCTTATCCGCGACCCCATTCGCTTAACCATGTCGTTCTTAGGCAGCATGGTGTTAATGGTAGTTATTGGCTATGGCATTACTATGGACGTTGATGACTTAAGCTATGCGGTATTCGATCGCGATCAAACTTCCACTAGTCTTAACTATCGCAGTGCTTTATCAGGCTCGCGCTATTTCAATGAACAGCCAGTCATTACCAGCTATGCCGATATGGACAGGAGAATGAAAAGCGGAGAGCTTTCATTGGCTGTGGAAATTCCCCCCGAATTTAGCCAAAAACTGCATAAAGGCGAACAAGTGGAAATAGGGGCATGGATTGATGGGTCTATGCCCTCAAGGGCCGAAACTATACAGGGTTATGTAACAGGTATTCACCTGAAATGGCTTTTGCAGCAAGCCTCACAAGCTAGCCAAGTGCAGTCGACCAGCAGTATTAATGTTGAGTCACGCTATTTGTATAACCCAGATGTTCGCAGCTTGGTGGCCATTGTACCTGCGGTAATGCCCATGTTGTTGTTGATGATACCTGCGCTTTTAACGTCGTTGGCGGTGGTGCGCGAGAAAGAGTTGGGTTCGATAATCAACTTATATGTTACGCCAGTTACACGCATAGAGTTTTTGTTGGGTAAGCAACTTCCTTATATCGCTACCTCGTTTGTTAGCTTCTTGCTGTTGGTTGCAATGGCGGTGTGGCTATTCAACATCCCACTGAAGGGGGATGTGATAGTGCTATGCCTTATAACGTTGTTATTCGTTACTTTTTCCACTAGCTTTGGTTTGTTGGCATCGGTTTTTACTAATAGTCAAATTGCCGCTATTTTGCTTACTACTATTGGCACTATGGTACCTGCCGTACAGTTTGCGGGCATGATAACACCGGTTTCTGCATTAGAAGGGGCGGGGCGCGTAATAGGCGAGCTTCACCCTATTAGTTATTTTTTAACTGCTAGCAGGGGAATATTTAGCAAAGGTTTAGGTTTTGAAACCCTTGATTTTGCTGTGTTTGCCATAGCTATTTCTATACCAATTACACTGTGGCTTGCCACTGTTTTGTTACGCAAGCAGGAGCGCTGAACCGTGGATATTAAAAATGTAGGCCAGCTAGGTGTAAAAGAACTTTGGAGCTTGTGGCGCGACCCAGCCATGCTTATTCTTATTGTTTATGTGTTTACGGTGAACATCTACACGGCGGCCACGGCGGTACCTGAATCTTTGCACAACGCGCCCATTGCCTTTGTCGATCACGACAATTCGCAGATGTCTAAGCGGATAATAGATGCCTTTTACCCCCCTTATTTTTTAACGCCAGATATTATTGAAAGTAATGAGGCCGACACGTATTTAGACACGGGTAAGTACACCTTTGTTGTGACCATTCCCCCTGAATTTGAAAAAGATATTATGGCCGGGCTGCAGCCCGATGTTCAGGTCAACGTTGATGCAACACGTATTAGCCAGGCGTTTACTGGTAATGGTTACATCACAGAAATAATCACCAGTGAAGTAAACACTTATTTACAGGGTTATAAATCCGACATCGATTACCCCGTCGAGTTGATCATGCGAGCCCGATTTAATCCAGCGCTAGAAAGTTTTTGGTTTGGTTCTGTGATGGAGCTCATTAATGCGGTAACAATGATCGCCATAATTTTGTCTGGGGCTGCGCTTATTAGAGAAAAAGAGCGTGGCACTATAGAGCACCTGCTGGCTATGCCAGTTTCAGACAGTGAAATTATGCTGTCTAAAATACTAGCCTCGGGGGTAGTGGTTTGGGTTACTACTTTGTTTTCTGTTTATTTTATTATTCAGTGGATACTCTCCGTCCCCATTAATGGCGAAATATGGCTTTTCATGGTGGCTGTTGCTCTACAATTATTTGCCGTTTCGAGTATGGGAATTTTTATGGCTACCATTGCGCGATCTATGCCACAGTTCGGATTGTTACTTATCTTAGTTTTACTGCCCCTACAGTTGCTATCTGGTGGGGTAACACCAAGAGAAAGCATGCCTGGGTTCATTCAAAGCGCAATGCTGCTAATGCCCAATACCCATTTCGTGGAGGCTTCCCAGGGCGTATTGTATAGAGGAGCAGGCATTAGTGTTGTTTATCCTCAGTTGTTAGCGCTTTTAGCTATTGGCTGTGCGTTTTATCTTATAGCGCTTAAAAGATTTAAAAGCACCGTCGGCAGCATGACTTGAGTTCTAGTATATGTTTCGAGGGTGAATTCGCGGTACCCAATATGTAGATCGTTCTATCATTTGTAATCTCTGGTTGAGTCTTCACCTGATTCTGAAGTAGTTGTTGCAGACAAAGGCTACGACAGTCTAGCTTTTCGAGACTTAGTGAGCAGTCGTAACGCTAACCATGTCATCCCAAGAAAAAGCAACAGTAAAACGGGTAATGATGATATTGATTGGGCGATGTATCGCTATCGCCATTTAGTCGAAAATGCCTTTTTGAAAATTAAGAGGTTTCGAGCCGTAGCGACTCGATATGATAAGTTAGCCAGAAACGACCATAGTTTGGTGGCACTGGCTTTTGCGATTATGTGGCTACCAATGTGAATTGGCTAGAATATGTACAGCAAAGCTCAACACGCTCTAATATCCTTTTAACAATAATTACTCCCAACCACTTCGGGAGCCTCATCATTATGGGGATGGATTTTAGAAATCAAATGGGCAACACGACTCGATTTGCAACGCTTAAGCCGCAAGAGGACAAACAAAAAGAAATGATAGGTTCTAGGGTAATTAAGGTCACCGCGTAAGCGCCTATTGCTGCCCCTGTTAGGTGAAAAAAGCCGGTTAGTGCCGCTAAAAAACCTGCGGATTTATCAGAGTAGCCAAGCATGATAGTTACGCTGCAGGGCATTGCAATGCCAATAAAAAAGAAGGTGATATAGCAATAAGTCAAAATACCCATTAACCCTTTTATTGCGAAGGGGGAAATAAGTAACCAAAAAAGCACAGAAAGCACAGCGATAAACAAGCTTGAATACTTGAATTTAAACAATGGTGAAACAGAGGCTAGTCGAATATTGATTATGCTTCCCATCACAAAAGACAGCGTGGCTAGAAGCGAATATAACGAGAACACAGTTTTGGTGAGTCCGAATTGCTGCATTATCATTGACGGCGAGATGGTAATGAAGCTAAACACAATGCCATAAAGTAGTCCGCTGGCCATACCCACTGAGACGATTTTCACCATTGTGCTTTTAATAAGCGCTAAAGTATCGCTAAAGACGTTCTCTGAGGTTGTCGGCATATACTGTTTGAGGGTGGTGGAAACTGAAAGCAGTAAAAGTAAGGCGAATACTCCCATTACTAGTACAAAATAAAAGATAGATGAAACTCCGAAAGACTCGCCAATTTGTGTACCTACTAGTGGCGCTATTGCTGGCGCGATAGCGAATGCAATGTTGATAAACGAAAGTGAAGCATTCAGCTGCTTTTCGCTAAATATCTGACGCGACAGTCCGCGCGATACTGAAACGCCAACCCCACCGCCTAAGCCTTGAATGACTCTTCCTACAAGAAAGGTATTTTCTTCGGTGGCAAGTGCCACCATAAGCGTACCTGCGATGAATACCAAGACTCCGTACAGTAGAAACTTTTGTTTGTTTAGGTAGTCGCAGGCGACACCAGACACTAACTGCGAAACTGAGAACGCGATAAGAAACACGGCCACGCTTTTCTCAATTATTCCCACATAGCTGTCGTATATAGCAGCCAAATCAAAAAAGAAGGGGCTATAAATGCTGGTAGAGAGTTGGCCAAGAATAGACAAAATGGTGAAGGTTACCGTCAGCGAATAAAACGTATGGCGTGACATGGTGTGCTTCATCTAAGGGGAACCAAACTATGGGTAAAGAGACAGTGCAGTTAGGCTACATATTTGGTGTTACAGTTTTAATAAAGACGCTTTTTTTAAGTTTGAGAAAACTGATAACGTGATGATATAAGCGAGTGGTGATTTGTAATTCTAGAAAAAATGGTGGCCCCACCCTGACTTGAACAGGGGGCAGCTTTAATAGCATAAAAGAGGTAAAACAATAGAGGGAGTGTCTGGCTCCCTCGAATATCAGCGAGTTTGTAGTAGCTCAGCCTGCTTCACTACTGAATTCTGAGTTTCTACAGCTCTATCAATAACACGGCTGTATACCTTTTTCTTTTTAGACGAGTCGGCGTTGCGAACGAACTCAGACAGGCTGGAGTTGTACTTTGTTGTCTGGCCGTTTTTTAATCTGACAAACATCATTATTCTCCCATTTGGTTGCCCACTTAATGAGCGGACGGCAATCGTATCAGGGGAGTAAGCGACTCGCGAGTAAATTTTTGCTTAACACGATTTTCTACAGCCTGAATGTTGGCGTGGTACATGCGAGTGCCCCCCTCGTTGTTCTTTAACAATAGATCTATTTTTATCTGACCACCAAATTGTTGCTTTAGTTACCAAATAAGATTGTATGGTGAATCTCGAATTGATTCTTACCAGTTCTGAGCTAAACTTTACTATAGTAGTATAAAGTAGGATTTTATCCTTACTAAATTTCATCTATCGGAGGAAAATTATGGCAATGGTAAAGAAAAGTATCACAGTAACTGATCAACAAGAACAATGGATGCAAGCTCAACTAGCAACTGGTAATTATGCTAGTGACAGTGAATTATTGCGAGATCTGATCAGAAAAGAGCAAGTACGAGCAGCCGAGATTGAAGCTATTCGTTTGAAGTTAATTGAAGCAGAGCAAAGCGGTTTTGTTGAAAGGTCACCGAGTGAAATGCTAGCTAGCTTTAAAGAAGAAGCACGAAATAATGGGAAACTATAAACTCAGTGCAGCGGCTGAGTCTGATTTAAAGCGTATTTGGTTTCGTGGTCTTGATGAATTTGGCGAAGCGCAAGCTGACGCATATTATTATAGATTTTTAGAACGCTTTGAGCAGTTAGCAAATCAGCCTTACATTGCACCTGCTGTTGATGATATCAGACTAGGTTATCGTCGAGCAGTTTGTGGAGTTGATGGTATTTACTATCGCATTCATGGTGATTATATTGAAATAATGCGGGTGCTAGGAAGGCAAGATGCTCAACTCAACCTGTAATGAGTTTTCAATGAGATAAAAATGAGCAATAGTTTGTTATCAGATGGGCTCTTAAAAATTGATAACCAGCTTCGGTTGCTCGCTGATGAAAAAGAGTCATTCTTACGACAAGCTTTAAATTCTTGATTTATAAAGGTTTTTTTCATTTGTCAAAATTTACAAAAATTACTAATAAATAATTTTAAAACATGGGTTTATGTTGTTTTTGTTTGATCGTTGTTTATTTCTTTTGTAGCACATTTGTAGCACAGAAATCACAAGCAGATCGGACGGCCATGCTTGAAAAGTTCAAGTTCACCAAAAAAGTTCTTCAAGATATAACACAGCTAGAAAAACGTAAGCGTTATTACGACTCGGATGTTGCTGGTCTGGTTTGCGTGTAAGCTGCTGCTAAAACATGATGAGATGTGCTGGGTATTCCTCAGTCACGATGGCGTCCCCCTCACTAACAATGAAGCCGAGCGTTCATTACGAAGCTATGTGCTGTGGCGAAAAGGCAGCTAT
>NZ_JAKRFA010000074.1:0-8711 GCF_022348305.1 Alteromonas sp. MmMcT2-2
GGTGGTCGTACAGTAGGTGCTGGTGTTGTATCTAAGATCCTAGACTAATCTAGACTTAGCAACACAAGCCAAGAAAAGCGCACTTAGGTGCGCTTTTTTATGCCTGCGATTTAGAACGTCACTCCCTCGCAATCTGCATAACAGAAAGCTTTGGGGAGAGAAGGAAACACGCCGTAAACTTACCCTTCTTTTTAAGTTAGTGCTTCGACACCGCCCCCCCTGCGTTGTAGAGTTTCAGAGGGCACAGCACTCACTCTCTAATACAGAAATAACTTAAGGCCCGGCGGGTTTTATGGGGAAGCGGACAAACTTATTTCAAAATGACTAGGTTCGAGGCTAGCCTTAATCGCAAGTTGAGCTATGCTTAGGCATTGATAAATTTGAAACTTATTATCGTCCTGCCTTTTTTCCGTCAGTGCGAAGTGGCAAACTCCATTTTAATGTTTTAACAAGGTTTTATAAGTAATGTCATTCGAGTCAGTTTTAAATGAATCGGAGTTCAGCACAATTGTTTTGGAAAATCGTAGTGCTTATGAGCAAGATTTATTAGGGTTTAATGAGTTACTTCACGCTGACTATCTCTTTTTAGGCGTCAAAAAAGCGGATAAAATTTCCGTATTAGTAGGGCTTGCGCACGACTCTCCAATTTCACAAATTGAATATGACCTGAAGGGTTCGCCTTGTGAAACTGTCTTGCTAACTGGAGCGTGTGGTTACAAGTCGGACATTTGCGAGCATTTTCCCGATGATCAAACCCTCAGTGAGCTTAATGCGCAAGGGTATTTAGGCGCGGGCCTCTTTAATGAGAAAAACCAAGATATTGGTTTACTCGTTGCTATTTTTAACACTCCCAAGCATGACATCAATGAGTGGTTACAAGTTTTCTCACTGCAAGCTAAGTTGTTTTCTACACAACTGCAGAAGGACTTTTTCGCAATAAAAACCGCGCGTAACCTAAGCCTTATTGATGAAATAAGCCGTATGTCGAAAACAGGGTCATGGGAGTTTTATCCTGAAACTGAAAAGTTAATATGGTCATCAGAGACATACCGTATCTTCGGTTTACCAGTCGGTAGTGCCATAAACGTCCAAAAAGCCATCAACTCTTTCGCCCCGGGATATACTGAGGAGTTAACGCTCGCATTTGATAACCTCCGTTTTCACCAACAGCCCTATGACATTCAGTGCAAAATTATCGATTCGTCAGGCACTATTCGATGGGTAAGAGCCTCTGGGAAAGCGGAGCTTTATAAGAATGGCGCAGTGAAGCGTCTTTTCGGTGCATTTGAAGATATTACTGAATATAAAACCGCGCTTACTCTCAATGAAGAGCGAGCGATGAAAATTCAAAATATTTTGAATAATATCAATGATGCTGTATTTAGTATCGACGTCAAGGGCACAATCACACATTGTAACGACATTGCGCTTAAAACGTTTGGTTACACGCGAAGCGAGTTAATCGCTCAATCTGTAGAGATTCTAATGCCAGAACCTTATGCGTCTAACCATGCTTTTTATATGCGCAATTATATGGAGACTGGGGTAGGTAAAATTATAGGAGTAGGTCGTCAGCTTCCGGCTAAGCGAAAAAACGGCGATATATTCCAGATGGAATTGTCATTGTCGGAGAGTTTTGACCAGGGTGAAAGGGGATTTATAGGTGTTATACGGGATATTAGTGAACGTATAGAAGCGCAGGATACCATTTATAACCTCGCTTATACTGACTCTGTTACCCGCCTTCGAAATCAGCAGTGGTTCCATCAACGCTTTAAAGACTTGATGTTACGCGCATCGTTGAAGCAAGAATATATACATATTTTGTTGTTAGATATCGATAATATGGCGCAAATCAATACGCGTTTTGGCTTTGGTAACGGCAACTATGCTATAAGAAAGATTGCAGAGCAGTTGCTTTTCGTCATCGGCCACGATTATGAAATTTTTAAATATGGCGGTGATAGTTTTGTCGTACTGTCTAAAAAAACCTACATAAAAGAAGACCTCCATAAATTTGATGCGAACTTAGTGGAAAGCGCACTCCTTAGTCCACGTCATTTCGATATTGTCATAAATTCAGTGAAATGGTCTCTTACCGCGTCACTTGGCAGTGCTATCTTTAACCCGCAAGGTCAAAGCTTTGAGTCAATCATCAATGTAATCGAACAGGCTGTTAAAAGGGCAAAAAGGTCGGCACCTTTTGGTCTTTGTCATATTTCAGAGGATGGGTTTAAAGAGTTCGACCGTTACTTAGATATAAAATCTAAGCTTGAACAAGCGATAGAACGCGATGAATTATCAATAGTACTTCAGCCTCAAGTTACCCATGATGGAACGGTTTCTTCTTTCGAAGCGTTGGTGCGGTGGTACTCGAAAGAGTTAGGTCCAGTAAGCCCAAGTGAATTTATTCCTATTGCCGAAGAGAGCTACGCTATCTGCGAAATAGGTGACATAGTTTTAAGAAAAACGCTGAGCGTTATTAGTAACTTCGTGAAAAGCGGTTTAAAAACCAGTATTGCGATCAACATAAGCGCTAGACAAATCGTTGTGCCTGACTTTATAAATTCGCTACTTTCTCGCGTAAATCAATACGGCATTCCACCTCACATGTTAATGCTGGAATTAACAGAAACCGCTTTAGTGGTGGATATTGAGCTGGTTAAGGAAACCATGCTTGAACTCGCAAGATTCGGCTTTCGCTTTTCAATTGATGATTTCGGTACTGGATATTCCAGTCTTGCATACCTGAAAGTTCTCCCGATCAGTGAGCTTAAAATTGATAAGTACTTTGTGGACGACATAGGAAAAGATTTTGATGGAAAAGCGGCGCAGATTGTTGATGCAATTATTGAAATGGCCAAAGCACTGAATGTCACATGTATTGCAGAGGGTGTAGAGAGTGAAGAGCAGCTAAAATACCTAATAGGTAAAGGCTGTGAAAAATTTCAAGGCTATTACTTCTCAAGGCCTGAACCGGAAGCACATTGGGCGAGAATCAATGAAAACACAAAACTACCCTAAATTTAAAGAAAGTTTGCAATTATCCGCTATTGGCTAGGCAAGTCTTGATCGTGTTCTAGGTTCTCTTTTCCACCTGAAAAAGCGGCTTTCTTGTAAGTTTTATAAGCTCCTTTTGTCATACTGTAACAATACCGAGTTATAATTTTTGAATTTAGTGCTGTGAGAGACTTTGATGGTAACACGACGCCAGTTTTTAGTAGGCTCTTTGGCATTTGGTGGCCTAGCGACCAGTGCTTTTGGTAAGAAAATAAATTTGGCGTCTATGCCTATTAGTGAAGGCTATGGTGCACTAGTCGCCGACCCTCAAAAGCTGCTCGATTTACCTAAAGGCTTTAGCTATAAGGTTATATCAAGCCTTGGAAATAGCATGTCTGATGGTATGCATGTACCTGACAGAGCGGACGGTATGGGTTGTTTGCCTGTAGAAGGCAGTAGCGACAAAGTGGCGCTTATACGTAACCACGAACTGCACCCCAAACATTTAAGTGCTCAGCCACAGTCTATTCAAAAGCATACTAGCGAGTTGGCCTATGACAACTATCATAGTGGGGTTGCTTTACCAGGCGGCACCACAACCATGGTGTATAACCTTACCACCAAAATGGTAGAGCGAGAGTTTATCAGTCTTGTTGGAACGGTAAGAAACTGCTCGGGCGGCATTACGCCTTGGGGCACGTGGCTTACGTGTGAAGAGTCCGTAGACCGACCTCATGGCCCGAACGGCGATGTGGTAAACAAAGATCACGGCTACATATTTGAAGTACCTGCAAACGCTGACTCACTCATTGAAGCTAAACCGCTTAAAGCAATGGGGCGCTTTAACCATGAAGCGGCATGTGTTGACCCCAAAACCGGTATTGTTTACCTGACTGAAGATCAGGGTGACAGCTTGCTTTATCGCTTTGTACCTAACGAGTACGCTAACCTGGCAGCTGGCGGCCAATTAGAAGCCCTGGTAGTAAAAAATAAACCTCAGTTTGATACACGTAACTGGAGTTCCACAACTATGCCATTGGCGACGTGGTTCGACGTTGAGTGGATAGCATTAGACAATCCAGAAAGCCCGAACGATGACTTACGCGCTAGAGGATATGAGAAAGGTGCTGCCTTATTCGCTCGCGGTGAAGGTATACATTGGGGTGAAAATGAGCTTTATTTTTGCTGTACTAATGGTGGCCAAAAGCAGCTCGGTCAGGTGATGAAACTTGTTCCTTCTGCTGATGGTAAACAAGACAAGCTTCAGCTATTTTTAGAAAGCGAAGACAAGAACTTATATAACTTCGGCGATAACTTGACCGTATGTCCAAACGGACATCTATTGGTGTGTGAAGACCAATATACCGACATTGTTGATAACCATTTACGCGGTGTTACACCAAATGGAGAAGTGTATAACTTTGCAAAGCTCCATGCGCAAACTGAACTTGCTGGCGCGTGTTTCTCGCCTGACGGTAATACGCTTTTCGTGAATATTTACTCTCCAACGAAGACCTTAGCTATAACCGGGCCATGGCTTGAAGGTTAGAGATCAGAGGTTTGAGACCAGATATTAAGGGTTCTCTAGTAAACTGGCGTCATTTATTTTTATTACTTTAAAATGGCGCCGCTATCCCCAAAGTGTGAACTGCAAATTTCTATCAACCTTTCTTTCGTCACGCATCATTTACTTACTTTCATACCTTTTCTCGATTAACGAGTACCTTTACAATCTAATAAATTAATTATTTGAATCGTTTTAACCCGTTTTAATAGTTTTGTTCAATTAATGATAATACGCTCAACTTAAGAAGGAGAGCCAAATGAGCGCACTATTAAAAAAGCTAACAACGGCGAATAGCCACCGTGTTTCCTCCACAACTAATCAACCCATTCGAACGCAATGCAATTACGCTGATAACTATTATGGCGACCAAGTTTGCGTAGAAGTCAAAGCCCCTAAACCTCGTACCAACCTTCATGTGGGAGTACAGCTGTGAGAACCTCAAAAATGCGGTTATCAATAACCACGAACAGCATGGTCAGCTTCGAACGACTAGCACTGCGCGCGACGTGAATTATCAGCCAAGTCGACGTCTTGATCTTAACGAAGAACCGGCGTTCCGTTACTCAAGCAAACCGCTTGCAGGTATGACGCAACAAATTCCGTTCTACAAAGAGCAGAACTTTAAACAAGCAGGGGAGTTTTTCAGAAAGCTAACCAAAGAAGGCCAGCAAAACCTGATTAATAACTTAGGTGGAGCACTGGCATCGGTGCCTGAAGAAGAAATCCGCGTCATTATTAGTGCTTATATGTACAACGCAGATAAAGACTACGGCAAAGGCGTAGCTAAACTAGCAAACGCACCAATGGCTAAAGTCCGTCAAACGGCGAAAGACTTGATGGAACAGCAGGCTGCACGTGCAGCTAAAGCGAAACAAGTTGCAGAAAGCCTGACGGCGCTAATGCAATAAACCTGAGCTACTAAAGTCAGAGCTACTTAAGTCAGAAATATTAAAGTCAGAAGTACTAAAAGGTGGACTATTTATCGTTGATAAATAGTCCACCCAATGCGTAGCTACCTAATTTCAATTACTTTTCACTTCATGCGTCGATAAATAAGAGGGCACAATGTCTATTTTTAAGACCTCACTACTACCAACACTGTTCGTTATTGTCACTCTATTCAGCTTCGATGCCAGTGCTGTAACACAAATAACTAGCGCGGCGGATAAACCTGCGCAATCAGCTTCGCTATCGATTAAAGCACTAAAAGTGCGGTATTTCGACGCAGCTAGAGAAGGCGACAGCACCCTGTTGCAAGCCTTTTATAACGCTGGGCTAGATGTAAACGTCTCAGATGAAAAAGGCTATACAGCACTTATTCTTGCGGCGTACCACGGTCACACTGACACCGTGAACTTTCTTATTGAGCAGGCGAAGGTAAACCCGTGTCAAGAAGACAACCGCGGGAATACTGCACTTATGGGCGCTATATTTAAAGGTCATGTCAGTTTGGCAAAGCAGCTGGTATTTGCCGATTGCGATATAGACGAAGAAAACGCACAAGGGCAAACGGCGCTAATGTTTGCAAGCCTCTTCAATAGACAAGAGGTTGTAAGCAGCCTAATAGAAAAAGGCGCAAATCCCAAGCATGTAGATAAAGCTGGTAACTCAGTGGCAGATATAGCCTTGTCGCAAGGCAATTACGCGCTGGCTGAGGCACTGAACAAAGATAATAAGTAGCTTACCTCACCGGCTTTTAGTTGCTGCGCTCACGTCTATCGTGTTAATTCTGGTATTGATCAAGAGTTCTGCGACATTTCACCGAGCTTTTGTTAACTTTCTTACTTTCTTTTATCGCTGGAAGCGTCAGTATCAAATAATTAATACGAGAAAGTTAGGGGTTGCAGAGTTAAAATCACTCGCAGAATTGGCGAATGAAATGGTCGAGTCCAAAAGAGATATTGAGGCGCGGCTAGCAAGTGTAGAAGCCGAGTTGACCATTAAGAAAGCCTCATAAGTACAGAGAGCATTTTTATTTCTTAAGCGGTCGACTTATTATTGCATCAATAAGGTATAAGCCAAGCAAGGTAGAAGCAAAAATGAAGTTTAACCGCTTAGGAAATAGCGACTTACAGGTGTCGGATGTGTGTTTGGGCACAATGACATGGGGCATTCAAAACACCCAGCAAGATGCAGACGAGCAAATAGCGTTTGCCCTGGATAAAGGTGTGAACTTTGTCGATACGGCGGAAATGTATCCTGTTCCCCCAAATGTAGATACCTATGGCGATACAGAGCGCATTATCGGTAATTGGATTTCGCGGAACGAATCAAAGCGCTCTGACATTGTTTTAATGACTAAAATTGCTGGCAGCGGTTTGAATTACATTCGAAACGCAGGGCCCATTACAGCTGACGCTATCGCAAACGCACTCACCTATTCATTAGAACGCTTAAAAACGGATTATATCGACGTTTACCAGCTTCATTGGCCGAATAGAGTTACACCTCATTTCGGTAAGCATTGGCCGGATGGTGCGGACCCAACGAACACCAACCGAGAAAAAGAACTGGATGGTATGCGTGATATCCTTCTCGGCATTAAGCGCGCGCTGGATGAAGGGAAAATTAGACACTGGGGGCTGTCAGATGACACGCCTTGGGGAATTCACGCCTTTCTTACACTTTGCAAAGAGCTGGATATGCCGCTTCCAGTTTCTATCCAAAATGAGTTCAGTTTACTTCACGCGAAAGACTGGCCTTATTTAATTGAAATGTGTGAATTAGAGAACATTGCTTACCTTCCGTGGTCGCCGTTAGCAACGGGTATGTTAAGTGGTAAGTATCAGGATGGAGCCAGACCGGAAGGTAGCCGTTGGACACTAGCTCAGCGTATGGGGTTATTTAGAGATAAAGCGCCAGCGCAGGCAGCTACAGCTGAATATATGAAGATTGCAGAAAAAGCAGGAATAACACCTTCTCAACTCGCGTTGGCGTGGTGTAAGCAAGTGCCTGGTGTTACCTCAACAATTATTGGTGCTACCACTGTGCCTCAACTTAAAGAAAATATAGATGCGTTTGATATTTCACTTTCGAAGGAAACATTGGACGACATTCACGGTGTACTAAGGCAGTATCCTTTAGGCTTCTAAGCGAATTTTTTTCTTCCTAAGATTGGCGGGGTAGCACTTCACTCCCCGTCATTTTTGTGTAATACGCACGTCATATTATGAGCTTTTCAAGTATGAAGTTGTGCGTATTATGTCAATGATTGACCCTCAACTAGCCAAGAACAGTGTGCTAGAAAAAGCACATAGCTGGCGTAAGTGGCTTCTTTTAGCCTTGTTAGTCTATGTGATGTTATTAGCTGTCAGCATGATCGGCAGCGGATTCAAATTTGCTACTGGCGACCACGCGAAATCTCTTTTTAGTTTTGCTTCTAATCCTGTCATGGGATTGATTATTGGTATGGTGTGTACCGCACTTATTCAGTCTTCAAGTACGGTTACCTCTATTATTGTCGGAATGGTAGCGGGTGGTTTACCCATAACTATCGCTATACCCATGATGATGGGCGCCAACATTGGGACCAGTATTACCAACACCTTGGTGAGCCTTGGTCATGTTGCAAAAAAAGATGAGTTTCAACGAGCCTTCAATGCGGCCACTATTCATGACTTCTTCAATGTGCTGTCGGTACTAATTTTCTTACCTCTTGAAATGGCGTTTGGTATTTTGGAGTTCTTAAGTGCCCAATTGGTTGCGCTTATCCATACAGGTGAAGCCATCGGTGTGTCTGGTGTTAATCCTATTAAAGCGATGACGCAACCGGTAACAGACATAGTTACACAAGCATTCTCCTTTTTACCTTCTATTTATCCGGGCGTAGCGAAAATAATTCTTGGTATCGGCCTTATTATGTTTTCAATTACCTACATGGGTAAAATTATGAAATCACTTATGGTAGGCAAGGCAAAGGCGTTATTGCATACCAGCATAGGAAAAGGGCCACTCTCTGGAATAACGTCGGGTGCTGTGATGACAGTGCTAGTGCAATCCTCGTCAACCACCACATCGCTCATGGTTCCTTTGGTTGGCAGTGGAATTTTAAAAGCTAAGGATATCTATCCGTTCACATTGGGCGCAAATATAGGCACATGTATCACTGCGCTTATCGCAGCGTTGGGTGTAGTGGGGGTTAATA
>NZ_JAKRFA010000075.1:0-8378 GCF_022348305.1 Alteromonas sp. MmMcT2-2
AGCAATCACGCTAAATAACTGTGTATATGAGCCGTATACGAGGCCCGTATGTACGGTTCTGTGAGAGGGATGAGGCGGTGACGCCTCACCCTACTCGATGTTTGCATTTTAAACAAATGAACATATACTGTATAAATATCAGTATGGTTTATTTTGAGTCTTATCTTGGTTCGCTAAAAAGCGCAACGTTTAGGAGATAGTTATGCAAACAGGCATTAAAGCGGTTGATCAGCTTATTTCAAAACACGGCATTATGGCAGAATTCGGATCAGACACGTTTCAACGCCGTAGCCGCTTGACTGGGGGCGACGAGCGTGCAAATGGGTTGCCTTTCTGTATGTATCAAAAGGTGGTACATGCCCCTTTGTCTCATCAATTTACCGTGCATCACTTTTATATGCCGGGTAATAAGGGGAAATTAGCTAGCTTTTTGTTTAATGAAAAAGGGCAGTTAATTGAGCAGGTCTACTACCAGAAAGTTGCCCGCTGGGTGGAAGTGTGCAGAAAATTACAGCAGCTAGTACAAATGCCTACGTCTGATATTGATATGGCGGCGTAAAAAAACGGTAGCTGAAATACAGCTACCGCTTTGTGTTATGTAATACGTTTTATTAGTAACTCAATAAAAATTTAGTAAAAGCTCTTTCTAAATTCGATACCGAATACGCGAGGTTGGTTATCGATCGCAGTCAAGTTGTTAAAATCGATTGCTCCTCGAAGGTTTTCCTCATCAGTGATGTTTCGACCAAACAAAGCCACAGTGTATTCGTGATCAAAGTTTTCATAACCTAAACGAAGGCCACCTTCAAACTGACCGTCTGTTTGGAACTCAACAGCGTCGTATAGGAAGATGTTTGTCTCACCTTGCCAAGCCCAATCAGTAAATGCGAAGAACTCACCTGAATCGCCCATTGGGATTGAATACCTTGCTGTAAATACAAAAGTTTGCTCTGGCGCTTGAGGGAATGGGTTTCCATCAACAGCAGCAAAACCATCAACAAGCTCATCAGTCACAGTGCATTGACCAGAACCACAAGGCGCAACTAACAAGTTAGGATCATCTATTTCAGTATCGTTGAAGCTATAGCCTGCAGTTAACAAAATGTTATCTGTTGCAAGCCACTTAACGTCAAACTCAAAACCTTTGCCGGTGCCTCTATCAGCATTGATAAGCTGAGTTAGATTGTCAGTACCACCAATTGCAGTAAATTGCATGTCATCGATGCTGTAATAGTAAACTGCACCGTTGAAGCGTAGGGTGTCGTCAAGTAAATCGGCTTTAAAGCCAATTTCAAAAGAGTCCATAACCTCTGATTCAGCTACAGATGGTGCTGAGCCAAATGCTGCATCTCGGCCTTGAATTGAAGGGCCACGGAAACCGTGCGCGTAGCGAGCATAGACGCTTACTTCACTGTTCAGTTTGTGGTTAAGGCTTAAATCACCGCTAATGCGTTGGTCGTCAACCGTGATTGGGTCAAACGGTACAGACGCAGTGCCGTTAGTGTCAAAAAGCTTCTTCTCGTCGTCAGTATAACGGATACCAGCTACAAGCGTAGTCTCGTCGTTAAACTTGTATTCAGCTTGGCCGAATACCGCCCACAGTGAACTTTCGTGAGTAACTGTAGCGATGGTGAAACCTGGGTTGGTAGTTACGTCGAACTCAGATTCAAACAAGAAAATACCTGTTTGCCAAGTAAAGTCGCCTTTATCACTGCTTGCGAGTCGAATTTCTTGCGTAACCTGCTGAAGGTCATCAAGTAAGTCAGTGGTATCAGAGCCCAATGGAATAAAACCAGGGAACGATGTTACTGGCGTATCACCAACACCATCAAAGTCTGTATCTGCAAGGTAGTCAACAGAGGTGATACCGTCAGGCACGGCGGTTCCTTGAGGAACAATAGCACCACCATCGATGTCACCACGACTGCTTCCTTCAGCTTGCTCGTAAGACGTAATTGACGTTAGCGTCATTCCGCCGCTTAAGAAGAAATCTAGTGTTAATGAAAGGCCTTCGTTCGTATATTTTTGACGATTTCCAGCACCACCATCGTAATACACTTTATCGCGGTTGTAGTTTTGATTGAACTCGTTAGAGCCAGTAGTAAGTGCGTTGCCTCTAAAAATAGTAGACGTACCGTCAAGATCTCGGCCGTGAATAGAAAGTAGGGCAGTCATGTCGAAGCTAGTTGGCTCCCACAAAAGCTGGCCTCTCCAAGCTAGTTCTTCGTACTCACCTAGTGCGTCAGATTCGCCAGTGAAACCATTATCAATCCAGTTATCTCTGTTTTGAGAAAGTACAGAGAAACGACCTGATAATTCATCAGTAAGCCCGCCGCTAATTGCAGCTTCAGCGTTAAACGTACCTAAGTTACCTACGCTTACTTCAGTGAATGCTTCGAAGTCTTGAGTTGGCTTGTTCGAATCGAATTTCACAATACCCGCTGTGGTGTTACGACCGAAAAGCGTGCCTTGTGGGCCACGAAGTACTTCAACTTGTGATACGTCGAAAAGAGGGAAGCTTTTTAGGATTACGTTTTCTTTTACAACGCCATCCATCATGATTGCAACAGGCTGAGATGCTGCTAAGTCGAAGTCGGTGTTTCCAAGACCGCGAATGTAGAAACGCGGAGCAACACGACCATTAGATGATTCTGCATACAAACCAGGTACACGTGTGGCAAGCTCAAGAATGTCACCACCGCCTGAGAAAAGGCTTTCAAACTGCTCGCCGCTAAGCGTAGAGATTGAGATTGGCACTTCCTGAATTGACTGAGTACGCTTTTGCGCAGTAACGGTAATCTGTTCAAGTGAGGCTTCTTTTTTTTCTGTCGTCGCGGCCTCTTGTGCAAGAACTGAAGAGCTGAACGCAGCACTAACGGCTAACGCTAGTGTGGCGATTTTGTGTGTTCTCATGTTTCCACCAAGATGATTTTAAATTTATACTTTTGTAGTGTTTTTAGCACAAAAAATAACAATCTATGCTTGGCGCTGCATTTTACACAAACTTTTACATAAAAACTCCAAATTTGTGCAAACCAAGGTGTTTTTCATCGAAAATGCACAATATTAGTTAGATTGAATATAACTAAAAAGCCTGTGTGCACAGGCATGGAACATCAAACTTAATAGAGAGATATTTTTTGGTGCAAGTAGTCTACTAACCATCTAAATCAAATTAGCCTCGCTTGAATTTCGCTCGGTATTGAGAAGGTGATAAACCAGTCGTTTTTTTAAATAGTCGAGTGAACGAGCTAAGGTCTTCATAGCCAACAGCGCTAATCACGCTCTCTAACGGCATACTAGAGGTTTCTAAGAGCTTTCTCGCGTGCTCAATGCGCAGCGACTGTAAATACTGACCTGGTGTAATATCACACGCGTTTTTAAATCGGCGTATAAGTGTGCGTTCCGTCATATTATGCCGTAGTGCTAATTCGCTTAGCGTGCATTTATTTTGTACGTTCTTTTCCAGAAAAGACTGTACCGCTTTAATGTCCTTGTCTGAGTGAAATCGTCGCTGACGACTGCTGGCATAAATAGTTTGGCTTGTTCTGGACACATCCAAAACGTGGGATTTTGCCGTATCGCTCGCAATCTGATGACCACAGTAGCGTTCTATCAACAAGATAGATAAATCAATCCACGCCATGCCGCCGCCTGCACAAAACACCGTATCATCTTCAGTAACCATTTTCTCGGGTTGTAAGTTTACGGTAGGGTACATGGCCTTAAATTTATCTGCATATCCCCAATGCGTAGTGGCAATTTTATTGTCCAATAATTCAGATTGGGCCAAAAGGAAAGTACCGGTGCAATTGGCGGCAATGTCGGCCCCCATTTTCTGCAGACGCCTTATGTGTACAAGCAGAGGCGCTGTGCTTTCTAGCACTTCATCAATATCGCCACCAATGGTGGGAATTAACAAGACATCAGTGTGTGAGACTTCTTCGATGGCGATATTGGGCTGTAGAACAACTTGATTAGAGCAAAGAATAGGCTGCCCATGGTGACTGGCCAACTGTACTTTAAACTGAGGGTTGGTTGGTAAGTTGTGTATTCGCTGCCAACTAATACCTGCGAAAGCAAATACATCGAGGGCTCCTGTAATGGCAGATGCCAAGGCTTGGTTAAAGCCGATTACGGTAACGGTGAACTTCGTGTTATTCATAAAAATAATTCGAGTTATAAAATAAGATAAAACTCAGTGATTGTTGGCGTGATTGACCATTATTGTGTCATTAATGACAATGATGGCACGATAACGAATATGACACAATGTGTTAACAAGTTTTCGTAGAGGACAGGACACCATGGCCGATCAACTTATTCCCCGCCGTGAAATGCAATTTCAGCTGTACGAAGTATTAAACACCGCAGCCTTATGTGAAAAAGCTCGCTTCGAAGAGCACAATGTAGAAACCTTCAACGCTGTTATTGATATGGCCGAGAAGATGGCAGAAGAGTTATTTCTTCCTCATAATGCCGTTGCTGATAAAAACGAGCCTACATTCGATGGCACTAAAGTCTCTATGATTGACGACGTAAAAGTGGCCTTCGATACTTATAGAGAATCGGGCTTTATCGCGGGTCACTTCGATTTTGAAGATGGCGGCATGCAGCTTCCTGTTACCGTGATGAATGCCTGCGCGGGCTATTTTTTAGCGGCAAACCCATCGTCAACCGCTTACCCTTTCTTAACTGCGGCGGCCGCTAATGTCATTAAACACTTTGCCTCCGAAGATATCAAAAGTGCGTTTCTATCAAAAATGCTAGCGGGTGACTTTACTGGCACCATGGCACTTACCGAGCCCCATGCCGGTTCGTCACTTGCTGATATTCGTACATCAGCAAGGCCGCAAGATGATGGTACGTACCGAATCAAAGGCAGCAAGATTTATATATCAGGTGGTGAGCATGAGCTTTCTGACAACATCGTACATTTGGTGTTGGCGAAAATTCCAGGTGGTCCAGCTGGTGTAAAAGGCATCTCCTTGTTTGCTGTACCTAAATACCGTCTCGACGCTGAGGGCAACCCAGATGTGCGCAACGATGTAACCCTTGCTGGTCTTATCCATAAAATGGGCTACCGAGGTACAACTTCAACCGCACTGACCTTTGGCGAAAATGGTGACTGCCACGGCTACCTGATTGGCGAGCCGCACCAGGGTTTGCGCTACATGTTCATGATGATGAACGAAGCACGCATTGGCGTGGGCTATGGTGCTGCCATGATAGGGTATCGCGGGTACCGTTACTCACTAGAATACGCAAAAGATCGTACCCAAGGTCGCGCTGCGCCTAATCTTGCGCCAGAAGACGAGCCTACACCTATTATCAATCACGGTGACGTGCGACGTATGTTGCTAGCGCAAAAGGCCTACTGTGAAGGCGGTATGTCCCTCTGCTTGTACGGCAGCATGCTCATCGATGAGATGGAAACGGAAACAGACAGCAAAAAGCGTACCGAACTTTCTCAGCTTTTAGATCTTTTAACACCCGTGTTCAAAGCATGGCCTTCGGAGTTTGGCCCTAAAGCCAACGATTTGGCAATTCAAATTCTTGGTGGTGCGGGCTACACCCGTGAATATCCTGTTGAGCAGTGCTGGCGCGATAACCGCCTAAACCCAATTCACGAGGGTACAAATGGTATTCAGGCGTTAGACCTGCTAGGAAGAAAGTTATGGCAGCACGACGGCAAAGGTCTTCAAGTTCTGCTTTCTCGCGTTACAAGTGATATGAAGCGCGCAGAAACGCCAAGAGCAAAGGCGCTGGTTGCAAAATTAAAACCTTATCTAGATCAGCTTGGCGGTCTAATCCAACAAGCTGCGGCCGACCTGCGATCTGATAAACAGCCTGTTTTACTAACTAACGCGAGCTGCTTTTTAAATATCTTTTCAAGTTGTGTGGTTAGCTGGATTTGGCTACGCCAGGCAAATGTTGCCGAACAAACACTCGCTAACGGTGCAGGCGAGCAAGACGTTGACTTTTACGAAGGTAAGTTAGCTGCTGCTGAATACTTCTTAAATTGGGAATTACCGCTTGTCAGTCGCGATATTGAGGTACTTTCTTCACGCGAGGCGACGTGTAACAACGTGAAAGCGAGTTATTTTTAATCGTTCAAATCAAAGAGCATGCGCAGTGACCAAAATTAACGACGTTGCGCTTGTTCACTAAATAGGAGTACAGCTAATGAATGTAGCTGCAAATGTTGAAGGTAAACATATTCTTATTACTGGTGGCGGCTCGGGGATCGGCGCTGCATCGGCCCGCGTATTAAGTGCGCGTGGTGCAACAGTAGGCATTGCCGACTTAAACGAAGGTAATGCCAAAACATTGGCTGAAGAAATTGTTGCTGCAGGTGGCAAAGCCTATGCGGTGGCTGTGGATGTTACCGAATCGGCTCAGGTCAAAGCGATGTTCGACACGGCGCTTTCTCATAACGACAAGATTGACGTAATTATTAATAACGCGGGTATCGACCATTTTCCAGCTCCGCTAACTGAAGTCGATGATGCCATGTTTATGAAGAATATTCAGGTCAACTTAGCTGGCGTATGGTATTGCATGAAAAACGCCCTCAAGCATATGACGGCGACAGGCGGTGGCCACATCATCAATATTGCCTCTGTAGCTGGATTGCGCTCTGCGCCTATGATTAGCGCTTACAGCGCTTCCAAACATGGGGTAGTGGGGCTTACTAAATCGGCGGCGGTGGAATACGCAAGGGCGAACATTCGCATTAACGCTGTTTGTCCAAGCTTTGTCGATACTCCTATGGTGCAAGGCGTTTTATCAAAATTGGATGAAAGAGGCCAAAAAGGGCTTATTGGCGCCAATCCAATGAAGCGTTTGGGTAAACCAGAAGAGATTGCTAATGCCATTGCTTGGTTGTGTAGTGATGAGTCGTCATTCATGACGGGTCAGTCAGTAGTACTCGACGGTGGTATGTTGGCCTAGAGCAGGCACCGCAACAAGCGTTAATAAGAGAAATTAAGCACACAGCACTTTATCAGCAAGAATTAAGGATATGACAATGAAGAACCTTTTTGATTTAACAGGAAAAGTGGCACTGGTTACAGGTGCCAGTCGCGGTATCGGTGAGTCTATTGCCCGTTTGCTTGCCCAGTATGGCGCGCATGTAATTGTATCAAGCCGCAAAATTGACGGCTGTGAAGCCGTTGCTTCTTCAATTCGTGACGCAGGTGGTAAGGCGACAGCGCTAGCGTGTCATGTGGGTGAGATGGAGCAAATTACAGAAGCATTTAACGTCATTAAACGCGATTTTGGAAAACTGGATATTCTAGTAAACAACGCGGCAGCCAATCCTTACTTTGGGCATATCTTAGATACTGACCTTGGCGCCTACAATAAAACTGTAGACGTCAATATTCGTGGCTACTTCTTCATGTCAATTGAAGCTGGAAAAATGATGAAAGAGCAGGGTGGTGGCGTCATTCTCAACACGGCATCGGTAAATGGCGTAACACCAGGCGACATGCAGGGTATTTACTCTATTACGAAAGCTGCGGTCATCAGCATGACTAAGTCATTTGCAAAAGAGTGCGGTAGCTTGAACATTCGCGTAAACGCATTATTGCCAGGTTTAACCGATACTAAATTTGCGTCAGCGTTAACAACTAATGAGCAAATCCTGAAGCACGCACTTAAAGTTATTCCACTAGGTCGTGTCGCTGACCCAGATGAAATGGCGGGCACGGTATTGTATTTAGTATCAGACGCTTCAACCTACACGACCGGCACGACAGTGGTAGTAGATGGTGGTATGCTAGCGTAATTAGATACAGTTACGAGATACGACCATGCATATATGGGTTGACGCCGACGCGTGCCCTGCAGTGATCAAAGACATTCTTTTTAAGGCAGCCAGACGTACCAAGCTGCCTTTGTCTTTGGTGGCTAACCATTCCATGTCTGTTCCACCAGACAAGCACATAACCTTAACGCAAGTGCCGTCAGGCTTCGATGCTGCTGACGATTATATAGTAGAGAAGTGTGAAGCGGGTGACTTGGTGATTACCAATGACATTCCATTGGCCGCAGATGTACTGTCGAAAAATGCGCTAGCGTTGAATAATCGTGGTGAAGAATACGACAAGTCGTCTATCAAGCAGATACTGGGCATGCGTGATTTCATGGAAACCATGCGCTCAAGCGGCGAACACACAGGCGGTCCAAAAGCCTTCTCCCAACGTGACAAACAAAACTTTGCCAACGCACTAGACCGACTCCTCACCCAAGGCCTCCGCAACCTCAAATAAAACATTGGGGTCAGAGTCTGAGGGATCCCCACGAATTTAATTTCATATGCCTCCGGCCCAGGCTGCGTCAACTATGGAGCTGTACCATTTGAGTGCAGCTTT
>NZ_JAKRFA010000076.1:0-8140 GCF_022348305.1 Alteromonas sp. MmMcT2-2
AAGAAAAAGTTGAACCTGAAACTGAAGCTGAACCTGAACCTGAAGCCGACTTGGAAGATGAAGTAGAGCTAGAGGCGGAAGCCGAAGGTGAACCAGAGTTAGAACTAGATTCAGAGCCAGAGTTTGGCACTGAAGTAGAAGCAGAACAAGACACTGAGATTGAGCCTGAATTAGAGGCGGAACTTGAATCTGAGCCAGAGCCAGAATCAGAGCTAGAATTCGAAGCTGAGCCTGAAACCGACTCGGAAGATGAAGTAGAGCTAGAAACGGAAGCCGAAGCAGAACTACAGCCAGAAACAGGCGTAGAGCCAGAGCTCGAAGCTGTCGATGAAGACGCTGAAGAAAAGGCAGGGCAAACGTCAGACGATCCACTAGATGACGCTATTGAAGCGTTTGAAAGACAGATGATGGATGATATTCCTTCGTTCAGTCAGATGGATACGGAAGAGCCATTAGCGCAGGAAAAGCCATCAGCGCCAGCGGAAGATGCTTCAGCAGAAGACAGTGATGAATACGACGACAGCCTGTTAAACGCTGCGTATGACGAAGTAGAAAGCTTTGAATTAGAGCAAGAAATTGACGGTGTAGTAGACGGTGAAGATGAAGGTGACGAAATATCATCAGAATCTAGTGCTGCTGAAGAATCGAGTTCACCTGAAGAAACTGATTTAAACCAAAGCGATTCAGATAAGAACAGCGAAGAAGACTTTAACGAACTTGACGATGTTCCTGGCCTTGACGACTGGCTGTCTGCTTCCGATGACGACGATCATGTAGACGACAACGAGATTCTTGACGATCTTGACAGTGCTGAGTTCGATGAGCTTCTTCAAAGTCTTGAGTCAGACGCTATTGTTGATACAAGTGATGTCGACACCAGTGAAATTGAAAGTGATGACGACGGTCAGGATCCAGAAGCATCTTCAGCAGAGAGTGAAGATACTTTCGAACTTGAGCAGGAAGATGATGAAGCCACATTCGAGTTAGAAGGGAGTGACGACAACCTTGGATTCGACGAAAGCGATGATACGTTTGAACTAGACGAAGAAGATGAAACCTTTGAGCTAGACGAAGATGGTGCTTTTGAGTCTGAGCAAGAAGACGACGAAGATACTTTCGCCCTTGAAGAAGATGATTCGGAACTTGCATTAGACGACCTTGAAATTCCAGATGATGTGGAATTGGATATTGCCACGCCAACTGAAATTGAAGAGGACGAACAAGAGGCTCAATCCGTTGAGACTGAAAAGGCTCAAGAGGATGATCTTAAACTCGATAACCCTGATTTAGATCTTGCCGCCTTACTTAGTGATGTCGACAGTGAAAGTGACGCGCAAAAGCCACCAGAAGACTTCCTTGATGTAGAGGCTTTAATGGACGATGGCGATGATGCAGACGCTATTGACCCGGATAGCCAAGCGCTAGATCTTGATGTAAGTTTATCTGACTTCACAGGTGTATCTGATGAAGATACGGTGATTGATATAGATAAAGACGCAGGGCAGAACGCTAACCTGGACTTAGCTCGCGCTTATATTGAAATGGACGATGTGGACGCTGCAAAAGAGTTGCTTGAAGAAGTAATGAAAGAGGGTAGCGAAGAGCAAAAACAGGAAGCTGCAGCGATTATAGCGAATATCGCCTAGATAATCTGTGCGGACGCACACAATAGATTGTTCGCCAGACATAATGAACGGCCTGTGTATTTACAAGATACGCAGGCCGTTTTTGTTTTAGGTGATGTACATTTATTTTCTATGACCTAAAGGAGTTTTGCGTATTAGCGGCATTGCATGTTGCAAGCGACATGACTACACTTAGCGCCTTTTCAGAAACGGGGTAATACAGATATGGGGCGAATTGCCTTAGGGATTGAATACGACGGTGCTGCTGTATACGGATGGCAACGCCAGCGTGAAGTACCAAGTGTTCAAGAACATCTTGAAAAGGCACTATCGACAGTAGCCAACCAACCCATTGAAGTACAATGCGCTGGACGTACCGATGCTGGTGTACATGCTACTGGGCAAGTGGTTCACTTTAACTGTGATGCACCACGCTCAGAGCGCGCTTGGACACTCGGCGTAAATGCGAATCTGCCTAACTCTGTTGCTGTTACCTGGGCAAAGAACGTCAGCGATGATTTCCATGCACGTTTTTCTGCTACCCATCGCCGCTATCGTTACGTTATTCATAATGCGAAAATGCGCCCAGCTATTCTCCATTCCGGTGTTACCCATATTCACCGCGAATTAGATGAGAAAAAAATGCATGTTGCCGCACAAGCCTTGCTAGGCGAGCAAGACTTTACCTCGTTCCGCGCAGCGCTTTGCCAAAGTAAAACGCCATTTCGCAACGTTACTGATGTAAGCGTATATCGCCAAGGGCGATACGTTATAATTGATATTCGAGCCAATGCTTTCTTGCATCATATGGTTCGCAATATCACGGGCGCGCTTGTTGAGATTGGGGCAGGGGAGCAAGACGTAAATTGGATAGCTCACTTGTTAAGCCTGAAAGACAGAAGTAAATCTGCAGCCACGGCGAAGCCAAATGGGTTGTACTTGGTCGACGTCACTTACCCTGACGAGCATGGTTTACCTAAGCCGCCTTTAGGACCACTATTCCTTCCAGAAGCCTAATCTATCTACCTTCGCCTTTAAATTTTTCAATCTGAGTTAGCTGCACATCGGCTAGTAGTTAACTCAGGTTGTATTGAAGCGTGTATCTTCAAATCATCCCTTGCCAACTTCTAAGACCAGTTTTGTTTTTTCCATTTCGTTGTATTGTGGTCTAATAGCGCGCTATATTAGGTAGCTGTTCTATTGTGTTACGTATTTTTTCTTTGTAATACAGTATGAAACTTAAAAAATTAATGTGTTGTTGACCACAAGTATGAAAATACATCAATCGTCATGGTCGGCAAACAAAAAACAAAGGATTCAATTTCCATGAGCTGGATTCAAAAAATTCTTCCTCGCACGCAAACATCAACCAAAGGTAACGTACCAGAAGGTATCTGGACGAAGTGTGGTTCATGCCAAGCAGTGCTATATAAGAGCGAACTGGAAAAACTTCAGGAAGTTTGCCCTAAATGTGACCATCACATGCGTATTACGGCGCGCCGCCGTATCGATGCGTTCTTAGACGATGGCGATCGCGTTGAGTTAGGTGCAGAGCACGAGCCACAAGACGTACTTAAATTCAAAGACTCTAAGCGTTATAAAGACCGTATTGTTGCTGCACAAAAGGCAACAAACGAAAAAGACGCACTAGTGGTAATGCAGGGCAAGCTAAAAGGTATGCCGGTAGTAGTTGCGTGTTTTGAGTTTGCGTTTATGGGCGGCTCAATGGCATCGGTTGTAGGCGCTCGCTTCGTTGCTGCTGTTAATGCATGTTTAGAAAACGATATGCCGCTTATTTGCTTTAGTGCAAGTGGTGGTGCACGTATGCAAGAAGCATTGATGTCGCTAATGCAAATGGCTAAAACATCTGCAGCGCTTGCTAAAATGAGCAAGAAAGGCCTGCCTTATATTAGTGTACTTACCGACCCTACAATGGGTGGTGTATCTGCAAGCTTGGCAATGCTTGGTGACGTAAACGTAGCCGAGCCAAAAGCGCTAATCGGCTTTGCGGGTCCTCGCGTAATCGAACAAACAGTAAGAGAAAAGCTGCCTGAAGGTTTCCAGCGCAGTGAATTCCTTGTTGAGAAAGGTGCAATTGATATGATTGTTGACCGCAGAGATATGCGTGATAGATTACACAGCCTGTTGGTTAAGTTGCATTATAAGAATTAGTGAATAACGAAAACAATTTAAATACTGGCTCAGCGCCACACGCAGAAAACGCCTCAGCGTCTTCATCTTCGCAAAAAAGCCTGAGCCAGTGGTTATCCTACCTAGAATCTATTCATCCTAGCGCCATCGATATGGGGCTAGACAGAGTGAAAGAAGTGGCCAATGCCATGGCACTCTCACTCAGCCAGTCTTTGGTTATTACTGTAGCAGGCACAAACGGTAAAGGCACAACGTGCCGCTTACTTGAGCAGGCTATGCTTTCGCAAGGCAAAAGTGTTGCGGTATACAGTTCCCCCCATTTAACCGACTATCGTGAACGCGTGCGTTACAACGGCGAATTACCGCCTGCCGATGAATTTGTAAATGCATTTGAGTTTGTTGAAAATGCGCGAAAAGACACCGGTGGCGAACCTATTACTCTAACTTACTTTGAGTTCGGTACACTGGCTGCCATGAAAATGATGCAGTCATGGGCTGTTGATGTGGTCATTCTTGAAGTAGGCCTAGGCGGACGTTTGGATGCCACCAACATTATTGATCCCAATCTAGCTGTTATTACGACTATCGATCTTGACCATCAAGATTGGCTTGGTAACACCCGCGAAAAAATTGCTCGGGAAAAAGCGGGCATTATGCGCAAAAAGGGCAATGCAGTGGTTGGTGAACTGTTTCCTCCATCATCGCTTTACGATGTGGCTAACGAGCTACAAGCTAACGTACGTTGGGCTACACAAGATTTCGAAACAGTGGTAGCAAGTGATTACAGTGAGTGGAGCTGGAAAGGGAAGAGCAATAGTTATACGTCGCTACCTTATCCTAAAATTCCACTTCAAAATGCGAGTACAGCGTTGGCCGCGCTGGAGCTACTAGATTTGCTGCCCGAAGAAAGCGTGGTAAGAGATATTATTGAGAACACCACCATGCCGGGGCGCCAGCAGACTATCAGTGATTCCCCGTTAGTAGTTGTAGACGTTGCCCATAATCCACAAGCGACGACAGCTATGCAAGATTGGCTAAACCGTTACGATGTAAGCCAAATGCGCGTTGTGGTGGGCATGCTAAAAGATAAGTCTATTGCAGAGACCTTAGCGCCACTGGCGACACTTAATGCCAAGTGGTACGTAGCGTCAACGAGTGGTCCTCGGGGCTGCAAGGCAGAAGTACTTGAAAATGCACTTGTTAATGCCGGCACAACCATAGAGAATATAGACACGTTTCGGGACGTGACCTCGGCATATCAGCGCGCGCTTGCAGATTATCAAACTGGTGAACTTATTCTCGTTTTTGGTTCTTTTGTTACCGTAGCAGACGTGCTTGCTGAGCAAAACTAACACGCGCATTGTAGAGTAAAACCGTGTATTCAAGCAGGAGAGCACAGTGACATCGGCATTAAAGAATAGACTGGTGGGGACAATTATTGTTGTCGCCCTAGCGGTAATCTTTTTACCAGACTTTCTTGATGGCAAAAAGCAAACAAACAGAGAACCTTTTGTCTCTGTACCTGCTAATCCGCCTAAAAAGCCCATCGTAGAGCCAGAGTCGTTTCCATCAGAGCGCGTGGCGAAAGCTGCGGTGCCAGCGGTTGAAATTCAAGATGAAACGGCATTAGATGATGATTTGGATTCTTCTGGCGCAGGGGAAAGTGGTCGTGCAGGTGAAGCCACTACCGCAACAGCGCCAGCGGTGAAAACCTTTGAAGAAGAGGACAATCTAGCAAGCCAAACGGTGGTTAATACAAAAAGTGTCGCAGACGATGACGCTGGTTGGGTTATTCAACTTGGCAGCTTCCGACACGAGAAAAACGTGAAGGCACTGCTGACGAAACTGGAAAAGGCTGGGTATCGTGCGTTTAGTCGCAAAATTCAAACCAGTTCTGGCCCGCTTAATAAAGTTTTCGTTGGCCCAGATTTAGACAAGAAAAAACTGGAATCGGCACTACCTCACTTAAAGGAACTCACGAGTCTTAAAGGTAAGGTCACTACGTTCAAAGTTGAATAGTGCGCATTGTTCCTGGCGCTAGTCGAATTAAGCACGGACAGAGCAACAGGGATTGGTATTACAGACTAGTAATATTTTTATCTTCTGTTAGAATGCGCGCCATCTCGCCAAAGGCTCGTTGCTTTACGATAAAAAGCAACATCAACGCAATAAAGAGACGATGAACTGGGTAGACTTTTCCATACTGGGTATCATTGCGGTATCTACCTTAATAAGCCTGATCAGAGGGTTTGTTAAAGAAGCCATCTCGTTAGTGGTATGGTTTGCTGCACTCTTTATTTCAAGCAATTTCTACGCTGACCTCGCCGTTTACTTCACAGCCATTGACGATCCTTACTTAAAAAACGGTGCTGCAATTGCAGCATTGTTTGTCACCACGCTCATTCTTGGCGGCATGATCAATTACGTGATTAGCCAATTGGTTCAGGCAACAGGGCTGTCTGGAACAGATAGGGCCCTCGGTATAGTTTTTGGCGCACTGCGTGGCGTGCTTATAGTTAGCGCATTGCTCTTTTTTATGGATACCTTTACTGGTGCAGCTTCCTCAGATTGGTGGCAAGCATCGGTACTCATTCCAGAGTTTGGTGTCATCATTGAGTGGTTTTTCAGCTATGTGAAAGACTCCTCCAGTTTCTTAAATCCCGCTTGAAATAGGTAACGCACATGTGTGGTATAGTCGGAATAGTTGGTAAAACGCCCGTAGCTCAGTCACTGTACGACGGTCTAACGGTTATTCAACACCGTGGACAGGATGCCGCAGGCATAATGACTATCGACCAAAATATGTTTAATTTGCGTAAGGCAAATGGTTTGGTTCGAGATGTTTTCCATACGCGTCATATGAAGAGACTGTCTGGCAACATGGGTATTGGCCATGTTCGCTATCCTACCGCGGGTACATCAAGCTCTGCAGAGGCGCAACCGTTTTATGTGAACTCGCCGTTTGGTATTGCCTTTGCTCATAACGGCAACCTCACCAACGCCCATGAGCTGCAGGAAGAAGTATTCCGCATTGCACGCCGCCACATCAACACCACCTCAGATTCAGAATTACTGCTTAACATTCTTGCGCATGAACTGCAGCAGGTAGCAGGTTTAAGCGTAAGTGCCGAACACATTTTTGAAGTAGTAACGAAAGTTCATAAGAAAATTCGTGGTGCCTACGCAGTCGTTGCGGCGATCATCGGCCAAGGTATTGTAGCGTTTCGCGACCCGCACGGTATTCGTCCTCTAGCACTCGGTAAGCGTATGAGCGAGCTGGGTGAGGAATGGATGGTGGCATCTGAAAGCGTGGCGCTTGATGCTGTTGGCTTCCAGTTTGTGCGCGATGTAATGCCAGGTGAAGCGGTATTTATTACCGAAGAGGGTCAACTGCACACCAGACAGTGCGCCGAGAATCCAGTAACCTCTCCGTGTATCTTTGAGTTTGTTTACTTTGCTCGCCCAGATAGCTTTATAGATGGCATTTCAGTTTATGCATCGCGTGTAAACATGGGCCGTAAGCTAGGTGAAAAAATTAAGCGCGAATGGGCAGATCTGGATATCGACGTGGTTATTCCTATTCCTGAAACGTCGATGGACGTGGCGCTTCAAATCGCAAACACACTGGATTTGCCATATCGCCAAGGCTTCGTTAAAAACCGCTACATTGGCCGTACTTTCATTATGCCTGGCCAAACCATGCGTAAAAAATCAGTACGCCGTAAGCTAAACGCAATCTCATCTGAGTTCAAAGGTAAGAGTGTACTACTTGTCGATGACTCTATCGTGCGCGGTACTACATCAGGTCAAATCATTGAGATGGCGCGTGAGTCAGGTGCGAAGAAAGTATACTTTGCGTCAGCTGCTCCAGAAATTCGTTTCCCAAATGTGTATGGTATTGATATGCCATCGGCAAACGAACTGATTGCTTATGGTCGTGAAATCGATCAAATTGCAGAGCTTATCCAAGCAGATGGCCTTATCTTCCAAGACATTTCTGACTTGGTGGATGCCGTTCGCGAAGAGAACGAAACCATTCAGCGTTTTGAAACGTCTGTTTTTGATGGGAACTATATTACTGCGGATATCGACCAAGAGTACCTTGAGCGAATTGATATGTCGCGCGGTGAAGCGTCAAGAAAAGCGCCAGTGGTACAAGCAGAGCTTAGCAATCTTGATGTGCATAATATTGATGCCGCTGATTAATGTAAGACGCTCTTTGATATAACAAAAAGCCGCTTTTTAAAGCGGCTTTTTTAATGCTTTTGTCCCGTCCTAAAATACGTTGACATAAAGAGGACTTCTTTATGACAACTTCAAGTAATCAAAGACCTAAGCGCACACAGCGTGATTACACATTAGCT
>NZ_JAKRFA010000077.1:0-9092 GCF_022348305.1 Alteromonas sp. MmMcT2-2
CAATAGTAAAAATTGTAACCACCCCTCATCTCGACGTCTAATTTATACAACCTGAAACATTACAACATGTGATGTCTAAAGTATTTCCCAACTGTAAGCTAGAATTTGCCAATGAACAATGTCGTGACGAAGTGAAATAGACTTGGTAGACTCACGCTTATGAAAAATTTAAAACGAATAAGTTACATCATGATCTCGCTGATACTCTTTCAGTCGTTTTCTGCTGTGGCCAATTCATTAGATTTTCATGCAATAGATACTCAACATTTGCAACATGAACACAATCATGCTGAGCATGATAAGAGTTTGTCATCAACAAGTATTCAAGATGCAAGTACCGACCAAGTAAAGGGGCAGCATAACCCAGCCGACTGTCATCACTGTGGTCATTGCCATGGTACACATGTTCAGTGGGTCGGTCATGACAGTATCAGTAAACACCATCACGTGGTGTCCAACCACAACTTTAACTATCTAGATGCTCTTATAGACGCACCTATCAACCGCCTACTGCGCCCACCTAAGCAAAAATCCTAAATTCTGTTTAAAGCTCGTCGCGATAACCTTAAACGCGACGTCCGTTATTATTTAATTTTAGGATTATTATGAATCTCACTCATTTTATTGGGCGTGACCTGCATGTCAGGCCGCCACTGCTATCTGCGTCTTTTAAGCGTATTCAAACAACAAAAGCCACATCATTGAGACGGCTTAGCTTACTTACATTTAATGGCACCAAACTGCTGTGCACTTGCTTATTGTTTGTACCGATTTTTGCTCATGCGCAAAATCAGAACTGGGAAAGTTGGTTCTCTTCACAGATAAACAAACATCCCGATATTGTCGCGGCCAAAGAACAATTGTTAAGCACAGGTGCGCTCGCTGATGCTTCTGAACGAGCCCTTTATAACCCTGAATTGTCAACTGACTATACGCGTAATGGCGATAACAATGACTACAGCGTGGGTGTTGAACAGACAATCGACCTTTGGGACAGGCAAGGCGCAAGGCGACAAAAAGCGGGTTTTATGCGCACTGCTGCACAAGCTCAATACCAAGAAGTCGTTTTAAACAAATCAGCTGATGCTATTGATGCATTAATCAATTGGCGTGCAGCAAGAAGTGCCGCTGTAATTGCAAAATCACAACAACAGCAACTTAATTCGTTACTTGAATTGGTCGAAATACGTCAAGCGGCTGGTGATCTAGGGAGTATCGATGCAGAGCTTACCTTTTTGTCGTTATCGAAACAATTTGCTCAAGTGGCGGGAGCAGAGGCTCAACTTCAAATGGCCGAAGCAATGGTGCGGGAGTTACTTCCTGATTGGGAGCCAGAGCGAGGGATTATACCCGACGACTTTTGGCCTTCTAATGCTACATATCCGTCTGATGAAGAATTACTAAAACACCCAAAAGTAGCAAGCGCTTATGCGCAATGGCTCACGCAAAAAGAAGAAGCAGAAGTCACTAGACGTGTTGCAAAAGCAAATCCTACTTTTGGTATTAATGCAGGGCGGGAAGAACGAGAAAACACCGTTGGGCTGACCTTTTCCATACCGTTAAACATTCGCAACAATTACAGTGCAGAAACTCGCGCCGCAGAACGCATGGCGTTAGAAACTGAAGCACGTTTTAGAGCGCAGTATCGGAAACTTCGTTTCGATTTACAAGGAGCGTTTGGCGCGTGGCAGAGCTACAACCTACAGTTTACGCAATGGCAATCATTGGTAAAGGGTCGCATCGAGAGTAGTGGTGATTTGTTAGAGAAGCAGTGGCGCAGTGGCGATTTATCAACGACTAACTACCTTATTGCACTGAATCAACGCGCAGAAAGTTTACTGTCTGGCATAGAGCTCGAAAAGCAAACGCGCATAGCATTAAAAAATCTCATGCTGCAATCAGGTCGTCTTATCGACTTGCCCCCAGTTCAACACGATTTCTCAATTGAGTAACAGGATTAACAAAATGAATAAAACAGTATTAGCAGTTTTCATCGCCACATTTGTCGGCGCTGCACCAAGTTTCGCACAAAAGTCTGATCAACAGCATGCTCACAATGAAACGGTAACAAGCATCGATAAAAGCATAAAAGATAAACATGACGAACATACTGATGATGGTCATGAAGAACATGAACTACAAGATGGTCAAAAGCTTGATGAGCACGGAGGCGAGGGTGCCGATGAACATGATGATCACGAAAGCGAACATGCTCATGATAAAGGTGAAAACGAGGATAAAGATGATGAAGAGCATGATGAAACTGCTTCTGCATCGTTAGACTCCAATCAAATGGCATTAGCCAACATTAAAGTAAGCACACTAAGCCCCAAAATTGTCAATTATACTTTGTATGCACCGGGTGAAATATTTTCAAACGGCTATAGCAGCTATAGAGTATCACCCAGAGTGGCATCCGTTGTCACGCGTCGTCATGTGGCATTGGGAGACAGGGTAAATAAAGGCCAAGTGCTTGTCACGCTTTTTAGCGAAACCGTTGCGCAAGCACAAGCCAATTACCGAACAACATATCCAGAATGGGAAAGAGTAAAAGGACTTGGTCGAAAAACTGTTGGAGAGCAGCGCTACATTGATGCAAAAGCTAATTTTGAAGCGGCTAGTGCAGTATTAATCTCATATGGTTTATCCGATGCAGATTTGAAAACGCTCACCTCACAGCAATCAATAGCATTAGGAGAATATAGCTTACGTGCTGAAATTGATGGCGCGGTACTCAGTGACTCGTTTGAACAAGGTCAGCGTATTGATGCGGGAGAGCCGTTGATCTCGTTGGCAGATGAAAGTGAACTTTGGGTAGAAGCGCATCTACCATCGAATATTAACCTGCGGTTAGGTGCAGGTTCTCCGGCACAAATCAAAGTGGGAGACTTCACAGTTGATGCAACGGTTACACAAGAGGCACATACCATTGACCCAATTACTCGAACGAGAACGGTTCGGCTATTAGTGAGCAACCCTGAACATCGTTTGCATCCTGGTCAATTTGCCGAGGTGTATTTCCGTTTTCTGACAAAAATGCCGGTAATGGCTGTTTCAGAAAGTGCGCTAATGCGAGGGCCCGATGGAGACTGGATGGTATTTGTAGAAGATCATCCCGGCGAGTTTTTACCCGTCGAAGTTGAACTTGGAAGAGCGCTTGGTGGCTTGCGGGAAATAACCGGTGTAGAGCCGGGTTCTCGCGTAGTAAGCGAAGGTGCTTTTTTTGTCGCTTCACAAATCGCTAAAGGCGGTTTTGACCCACACAACCACTAATTAGGAGGAGTCTTTATGTTTAATAAATTAATTGATTGGGCTGTTACTAATCGTTTGTTAGTGGTGATTGCTCTGACAACGTTAATAGTCAGCGCGGTTTTTGTTATTCCAAAACTGAATTTGGATGCATTTCCAGATGTCACCAACGTGCAAGTATCTGTCAATACAGAAGCACCGGGGTTAGCTGCCGAAGAAGTAGAGCAGTTAATTACTTATCCAATAGAAGCGGTGATGTATGCCTTACCGGATGTGATGGAAGTGCGCTCTATTTCCAAAACAGGTCTTTCAGGTGTGACCGTTGTGTTTAGCGAGGACACAGATATCTATTTTGCACGTCAATTGGTATTCGAGCGTCTGCAAGCGGCTAAAGAGTTAATTCCCGAGGGCGTCGGTACGCCAGAAATGGGACCCAACACATCAGGATTGGGGCAAGTGTATCAGTATCTATTGTTGGCTGAGCCCGATTCAGGCCTAGACGCTATGGCGTTGCGTAGTTTAAATGATTGGGTGGTGAAATTGCTGCTGCTTCCTGCCGATGGCGTAACGGATGTGCTCTCTTTTGGTGGGGAAGTACGCCAATACCAAGTTAACCTCAATCCATCTCAATTACTTGGATATGGCTTGACTCAAGATATAGTGATGGAAGCACTTGAGCGGAACAATACCAATGTGGGGGGTTGGTATATGAACCGAGGGCAAGAACAACTTGTGATAAGAGGCACTGGCTGGATAGATCATGGCGAGGAAGGGTTAGAGCAATTACGTCAGGTACCTTTAAAAACCGTAGACGGAACAACGATTACTGTATCCGATGTGGCGAACGTTGAGTTAGGTAGCGAAATTCGTCAGGGTGCTGCCACCATGACCAGAAAAGACGCCGACGGTAACATTCAAAACTTAGGTGAAGTCGTCTCAGGCATTGTACTTAAGCGCATGGGAGCTAACACGAAAGCCACAATTGATGGCGTCAATGCTCGTATTCAGCGAATTAACCAAGCATTGCCTGATGGCGTGAGTTTTGAAGTATTCTACGATCAAGCTGACTTAATTACTCAAGCCGTGGATACGGTTGTAAATGCGCTAATGTTAGCGTTCGTATTTATTATTGTTATTCTAGCTTTATTTTTGATGAATCTACGAGCCACGTTTTTAGTCCTGATTTCGATCCCTATTTCTATTGGTATTGCCTTAATGGTCATGTCGTGGTTTGGACTTTCTGCCAACCTTATGTCGCTTGGGGGCATTGCAGTGGCAATCGGCATGCTAGTAGATGGCTCAGTGGTAATGGTTGAAAACATGTTTAAACACTTGACTCACGCTGATGCTGAGCATGATCACAAGAGACAATTGGGTGAACATGTTGAAGATGATGATCCATTAGACTCGTCCCATGATACGCACGGTATCGCTTTGCGATTACAAGAAGCGGGCAAGGAGGTAGCCCGGCCTATCTTCTTCGCAACAGCCATAATCCTTGTGGTATTCATGCCTTTGTTTAGCTTTGAAGGCGTTGAAGCAAAATTATTTCAACCAATGGCTATTAGTATTATGTTGGCCATGCTTTCGGCGGTATTAGTTGCACTGATTATTGTACCGGCATTGGCGACGTATCTATTTAAAAAAGGCGTGAAACCACGAGAAAGCGTTGTGTTGAAACCTTTAGACGCGGGGTATCGCAAAGGGCTATCGTGGGCAATTTTGCATAAAAAAGTAGTGATTGGAATTGCTGCAATTATGGTAGTCGCTGCTGGTGTAGTGCTTCCTCGGCTTGGCACAGAGTTTGTACCAGAACTGGAAGAGGGCACCATTAACTTGCGTGTTACTTTAGCGCCTTCATCTAGTTTAGATACTGCCCTAGAGGTCTCCCCTAAGCTTGAGAATATATTAATGGGGTTTCCAGAAGTCACCTATACATTGTCGCGTATCGGTCGCGCCGAAATAGGAGGCGATCCTGAGCCTGTAAACAATATCGAAATTTATATCGGGTTAAAGCCAGTGCCTGAATGGACAAGTGCAAGTAACCGCTATGAACTGCAAGCGTTAATGGAAGAAAAAATGGAGCAACATCCGGGTTTGCTCTTCAATTTTTCTCAACCTATCGCGACAAGAGTGGACGAGTTGTTATCGGGTGTAAGAGCTCAACTTGCCATTAAATTATTTGGACCTGATCTTGACATCTTGGCTGAAAAAGGCCAAGCCATTGAAGCTTTAGTAAAAGAAGTTGAAGGTGCAAGAGATGTTGCTATGGAGCAAATTGCCGGTGAATCTCAACTGATTGTGACACCGAATCGCCGCGCTCTGTCGCGCTATGGGTTGGCCGTGGGTGATGTAATGGAGCTCGTAAGCGAAGGTTTAGGTGGAGCCAGCGCTGGCCAAATCATCAATGGTAATGAGCGCTATGATATTTATGTCAGGCTTGCTGAACAATTTCGAAATAACAGTCAAACGATAGCCGACTTGCGCTTACAAACTCCGTCAGGTGCATGGGTTCGTTTAGGAGATGTTGCAGAAGTGACGATTGCTTCTGGTCCACCGCAAGTCAGACGTGATGACGTACAGAGGCGAGTTGTTATCCAGGCAAATGTTCAAGGTCGAGACCTGGGTAGCGTGGTGGCAGATATTCGTCAATCTATTGATGAGCAGCTAGCACTGCCTACTGGCTATTCAGTGGATATTGGCGGGCAATTTGAGAATCAACAACGGGCGCAGAAACGATTATCACTAGTTGTGCCGCTTTCGTTGGGCTTAATTGCATTACTACTGTACTTTGCTTTTGCTTCGTTTGGTCAGGCAATGCTGATCCTCGTGAATGTGCCTCTAGCTGTGATAGGCGGAGTATTTTCACTTTGGTTATCAGGGCAATATCTTTCTGTACCGAGCTCCGTAGGTTTTATTACCTTATTTGGAGTGGCGGTCCTAAATGGGGTGGTGATGGTAGAAAGCATCAATCAGCGCATTGCAGACGGATTATCAGTATCTGACGCTGTATTCGATGGTGCTACATCAAGACTTCGGCCAGTGTTGATGACGGCGATTACATCTGCGCTAGGGCTAATTCCAATGTTAATGTCTAACGGCGTGGGTGCTGAAATCCAAAAACCGTTAGCAAGTGTTATTGTAGGCGGCTTAGTAACCGCGACATTTTTGACGCTCTTTGTACTGCCTGTGCTTTTTGCCTGGTTTTCAAAAGGGAAGTTAAAAGATATGACAAGAGCATAATCTTAATTTGAGCTGGCCTGTTGCATGCGATAAGCATCGATAGGCTAGCATCAAACCTTATAGGGGTTCTAGGGATTTTCCCCTCTAAAGTAACATAGAACGCTACAGGTATTATATTATATGGTCTGTGGCGGTGGGTTACCTTCCAATATTCTGCCATCTTATATAAACACCATCAATCATATTGGCGTTTATTCATCATGGCAATTAGTAATGAACTCTCGATTCTGACTCAGGCAGAACAACGAGACTTGTATTCAGCACCTCAGTTTTCTATTGAGGAACAACGTTTGTATTTTTCGCTAAACGATGTAGAACAGGCCGAATGCCGTACTATCAGGCTTACTAAACATCGTTGTTATTTCGTGGCGCTTCTGGGCTATTTTAAATCTAAGCCAGTGATCATTGCTCCGAGTTTCCGTGATATCAGTATCGACATGCAGTTTATTGCCTCCCAAATTCAAAGAGGTAAAGGGATCAGGCCTTTCAGTGTCAGTAAAATGCAGCGTGACCGTATTTACTCAAGGATACTGCGTCTACTTAATTACAATAAGTGGAATGAAAAACAGCACCTCAATGCTCTGTGCCACCACCTGGTTTACATTGGTCATGCCTGGCTGGAGCCTCGACACCTCTTTGATGCGGCCATTGAATACCTTGCCAGCCATAACATTGCCATTCCTAAGTACTCCGTGCTTCAAAGACTGATAAGCCGCACAATGCAACAGGTCAGAAAAGACCTGACGCTCCAACTGAATCAACTTACCAGTAATGAACTTAACGTCTTTCTGGACAACATAATCACTACTAAAGACGACGGGCTGAGTCTGAGCCATCTCAGGGGTGGTGCCAAAAGTCTGACCGTGCCTGAGCTTAAAAAAGAGCTCGCCATTTACCACCGGTTAGCACCATGGCACACGCAAATAAATGACGTTGTGGACAGGCTCAATCTGTCGCTAAAAAATCGACAACACTTCAGCGGCCTTATTGATTACTACGGCAGTAAAGTGCGGCGCTTCAAACGCTCACAGCAGCACCTGTGGTTACTGTGTCATCTGACAGAGCGCATGCAACTTGCACTGGAGCGCCTGACGGATGGGTTTGTTTACCATATCCGAAAACAACAGGAAGCCGCCAACGCCTTTGCACAACAAGCAGTGTTCCTGTCCTGGCAGTCAGCTGCGGACAATGTCACGAAAGCGGCAGAGCTACTTCACCTGTTTGTTGACGAGAATATTGATGACAATCAGCCCTTCTCAGTAGTCAGACAACAGGCATTGAAGGTCATGAATGACAGGGATATCCAGACCCTCTGCCTTTACCTGAAAAAACAGAAACGGACCGTGGAAAGCCGTCGTCGCCCAACTTCAAAAGATGCAAACGGAAATTGTATCCGGTGAATCACTGATGACAATGGATACGTCGCTTATCCCCAAAAAGCACCTCCCATGGCTGGTGAAACAGGATAACGTTAATCCGCAACGTTATGAATGGCTGCTCTACCGGCAGTTAACTTCACGACTGAACGGACGTATTTATCTGTCAAATGTCACCAAATACCGGGCACTGGAAGACGACCTGATCCCCCAAACATCGCAGGATGCACTGCTGGAGTCATCAACGCTGGACAGACTAAAACAACCTGTTGACGCATTGTTACAGGAGAAACAACATCGACTGGAAAGCGCGCTCAAAGACGTGGCGTGCCATATTGATGAGGGAGATAATCGCAATGTAATCATGAAAAATCGCTCGGGCACCCGCTGGCACCTGCCAACAAAAGGCGCTACATCTCTGGTCAACAATCCCTTCTTTAAGCGAATGCAGCCAGTCGGTATCGCGGATGTCCTGCGGTATGTTGAGCGCGAAACCGGGTTTATGCGATGCCTGACACATGTGCTGCCAATACAAAAACAGGGAACTACTCATCAGGATGATTTACTGGCCATTCTGATTGCTAACGCCACTCACCGTGGTGTGTATGGTATGGCGCAGATCTCCGACCGCAGTTATGAACACCTGAGTACAGTACAGGCTAACTATATCCGACCTGAAACGCTGCATGATGCCAGCGACGTGATCAATAATGCGGTGGCTTCATTACCCATCTTCCGCCACTACCATATTCAGGAGGACCAGTTGCACGCCAGTGCGGATGGTCAGAAATTCGAAACGCATCTGGAAACGTTTAAAACCCGGTATTCCTCGAAGTACTTCGGTACCAATAAAGGGATCACGGCCATGACCCTGGTCGCCAATCACAGCGCGCTGAATGCACGGATAATCGGCTCCAACGAGCATGAATCACACTATATCTATGATCTGTTGCAATCCAACAGCAGCGATATCAAACCTGACGTACTCTCGACAGATACACACGGTGTCAATCACGTCAACTTCGCTTTATTGGATCTATGCGGCTACAGCTTTGCACCGCGATACGCGCAATTTAACAGCGTCATCAACGATCTGTTTGAGGTGACTGAAAATGAACAATGTAACACCATACTGGCGCTAAAGAAGCCTATCAGAACGAATGTTATTACAACGGGATGGCAAGATATCAGGCGTATTGTTCTGTCACTTCAGACAAAGCGGAC
>NZ_JAKRFA010000078.1:0-7816 GCF_022348305.1 Alteromonas sp. MmMcT2-2
GCAATTACGCTAAATAACTGTGTACATGAGCCGTATACGAGGCCCGTATGTACGGTTCTGTGAGAGGGATGAGGCGGTGACGCCTCACCCTACTCGATGATTTCGGCCAACCAGTCCCAAATTTTCAATCAAATCCTGTTTTTCCAAAAAATATTCTGATAAAAGTTCTTTCTCTAGTGCTTTAACCATCCAGTTATGCCAAATTCTGCGTTAATACATACGAAAGGGTACTTAATTTAGCGAGCGGTGCACTTATTGACTTTTAATCTAAGTAATTTGATGCACTTAATCGTCGAGGTTTGATTTAATGCGTTTTGCATGGGTTACGACTAGGCTTTAGTGTGGACTTTCACAATTTAAATTAAAAGGGAGTTTAATTACGATGCTTAAGTATATTCATAGTTTTCTGTTTTCGAATAAAAGCCATCGAGTACGTGTGAAGTCGCCAATTGTATTTAAATTAGGTGCTTATGTAACATTCTTCGTGGTTTCATCTATTGTATTTTCCGGTTCTACCTTAGCAAAAACGGTTTGTAGTACTGAAGTAGTAGAGGAAAAAGGCAACCCTACTCTCAGTTCTGAACTGATTGATGCAATGTATGAAGCAATTAGCACTAACACTTTCGACCTTAACGAACCTTATACTTTGATAAGTAAGAAACATTTCTGTTCGGGTGTCGTAAAGTCCAATAAAGGAACCGAAAGTGCTTTCGAAACCTTTAACAGTGTCCCAAATCCTGATTTAGCACCGAAAGAAGGTAATAAGCAAACAGTCAAACAGGCTAGAGCTGATGGAACCAGGGAGTGGACTTACACTTATTTGAATAGAGTTTGGGTATTGACTGGATACAAATACACACCTTTGCCTGATGCTGAAAGTTTGGATCCGTAATTGACCGGCCTCAAATAAATGGATTCACGATATAGATGAATTTGGGCATGATAATGTCCCCTAGTGGTGCTTATCGATGAAATCGAAATGAACAGATAGTTTCCACTAATAAGCAGCATGAAGCGGGGCTGAAAGGCCAATTAACACCTCAAGTCATTGATGATGACGAACACACAAGCGTTAAGACATCTGTACCAAACTTAAAAACTCTTGAAGTGAAGACACATGGAATTGTGCCTTTGGTGACTTTTTAACGCCCGGTCGAAGTATCTGAACCGTTTTCATACCTAAACTATTACCCGCACTAATTTCTGACTCCTCACTGTCTCCAATAACCCATACCTCACTCGGAGCTGTGTTATAGCCTTTGGTATGCCCAAAGTTGCTATTGAAAAAGGGGCAGCGAAGCGCGTAGTGAGCTTAGATGATATGGGCAGAAGCGTTATGCAAACGGTAGAGAAGCTTTCGGCTGGTAGTCGTTTGTAAGTATAGTGAGCAAATACTTACAGAATGCAATTTCTGTCCTAAAACCTGTAAAAGGATTGTTATAACTTTTCTTGTTCCAGAAAAGCTAAGGTGTTTTAATAGCATCGCTTAATAATGAGTAATGCTGCTGCAGAATGCTGTTGCTGTAGCCGATACTATGGAAAGGCTCACTATTTAGTGCGTAAAAATATAAAAATCGATACGTAAGTGGAATGGTAAGGTAAATCATTGTCGATATAATAAAAAAGACAATGGCTTATGTGCGTTAGCAAGAACAAGGTAGGCAAAGTTTTATTACTGCGTATGTTTTGTAGTACCTAACTAGAATAAAAGGCCTGCTATATTCCTTACAGATTTGAGAGCAAATATATGCTCATTCTTACGGTATGACACTAACCCGGGATTGTAACGAGTAGTTGGGGACTCTTATGAAACAGCAAACGCTTATAGCAGTATCAGCTTTAATGTTTTCTTCTTCTGTTTTAGCTAATGGTGGCTTTGAACCGAATAAGAAAGCATGCGTGAACGTCGGAAAAGAAATCACTCGTGTAAGCACTGAAATGGACGCAGCTAAGTCAGGTATTCAGAAGTCATGGCTTAAGCGTCAACTAAGCGCACTAGAAACGAAACGCAATTCTTGCAGCACACAAGGTTTTAAGCCAAACCGGCCCGAGCTAGCAAAAGTTTAATTGTTTTGTATTTCGATTTGAAAAAAGTCTTACTTCGGTAAGACTTCTTTGTTTTTACTTCGACACCGAGCCTACGCCTCGCCCTGAGTCTTAACGAGAAGACATAGAAATAGCAGAGCACATAGGCGCTGACAAAAGTCAGTTTTACCAGCATGTTCGCGCGGCTTGCGAATCGGGTTGGGACTTTAGTTCGCGCTGGCTAGCTAATCCCAATTCACTAGCAAGTATTCGTACAACTGAAATTATTCCCGTAGATTTAAATGCGCTTTTAGTAACGCTTGAACAGACTCTGGCAAGCGTGACTAAAGGTGCCGAGCAAGCGCGCTACAGTGCGGCATCTGCAGCGCGAATTAACGCAATAAACATCTTGTTAAAAAAAGGTGGCGTGGTAACCACTTCCAACATTACATCGCAACAGTGGGATGCGCCAAATGGCTGGGCACCACTTCAACTTTTCGCCGTTGAAGGGTTGCGTAATTACGGGTTTGATATGCAGGCACAAACCATTATGTTGCGTTTTTGCAAAACCATAGAAAACCACTTCGCAACAAGCGGCGTGCTGTTAGAAAAGTACAATGTATGTGACCCAGAAATAAAAGCAGGCGGCGGTGAATACGACGTTCAGCTAGGTTTCGGATGGACCAACGGCGTGTATACCCGCTTTCAGACATCCCTGAACCAGTAAACAAGCTTCGGTTAAAACAAAAACGCGCGGTACCTTAACAACGGGCCGCGCGTTTTTGATGGTGTAGATATTAATTGTCGCCTGAGCGGTTACCCATATCAATCGACATGGCAATATCATCGAGTATGTCGTTTAGCCCAGTAATTTTCTCGTTAGCAATAAATACGCTCATCTGCGACTCAACCACGATATGGTCGGAAGTCGCATCGTTTTCAAAGGTATTGTCTAACGCGTTCTGTACGCGATCGAAAAACTGTCGCGCACTTCGTTCTTCAATATTGTGCAAACATAAGATAAATTGCTCGGTACCAAATCGCCCTAAAATATCGTTACCGCGGGTAACATTTTGGAGAGTTTGTGCAATTTGTCGTAATACTAAATCACCTTTTGTTGACCCCATTTTCCGCGTTATTTCACGCAGGTTGCTAATGTCAAATATAGCAATGGCAATGGCCCGGCCTTTTTTCGGCGCATCAAGCTTGTTAATGCGGGCTATCGCCGAATTCGCATTAAGCAGCAGAGTAACGGGATCGATGGCTTTGCGCGCAAGGTGTTTTCTACGAAGTACGTAGCCAGTAATACCGCTTACCAGAAGGAAAATAACAATAGCGGTATACAGCGTGTTCTTTCGTTGCTGTTCCGCTTGTTCAATCGCAGATTCCAAATCATAAATGCGGGTATACACGTTAGCAGCACCAATAATTAAGGCCGAGTCTTGAGTAACTTCACGGCGCTTAGTTACTTCTTTAGAATAAATCTCGTGCGCTTCTTTCGCCTTAGCTAAGTCCTGCAGTGCGATATACATGGATACGTTGAAGCTAAGGTAATCCAAATTTGTACGAAAGACCGGCGGTATCGCGTCATCATTTAACGCTTCAATACCTGATATATACTGCTTAATACAGGTGAGATCGTTGTCATGTAAGCAAATCTCAGCTTTGTGCCAGTTAACAAGAAGCTCGCCAAACGAACTCGAGATGCTCGAAGACGCTTTTTCTAAATCGGGAAGGGTGTAGGTAAGTCGGTTGTAGTTTTGTGTTTTTCTATAGTAAATAGACAGTGCATACTGATACAAGAAGTTGGTTAGCGGTGTGTCTATTTCGCTATTGAGTACACCTAGTTCTAAAATGCTCTGATAAGCTTTGTCGGTTTGGCCGCTACTTAACAGCGATACAATAGCACTAATAAGAATACTTACCTTGTTACTGCCTTCATATACAAGCAAGCCCATTTCATGTGCTTTTAGATATTGCTCTGCTGCTAAGGCATGTTGCTCTAAATCGCCGTATAGTAAACCAATTGCGTTGTGAATATGCGCTAACTCACCGGGGCTGCCGTCGTTTGAATAACGCTTAAGCACACCAAACATCTTACCCAATCTTATTTCAGGTGAAGTGGTTTCTGAACAGTAGTTAATTAGGCCTAAAGAAGAACTGGTAAAGATATCGCTGTGGCGCTCGGGCGATGATAGTTCTTGGGCTTGTTGGTAGTACTTACAGCGTGCTGGGTTTTCTCTGGCGTCATAAGAAAAGCCAATTTGATAAATAGCCGATGCAAAGGCATAAGAGCTTTCATCAATATTGCTTTGCATAATAGCTTTAAGCAGCATAGTTTCAGCTTCTTCGTACTTACCACGGCAAATTAGAAACTGCCCTTTGGCTACGGTTAAAGCAAAACGTTGTTGCGAAGTAAGCGACTCTAGCGCGAGCGTGTCTTCAAGTTCAGGAAATAGAGACTGATTGGGACAGTCATAGGAAGGCGTGCGTACCTTTTCGATAACGGCATCGATACTGTCGTTTGCCAATGCGGCAAAAGAAGCTAGCGCAACGCTCAAGAAAGAGAATACTGTTAAGGATAACCTTTGAAACATGAGAAATAACGTTTTTGTTTTTTCTTCATAATATCGATTTGAACCCCGAACTACTACACGGAGCACCTAAAAGTTAGCTATTTTTTGTATCTTAATGCGTCTACTGTTTTCTAATCGTTAAGCTAGGTAAGCACGTGTAATGTATTTGCAATGCCTGCTAGTGGGCAGGCGACCTAAAACTAACCAATATAGCCACTCCAACGAGGGCAACGGCAGACCATACAATAGTTGCCTTGGTGGCACGCTCTCCAAGTACCCACGCAACCCCTAGCGACATTAATGCGCTTGTAGCAATAAGGGTTTGAACCACGGCCGCTTTTGCATAAGCAAACGCAAACATTTGTAGGTAAATAGCAGCAGTAGTGCCAAGCAGTGTAGCTAACACAAAAGCAGGCCATACACGTTTTCCGCTGTCGCTTTCATAGTTAATAACGGGCATGTAGCGCGTTTTGGTTAGGGCTATAAATGGCACCACAAAGGCCATACCGCCAACTAAGCGCAAGAACGCAGCGCTGGCAGCGTCAATTTCACCGGCACTTAAAATGTCGCGGCTAACTACGGCACCAACTGCCTGACATAACGCCGCGCCCACACCATATAAATAGCCACTGGTTGCAAACACGTGTGTAGTGCTGCGTTTGCGTACCTTTATAACCATATCTACCGAAAACAGTACTACTGCAACGCCAACCCACTGCTGCCAGGTAATCCATTCGCCAATAAAAGCCATAGCAAAAAGGGCAGTGAATAAAGGCGCAAGGGTTTCGGCGACCAACACCGCTTGGCTATCCCCAATGCTTTGTAAGGCTTTAAAAAAGCAGGTATCGCCAATGCCTATACCAATAAGCCCGCTAAGCAATAGCCACAAAACAGCATGAGTACTAAGCCCTGTTGGCTGAACCACTACTAAAACCACTGCCAAAATGGCAATAGAAATAAGCCCCTTCCAAAAGTTCATGGTAAGCGGCGAAAATGCGTTACCCGTTCTACGGAATAAACGCGCAGCAATTGCCCAACAAAGCGCTGTACCTAGCGCAGCAAAAACACCCATAAATTACCTGTTAAAACTTTGCCCAAAAACGCTGGGGCAAATAAGTAGCTTGCCAAAAAGAGCGGCTATGCTAATGCAAGGTGTGGGCGGGGTAAACTTAAATCACATCAGTAGTTTTTAACTAAATATATTGAAGCCTTAAGCAAACGTAACTGAAGGTTAAAGGCTTTCGTGGCATTATGTTGGCGGTAAAATTCGTGAGTAAGTTAGGCGCTTTTCTCAATTAAGTGGGCGTTAACCGAACTTTAAGAATAACAGTGAAGTAAAAGGACGAGAAAAGCGTGAGCGTAGAGCAGATGAACTTAACCGGCATTAAAGGTGTAATATTCGATTTAGACGGCACCTTGGTAGAGTCTAGCCTTAACTTCACACAAATGCGCGCCGACGTAGGCTGCCCACAAAACGAAGATATTCTTACCTTTGTAGATGCCCTTAGCTGCGCCGACACCAAAGCGAATGCTCACCGAGCTATATTGCAGCACGAACTTGACGATGCGCAAAATGCCAAGTGGTTACCCATTGGCAAAGCCATGGTGGAAAAGGCGCAGGCACACAAACTCCCCATGGCAATAGTTACCCGTAACTGCCGCCAAGCCACCGCAATTAAGGTAGCTAATAACGGCATACCCATTGACTACGTGCTAACCCGCGAAGATGCCCCAGCCAAGCCCGACCCAACCGCATTACTGATGGTGGCGAACACATGGCAGCTTCAACCTGAAGACTGCCTGTATGTAGGCGACTTTATTTATGATCAGCAAGCCGCCGAGAATGCTGGGATGAAGTGGTTGTTGGTTTAGGTATTAACTATTTACATCTGGTTTCTTTGGCTTGATAGGCCCAATTGGTAATATCACGTAAAAGTCTATTCCCCACGTTGGTGTATTAGTTCCAGCATATACTTTAGTATACTCTGCCTCGGTAAGCTCTTGCATGTTTGTTTTTTGTTCGATATTCATATCTTTTCCTTTTTGTTTTTTGATTCTCAAGCTCGAATGAGCACACATAAAATAATAATTAAACAGGGATGTAAGACATGTTTACTGAGACAATTTGTGCTTATCGACAGAAAATCCATACTTGTGTCCCAATATTTCTAATTTTTTTCTTAGTTTTTCCAAAATTGAGCCATGCCATCGGTATTAACTTAGAGGGGAGAACATCATTTGATGGAATTCCATCAGGTGTAATTCGAGACTTAGAGGTTTCAAACAAAGTAGTTTATGTAGCAGCAGAAAACGGGGTGTTTGAAGTTATTGGACACGAGTCTGAGAAATTAGAGTTCAACACATCTAATCACGCCACAGGGGTTATCTCTGACATTCAACTGAATGGAACGGACCTATGGGTTGTTGAATATGGAGTTGGTGTTTTTAAAGTTAATCTAGAAAATAAAAACTCACAGCAAGTATTTAGTGATCGTGAATGGTCGAGTTCTATTTGGACTATGGCAATGACATCTAGTCATTTATATTTCTCAGTCATTGACGATGTCATTGCAGTAGATAGAACTACAGGGCAATCGACAAGCCTAAATTCCAAATTAGAATCCTTCAAGTTAAACGGCACTTACTCGCTTTTTGCAAACAATCACAATGCGTATGTAGCATCTAATAAGGGCTATCTTTCAATTGAAGGGGCATTAGATAATCTGCAAGAATTTAAATTGAGTAGCAAGCTACCATTACTATCAAATGCAACGTTTATTAAAGTAATTGATGAAGAATTATATATCGGCGGTCCACAAGGGGTGTACATATTAGGAAGTAACGAGCGCTTCGTTCCAACTGAGGGAATTGGTGGCACCTATATCCAAGATGTGGTTAAAGATGAAGATGGGGTGATCTGGGTTTCCGACGGTCGCCTTTTACTGTTAGAAGATGAAAAACTATCGGCTCCCCCTTTCATGAATCCTATATTGACGTCTGAAGCGATAAGGTCAGTAACCAAAATAGCTATAGACCCCTACAATTCCATCCTTATCGCCTCCTCACAATTAGGCTTAGTTTCATTACCTAAAACAAAGCTAGTGACAAACCTAGTGCTGAGGGATCCCCACGAATTTAGCATGTAATCTTGCTCATGCAAGCTTCAGCGGTGAGTTCATCAAGCCAGCGGATCGTCTTTTTCCACTGATGCAGGG
>NZ_JAKRFA010000079.1:0-7471 GCF_022348305.1 Alteromonas sp. MmMcT2-2
TGCCATCTATACTGCGTTGAATGTTCTCGATTTAGAACCACTAAACCGTCAAACATTCGCCTTGTCTAGATGGCACACAGACCGCTGCAAAAATGTACAGCAAAGGTCAACAGGCCCTACCTAGCCAATACACAGAAGCTATAATTAAGCTCCTGTGCGCAAGAGGAATTAACTCACAACTTAAAAAGGGTTAACCGAATACCCTTTTTGTGCCAGGCGCGCGTGGGCTGTCATGGCTGACAAATTCATTTTCACTCCGTCTATCAACGCATTTTTTTCAACGCCATGGGCAGCGGCAGACTGCCCACACACTATTACGTCTACACCTTTCTCCATCAACGCTACAAGTAGCGTTTCGTTTCCATTAGGTAAGCCCTTACGCTCTTTGAAGTTTGCAGTTTTAAGCACTTCTTCTGTGGCAGAGCCGTGAACGACAAGCGTAAGCGAAAGATTTTCCTGCTTAACGCCATTGGCTACGTGCATATTGATAAACCGTGCCAGCGACTCAAACTTGCGGTTTACCTCACCAGGGCTTGCCGCTTTGGCTACGTCAAACGCAACCTTGAACGTCTGATTTTCAGGAAAACTTACGCCCTCAACATGAGCATGCTTGCCGAAAGTGTCAAACACAGGGCCATAATCAAAATCTGATTTAGCTGAAGCTTGCCCAGCTACTATGAGTGCTGCTGCAAACCCCAGTGACGCGCTGCCGATCCCTTTTGTGATGCTCATCGCTAATTCCTCGAACTTTAACGCGCAGGTAGCGCTGTCTTATACACTTCAAATGTCATGCCGCTAACATCACTACCCGCATCTTGTATTTTGCTATTGGTATAGTAAAGCGCACTGTTGTAGATACTAAAGGTGTCAGCCCAATTCACCACATCACCTTTCACAAGGGTGCGAAGGTCTAGACTTGGCGTAAGGTACTGTACTTCTTGCTTTTCTAGGTCAGCTAAATAAACATTACCTTGATGAAAAATCATGCCATCTGGTGCGCCTGTCGTCGCTACTTTTCGCACTTTTTCTGCCAACACGTCATTTGACGATTTCTCGATGTCAGATGTGTTAATGGCATACAGCGAATAACCAGACAATGCGTGAAAATATAGTGTGTCGTTTAACGTATCAAGCGCGATCCCGTCAGACTGAACAGGCATAGTAAAGGGTTTGCCCTGAATACTTAACGCATCGACTTCAGCTTTAGTGGTTTTATGGTTATCTAAAATACGATAGCTGGTATTGTCATCAAGGTTATATACCACTAAACCCGCGTGAGCCGAGTCGGTCATATAAATGCGATTCGTTTTTTCGTCTACTCGCAAGTCATTAATGTACGAATCAGGGTGGTAAGCGTCTTCGCTAAGTATCAAGGTTCCTTCTATCTCGTTTGAGGCTAAATCAACGACAAATAAGCGAGGTGCATCCACTACACCTTTAAACTTAGGGTTTCGGGTGTCCAACACATACAGCTTATCCTTGTGCGCAACCACTGACTGCACCGCTAAAAAGCAGTCTTTTCTTACTTCGCTTTGTGCCACACATTCATTTGTTTGGCTATTAGGGTAAGCGACAAATTCTCCGGTGTCGGTAACCTGAGCTACGGAAAAGCGAACGCCGTCACGCCAGTTGGGCGCATTCACAAATACACGACCATCATTACTTACCGTAACACCGGTAATTTGCGTGCCCTTTATGTCGCCCACTAATTCAACATTCGCGTCTGGTGAATGTTGCGCGATTGCATTTACAGAAAAAAGTGCGGCGACACTCGTGGCAAGTACCCCTTGTTTTATACGCTTTGTATTCATGTCCTTTTACCTTTAATTAGTGGCTTAGCTTGTCAGCACACACCACAAAGCGGTGCGCATTAACAAAACTGAATGGAATAAAGCATACGGTCTTATTGTGAATGTGGAACACCTTTTAGCGGCTTATCTATGCAGGCTGACGAAAATCAAGTGGTGAAACTAGCTTTACCACTTATGAGATCCAAAACACGGTATGCTCTCGTTTAAGTTAAGAGCTAACAAACTTTACTGAAAATTATGCACAGCAGTATGATGAAAAAACGTGAAACTGGTTTAATGCAAAAGGCAAAGTATTTGAAAACAGTGCTACTTTTAACAGCATGTATGGTCGTGGTTGCCGCATGCAGTAGTAGTAAGCCTCAGATAAATATGGATGAAACACAAAACTTTGCCGATATTAAAACGTTCTATATTCAGCCTCCTCTAAACCCAATCAACGCGACGCTGGCCAATCATCTTTCCTCAGCCATTACCCAGCGCCTCATTGAGAAAGGCCTCACCCCATCTTCGGAGGAGGACGCCGATATCGCGGTGGGATACCTACCTTCCACCACCACTAAAGAGGATGGCACCACCTTGAATCTAGGGCTGGGCACCGGAAGTTACGGTCGCTCTGGCGGCATTTCATTGGGCAGCATTTTTAGCATTCCGGTTGGAGAGCAAACCACGCTTCAACAAGGGCTTCAAATTGACATGGTTAAAGACGGTACATTTGTTTACAGCGCGTCAGGAGCGGTAGAGCTGGAGTCGAAAGACAGTATCAGCATTCAAAATAAACTTGATGAACTCGTCATTAAGCTCCTTGAACAATATCCGTCTAACAGATAGCTCACACCTGGGTCAGCAATAAGAACCGACTTCTTCGCTAAGGGCTCGCAAGAGCCCCTACTCCATAAAAACTCTTCATAACGATGAACTTGGCGCTGATTTTGCGTATGAATGCCTATATTAGGTCCCCCACTTTTATGCCCCACGCTATGAAGTGAGCTACACAGAGTCAGAAATGGATACCACATACAGCCACTTGTCATCTTCACCTTCACTATTCAATTACTTGGGCGACACAGCAAATGCCCAAAGCGCACTTCAAGATGTTGTAGAAAAATCCAAGCAGGCTAATGCTCTCGGTGATGCGTTCAGTGCGTTTAATGGTGAACTACAGGGCAATCAAATTGACACATATCTTAAAAAAATAGAAAGCGGCGAGGCCTCACTCAACGGCAACACAATTGCAAACTACCTCGATTTTAATCGGCAAAAGCTTGCCTCGGAATTAAGTGATTTAGCGGCAAAACTTGGTATTTCAAACGATACAAAGCTAACGGTGAGCAAAGGCGAGCTGGTAATTGAAAGCAGTCAGGGCGAGCAAGAGCTTGATAAAACCACGTTGCGCCTACAACAGTACCTAGAAAAGGACACCAACCTTACGTCACTTATTCAACAAACATCTCGTCTGTCTCAGTTCAAAGAATGGGGAGATGCCACGTCATTTGCATCAACACTACAAGAGAAAGGCACTGACGAAGCGACTATCCAGTCATTTTTAAAAGAAGCTCGCACGTCAGTGACGTCTGACAATACGCTGATATTCAATAAAAACGGTTTCGGCTTTTCTTCCGATGGTAAAACTGATGCGCTAATTGATGCATTTGATAAGCAGTAAGGGCAATTTTACAAAGTGAATAAGTCTCTATTCATTACGTCCCTCTTACACGAGAGCAGATAAGTACGGAATATCACAAATTAAGAATCACTTTTTCTGTGCGAAATTAGAGGAAGTCGACGCGAAATAACGCTATGCTTGGCTGCATGATGAAGTGCAGATTGACATAATGGCAGCGCAACAGCCGCTTTCCGTTCAGCAAAACCTTACCATTAGGTTATTGCGCGTATTGCGATACAACAAAGCACGTATTGAGCGTGCACTTACGCTCATGCCTGAAAAGCACAGGCCGCTTTTTCATGTGCTTCCCTTTCTTGTACATGTTAACCACGAAGCCCTTCCAGGATATGTGGCCCCACTCACCTCGGGTGAAACCGTTCCATTTGGTATCAACAATTACTCGTTTAGACCTGATGTAGAACAAGCTTTGCAGCGCTGTTTTCCTGCACAGAGTCACTTGTTTTCAGACATTAAGCAAATTTGGCCAAGACAGCGGGCGGTTGATGCACTGGTTTTAATGGGTAGCGTGGGGACTATTGCTCAGACTGACGACTCAGACTTTGATTTTTGGGTGTGTATTGACGGTAAACGTTTTTCGACTACTGAGCTGACTTTACTTCAACAAAAGCTAACAGCCATTGAAAAATGGGCGGATAACACCTTTGGTATTGAAGTGCATTTCTTTTTATCTGAGATAGATAAAGTGAAGCAAAACGATTTTGGCGTTGCTGAAGGTGAAAGCGCGGGCTCGGCGCAAGCCCTGTTTCTAAAAGCTGAGTTTTACAACACCAATATAGTAGTAGCAGGCAAAGCGCCGTTTTGGTGGCTTACTCCAGAGAAAACAACAGAGAAGCAGTATCAGGCTATTTACAATAGTTTGGAAAAAGGCGGCTCACCAGACGTAGACTGGTTCATGGACTTGGGTCACCTAGAGCGACTAGACGCAAGCGAACTTTTTGGCGCCGCCATCTGGCAATTAGGCAAAGCCATGGACTCGCCATTCAAATCCGTATTAAAAATGGCAAAGCTTGAAGTATACCTTGCCAATATCTCTCACGGACAACCACTGTGCAACCTTTTGAAAAAGCATGTACACCGCGGTGCTGAAGCTCCAGGGCATGTTGCTGATATCGATCCCTACGCACTCATGTTTGACGAACTCATCGCTCACTACAAAGCCAATGGTCAGGCGGAAGATATTGCTGTATTGCAGCAGTGTTTATATTTGAAATGTGGGTGTACATTGAGCCACCCGCTTGTAGAAGGTGAGCAAGCGAATTTCAAACGCAAAATTATGGCCTCGTATGCAAAACAGTGGGGGTGGAGCCGCAAACTACTTGCCCACTTGGATAACCAACAAGATTGGACATTCAATGAACGTGTACAGCTGAGCCGTCGAATTCACCGCTTTTTATTAAAGTGTTATCGCCGCATCTCCAAAGAGATTAGTCACCATCAACAGGTGATGGATCAAAAAGACATGACCGTTCTGGGCCGCCGATTAAGTACCTATTACGCTAAAAAGCCGGATAAAATTGAGTTTTTGCGACGCGCTTTTGACGAAAGCCTTTACTGCGAAAAAATCACCATTGCTATGCGTCAGCTCAAAAATGGTGATGAAGTATGGTCAGCCTATGCTGGTGATTTACTGAGTAAATCGGGCATTATCGACGATTCACAAAAAGTTACTCAAGCGACTAGCGCCATTGCACTGATGGTCTGGCTTGTGTCGAGCAAAATAATAGATACAAACAGTAAGGTTTATCTCGATTACAATTACGGTGAAGTGAGCGAACTAGACTTGAACGATTTGCTTAAGCATTTGTGCAAGTATTTTCCTCCAGTCAAAGTGTCGTCACTACCGCGTAATGACTTGCTGGCGCCAGAACGCATAACCGCATGTTTTGCCATTGTGAACTTCCCCACCCTACGCCAAAAAGCCACGGTAGAGAATGTATCCATCCTTTATACGACGTCTTGGGGTGAAACCTTTTTGAGACACGGCAGCGACGTGCTGGATACGCTGTGGTACGACTTACAAGAAGTAACCCCAAAGCCGCCGTGCTATGTAATGGTGCCACGTGGAAATCAACAAGCACGAATACTCGGCGAGTTCTTAGAAGCTAACGAGCTTAATTTCACCGTTTTATACTGATACACCCAACGTAACGCTTTCAAAGAAGCGCCAAGCGTAGTACTCCATCTCACACTATCTCTCCGTTTAAAAAATATGCAGAAAAAGCTTGCGCTTTAGAATTACAAGTGTAATCTAAAAACATGGACTACAAATGTAATCAAAATAAAAGACGTCGTAATTATGAGTAAAATGTCAGACAAACCTGAAATTTCAAACGCTGAATTTGAAGTGCTGGACGTACTGTGGGACGACCATCCTGCCACGTCGAACGAGGTTATTACGCGACTTAATGACAAAAAAGACTGGCACGAAAAAACCGTCAAAACCTTGTTAGGCCGCTTGGTAAAAAAAGAAGTGTTAGGGTTTGAAAAGCAGCAGCGCCAGTATCTTTATTATCCACTGATTGCTAAAGAAGACTATACAAAAAAAGAAACCACGAGTTTTGTTAGCCGACTGTTTAAAGGCAAGATCGCCCCTATGGTCGCTGGTTTTGCAAATCAAAACTCGTTATCTAAACAAGATGTGGACGAGCTCAAAGCCCTTATCAAGAAATGGGAAGAAAACAATGATTGATTGGATTATTGCTCAGCAGGGTGTTTTGTCGCTAGCGCTTGTTTTACTCATGGTGTGCGAACACTTTTTCACTAATAAAATTGGGGCTTCGCTTACCTATAAGCTATGGGCGCTGATACCAGCTTGCCTCATAGTCAACAACCTTCCAATGTCGCTGGTTAACATTCCATCGAATAGCTTTGCTCGCTATGTGGTTGGCGTTAAGCCCACATTAAACACCGTTGAGTTTGAAACCTGGTTTACTGTATGGGCAATTGGCGTAAGCGCAATTACAGCCTATGTCTTAGCGCATCATCTTAAAATATGGGCATCGATAGGAAAGCGCCACGCTATCCACACCAATGCCTACTATTCCAGCAAAGCTACCACACCTATGCTATTTGGTTTTATCTTGCCAAAGGTGCTTATTCCCTTCTCATTTAAAAGTGCATTTTCGATTCAACAACAAGCACTGGTATTAGAGCACGAGAATGTGCATCGCAAACATTACGATCACCTGTGGAACGCGTTAGCGCTGGTTATCGCTATTGTATTTTGGTTCAACCCACTAGTTTGGCTTGCGCTAAAACCCTTCAGAATTAATCAAGAACTGGCTTGTGATCACGCAGTACTGAAAGACAAGACAGACAACGAAAAACTTACCTATGCAAAAGCACTCGTGCAATGTGCCGAGCATGGTTCAGACGCCCTGCACTTTACACGCGGGCTTTACCCAACCTTTGGAGAAAAAAGGACTATGATCAAACGTTTAAACGCGATAAAGCAACCTATGCGTAACAATAAAGTACTGGCTGCAGGCGTACTTTCAATTGCCGCCATGCTCACCATCAACACGGCTTTAGCCAATGCGCCAGTAGCAGAGACCAAATCTGAAGCTAAGATTAACCAGGCATCGCCGGTTAAACGCGTTCCACCAAGCTATCCAGAAAAAGCAGCGCAGCAAAGTGTAGAAGGTTTCGTTGTACTCTCTTTCGATATTACTGAAACGGGCGCTACAGATAATGTAAAAGTAGTAAAATCAGTGCCTGCTGGCGTGTTTGATAAAAGCGCAAAAGTTGCCCTGAAACAATGGGAATACAAGCCTCGTATTCAAGGTGGCAAAGGCGTGAGGCAGACCGGCCTTCTGGTGCAGCTAGACTATCAACTCGGTGCCTCTCTTGATACGGCGAGTGTTGAAAAGAATGCTTCTGACGTGCTCCAATAGATTCACACAGCCAGTTAAGGGATAATTATCTCAACTGGAGTGTATATGAAAACGCGAAAAAGCTATTCAAAAGAATTCAAACT
>NZ_JAKRFA010000080.1:0-7245 GCF_022348305.1 Alteromonas sp. MmMcT2-2
TACCTGGATTACAAAAGTCCAAACCAATATGAAGCTGACATGGCTAACTTAGGAAAAGCTGCTTAACTGGGTTGTGTGAATTTGCTTGACCACGTCATTATTCGTGTATCATTATGATAGAAAAATGATAATAATAAAATTAGTGAGTTAATACTTTCTATGACAACATCAACTAATAATGAACCTAAAACTATATTCAGTTGGGCGAGTGCCATTGCGTTAGCATTAGAGTCTGACGGGATAGACAGCCAAGCTTTGTTTAAAAAAGCTGGCGTTGATTTAGTTACGTCATCAGAGCCAAGTTACCGTATTGAAACCGTTAAAATTACGGAAATTTTTAGGCTGGCAGTAGAAGCAACGGGCATAACAGGTTTTGGGTTGTTAGCTGGTAAAAACTTTCATCCTGGCAGCTTTCACGCGTTTGGTTATTCGTTATATGCGAGTAACAATTTAAATGACTTTTGCCAACGCATAGTACGCTATTTCCGCTTACTTAGTGATAACGGCATTCATACGTTAACTGAAACAAAAGATGATTATGTGTTGGATATTGAAATTATCAATACAGTAACTTGTGATGAAACTATTGAAGGCTGGTTAATGGCTATTGTTCAAATGTGTCGACATATTTTCCGCCTTAACTTTAACCCTTTAAAAGTTCAACTCGTAAGGGAAAAACCAGAAATTGGGGCAGAGTTATTTGAGCAGTCATTTAAATGCCCTGTTGAGTTTTCTTCCAAATTAAACGCGATACATTTTGCTAAAGAAGATATGTTTGTTCAACTGCCTGCAGCAAGTTCTGAATTGGCGCGAGTGAACGATGAAATTGTTATTCAGCATTTAGCACGTTTAGATCGCTCTGATATTGTACGCCAAGTTGAAACTAAAATTATTGAGCTATTGCCTACTGGGGAATGTAATAAAGAGCGTATTGCTTCATTATTAAATATGAGCCCGAGGAATATGCATGGCAAACTAGAACAACGCGATACTAGTTACCAAGAAATTTTAGACGACTTACGCTCACAATTAGCAATTCAATATATTGAGCAAGACTCAATGAGTATTAGTCAAATTACCTATCAACTAGGCTTTACTGATACTAGTAACTTTTCTCGTGCATTTCGTCGTTGGACGGGGCACTCACCAAGTGAATATCGAAAAGCTAAAGCTGAAAATTAAACAAATATAGTATGGGCTTTCGTTTGGAGCCCATACTTAAACTTCCAATTTTCTAAACTTGTTTATTTTAAAATCTCACTCTAATATATTGAATTTTAAACTGTTTATTGTTTTTCTAAATATACCTTCCTAACTATTCCCATACTTTTTTCCTAAACCCATACTTTTGGCTGGTTTTTTTTGCGTTTTTATTTTTTAGAGTAGAACCATCTCAAGACTTAGCGTGTTTATGGCTAACAAAATAAAAATTAGGAATTAGTGATGAGTGAAGCAAACTTACTTTTTGAAAACCGAGATGGTATTGCCTGGTTAACATTAAACCGCCCGAAAGGAATGAATGCAATCAATGGTGAAATCATTGAACTTTATGAAAAGTATATTCCTGAAATAGCTAATAATGATGAAATTAGAGCCGTTGTTATTACTGGCACTGGTGCTGCTTTTTGTGCAGGGGCAGACTTAAAAGAAGTATTGGCATCACAAAAGCTACCTCCTGGAGAGAAAGACTTTTTAGATCGATTATGTGAAAACGTATTTAATCCACTACGTGACTTTCCAAAGCCAGTAATTGCAGCGTTAAATGGTATTACTATGGCGGGCGGTCTAGAAACAGCTATGTGTGCAGATATAGTGGTGGCTGCTGAAAGTGCAGTCATTGGTGATGCTCACGCGAACTTTGGCGTATACCCTGGCGCTGGAGGGGCAGCCTTATTACCTCGAATTATCCCTCACAATGTAGCTAAGTATTTATTGTTTACTGGTGAAACTTTATCTGCACAAGAAATGAAAACATATGGCTTTGTTAACGTAGTTACAAATGATGATGAGCTACAAGATAAAACACAAAAACTTGCACTCAAAATTGCCTCAAAAAGCCCAATTGCACTTCGTCGTATGAAAGAAGTGGCTAATCAAGCTTTAGATAAATCGAGAGATGCAGCATTAGAGCATGAGCAAGTATTGTTAAGAAAGCATATGCGTTCATACGACTTTACCGAAGGCTTAACTGCGTTTTCTGAAAAACGTAAACCGCAATTTATCGGCAAATAGCAAGAGTTGCTTAATTAAGCTAATAATAGGAACCAAGAACATGAGTAATATTTATATCGCAGGTGTTGGCATGACTAAGTTTGGTCGACACATCGAACGTACATTAGAAAGTTTGACTGGCGAAGCAATTGAAAAAGCACTTGCTGATGCTGGTTGTGATAAAGACGAAATTGGAACGGCATTTTTCACTGGCTGTACTCAAGGCCATTTACATGGTCAGGGTATGGTACCCGGACAAGTTTACTTAAGTAAAAATGGTATTGAAGGTATCCCTATCTTTAATGTTGAGAATGCTTGTGCTTCAGGTAGTTCAGGTTTTTATCTAGCCAACCAAATGCTTAAATCAGGTGCATGTGATATTGCACTAGTTGTTGGCGCAGAGAAGATGAATGTAGCCGACAAAGCTAAGATGTTCTCTGTATTTGATGGTGCATGGGATGTGAGCAATCCAGAGCAAAACCTTAAAACTTTATTAAAGCCTGCTGAAGGTTTTGAAGTGCCACCAGGTACAACCTCAGAGCGCCCTTATAGTGTGTTTATGGATGTATATGCAGCTTTTTGTCGTAACCATATGAAAACATTTGGTACAACTCAAAGACAAATAGCGGCAGTGAGCGCTAAGAACCACCAGCACTCAGTTCATAATGAATTGTCGCAATTTAGAGACCCTTATACGATTGATGAAGTAATGGCAGCTCCACCAATTACTTACCCTTTAACTTTACCTATGTGTGCACCTATTTCAGACGGTGCGGCAGCGGTTGTGGTTTGTAATGAAGAAGGGCTGAAAAAATTAAATGCCGAAAAGCGCGCTGTTCGAGTACTTGCTGCTGTTATTCGCAGCGCTACTAGCCGACCAGCTGATCAGTGGGATCAGCACTGTGAGCATTTAGCGGCAAAAGAAGCCTATGAAATAGCGGGTGTTGGTCCACAAGATATGGACGTGGCTGAAGTTCATGATGCAACAGCAATGGGTGAAATTTTACATGCTGAAAACCTTGGTTTAGTTGGTTTTGGTGAAGCTGGACCAGCTGCAGAAAATGGTGACTTTACAATTGGAGGCCGCATTCCAATTAACCCATCAGGTGGCTTAGAGTCTAAAGGTCATCCGCTAGGTGCGACAGGGCTTGGTCAAATTCATGAGCTTGTTGTTCAACTTCGTGGTGAAGCCGGTGCTCGTCAGGTTGTTGGTGCTAAACATGCGGTACATGAAAACAGCGGTGGGTTAGTAGGTATTGAAGAAGGCGCTGTGTCAATTAACATTTTAGCAAAAGCTTAATTTTATTAAGTGGCTAGTATCGACCTTGTAAAAGATTAATGTAATGAGGAATAAATAATGAACTTCCAAATGACTGAAGAACAAGAAATGGCCGTTGAGTCGGTTCGTAAATTCGTACAAAACGAGATTGAACCAGAAATTAGAGCTCACGGTGAAAGCCACTTTAGCAAAGAACAATTGGTAAAGTGGAGCAGTAAATTATCTGAATTTGGCTATATCAGTGCTCCACACCCAGAAGAAAGTGGTGGCTATGGAATGGACTGGAAAACGCATCTTTTAATTTGGGAAGAAGTTGCGGTAGGTTCATTAGATCTCGCGCTTACTGGGTTAATTAACGTAGCAGGTATTGATTTGTTAATTAATAATGCTCCTCAACATATCATTGATGAGTATGTACCAGGTTTAATTTCGGGTGAGAAGTTTATTTCTATTGGTATTTCTGAACCAGATGTGGGTTCAGATGTAGCTGCTGTTAAAACTCGTGCGGTAAAAGATGGCGATGAGTGGGTTATTAATGGCGAAAAAACTTGGATTTCAAATGGCGAACATATGGATATATTCGTTTGTACCTGTAAAACAGGCGAAGGTGAATTAACGCATATTGCTATTCCTGCCGACACACCAGGTTTAGAAGTTAAGGGAATTGAAAAAATGGCGTTAAACAGCCAGTCAACTTCTCAAATTTTCCTTGCTGATGTTCGTGTGCCTGTAGCGAATACGGTTGGCAAAGAAGGTGATGGATTAAAAAATACATTGGTAACGTTTGAACGTGCTCGTTGTCATATGGCGGCTTGGGGTTATTCAATTGCTCGTCGTGCGCTGGAAGAATCTGTTAAATATAGTCAAGAGCGTACACAGCATGGCAAACAGATTGCGGGTCACCAGCTAATTGCACTTAAAATTGCTAAAATGGCAACTGAAATTGATGCGGCTCGACTATTAACTTTACGTGCTGCTGACATGATTGATAATGGTATTCGTTGTGACAAAGAGTGCTCAATGGCGAAATGGTACGGTACTGAAATAGCGGTTACTGCTTGTCGTGATGCTGTGCAAATACACGGTGGTAATGGTGTTACTAAAGAATTTATTGTTGAACGTTTAGCTCGTGAAGCGATTGTTGGACCAATTCCTGATGGGACTACAGAAATTCAGCAGTTGTTAATTGCTCGCTTGTTAACAGGTATTCAAGCATTTAAATAATTCTATCGTTGGTTACTGCAAGTTAACCAGCATGTGTATAAAAATTTGAGAGAAAGTTCATGAATTTGCAAGATAAAGTTGTTGTTATAACAGGTGGCGCTTCTGGCTTAGGTAAAGCGACAGCAGAATATTTAGTAGCAGAAAAGGGCGCTAAAGTTGCCTTGTTTGACCTAAATGAAGACGCAGGCAATGCGACCGTGGCTGAGCTTGGGGAAGATAAGGCTATCTTTTGCCAAACTGATGTAACAAGTGAAGAAAGTATAGATGCTGCGATTGCTGCTGTAATGGATAAGTTCGGTGCAATTCACGGTGACGTTAATGCGGCTGGTATTCCACTACCGTGTAAAATTTTAGATAAAGAAGGTATTGCTTCAAGCCTAAAAAAATACGCTACGGTAATTAACGTTAATTTATGTGGTGTATTTAATGTGATGGCTAAATGTGCTGAACAAATGGCAAAGAATGAGCCAGACGAAAAAGGTGAACGAGGAGTGATTATAAACATTTCATCGGGGGCAGCTTTTGAAGGGCAAATTGGTCAAAGTGCATATTCAGGTTCAAAAGCCGGAGTTAATGGTATGAATATTCCAGCTGCACGAGAATTAGCCCGTTACGGTATTCGTGTAAATTCAATTGCACCAGGTTTATTTGGTACGCCTATGGTTAAGTCGCTAGGTGAAAAAGTGGTTAATTCACTTGTAGAAATGTGTGAAGCGCCTAAACGTATGGGTGAAATGGAAGAGTTTGCACATACTTGTTCTTTCTTATTTGAAAATGGCTATATGAATGGTCGTATTGTCCGATTAGATGGCGCTACAGTGATGCAAGCTAAGTAAGTTCTTAATAAGTTATTAAAGCACCTTTAAGGTGCTTTTATACCAATTGCATTAAATATTTAGTCAGTTCAGAGCTGTGTCAGGGGAGTTAGAACAAAGCAAATTGATGCAGGTGTAGCATTCTCCACTAAAGCAATTTGTAAAGTTATTACTCTCCTGACAAGCTCCCGAAGGGCGAGTTTAAAAGGCTTATATGCTTGCGTTATTGATTTTGATAAGGGAATAACCATTACCTGCAACCAATGCCTTGCCTCTAAGCCTTTTAACTCTCGCTGAATGATCAAATATTTAATTTAATTGGTATTATAACGTGGAGAAAATGAAATGGGACCACTAAACGGTATAAAAGTTGTTGAGTTGGCTGGCTTAGGGCCATGTCCGGCAGCTGGTATGATACTAGCTGACTTTGGGGCTGAGGTTATTTTAATTGAACGTAAAACGGCTAACCCTAACGCTGGTATTGATTTAGATAGCAATAAAGATGCTTCATTTTTTAAGCGTGGTAAAAAGTCGATTGCACTAGACTTAAAAAATCCTGATGATGTTGAAACAGTATTGAAGCTTGTTGAGCAATCAGACGTGTTAATTGAAGGGTTTCGCCCAGGCATTACTGAAAAGTTGGGGCTTGGACCGGAGGTTTGTCATCAGCGCAACCCAAAACTCGTATATGGTCGTATGACTGGTTGGGGGCAAACAGGACCTTTAGCAAAAAATGCTGGCCATGACATCAACTATGTATCAATTACTGGAGCCTTGCATTATGGCGGTTTACCTGACGATGCACCATATCCAACACCAACCTTAGTGGGCGATATTGGTGGTGGCACCTTACCATTGGTCATTGGTATAACTTCAGCGCTTTTATATGCACAAAACACTGGCCAAGGGCAGGTGATTGATGCAGCTATTTGTGACGGCACCATTTATAGCATGGGGTTGTTAACCAGTATTAGGGCGCAGGGGTTGCTACGTGAAGAAAAAGGGCAAGACTTTTTCGGCGCAGGATCTCATTGGTGCAATACTTATCAATGTGCTGACGGGAAATATGTTTCAGTTCAAGCGTTAGAGCCTAATTTTTATAAAGAATTAGTTACATTGTGTGGCTTTGCTGATGATGATGACTTTGCTCAGCAGAACAATAAAAAGTTGTGGCCTCAAGCAAGAGCAAAAATGGCGGCATTTTTTGCAAGTAAAACTCAAGCACAATGCAACGATATTTTAGAAGGAACTGATGCTTGTTATGCACCTGTTTTATCTATTCCAGAAGCAGCTGAGCATGAGCATATTAAGGCGCGTGGCTGTTATACAGGTGAAGGTCAATATTTACAGCCAACACCTGCGCCTAAGTTTAGTGTTAGCCAGCCTTGTATTGGTGAAATTCCTAACGTTGGGCAACATACAGCAGAAATTTTAAATTCGCTGAACAAGTAAATACGAATACTTAACCTCGCACTGGTAAGTGCATTTCTCCTCTGTAGGCTAATTGACTTGGAATGTCCTCGCTTTTAGCCTCTTTTTATTCCTTTTAAAATTCTACATCTTCTTGTATTTGTTCTTTTGTATTAAAAGATGCCTACTTTAGAGTAAATACTTAACTCTGAGCTATCCCCACGAATAGTAAAATAAAGTCAAAGAGTTAGGGAACATTCATGGCATTTGGTGATCAGATCTTTCGCCAAAAAAAAACCAACACAG
>NZ_JAKRFA010000009.1:0-130705 GCF_022348305.1 Alteromonas sp. MmMcT2-2
AGTTTGAATTCTTTCGAGTAGCTTTTTCGGGTTTTCATATACACTCCAGTTGAGATAATTATCTCTTAACTGGGTGTGTGAATCTATTGGAGCACGTCACGAGCCGTTGCGCTTCTTCAGGTGTCTCCGGATGGTATTTCTATCCGCGCCAAGTAACTTTGTAACTTTGGCTGTCGGGGAGGTGATAGTGGGCAGTTCTAATAAACCATCTTGTAAGTGAGGTGGGCAGTTAAGAGCAAAAGCATAAGCCGCACTCAAAACCGATGAATATTCAGTGCTAGTCAGCAACTTGAATAAGATGTATTCCCAAGATAATTCTGTAATAAGACTGTCAGCTACATCGTCAACGGAGAGTAAATGGATTTTCGCATCGCGAGGGCAAGTTTCTATATATGACCAGCCTGAGAACAGTGCAAAACGGCCTTGTGGTAACTTGGTTGCATAAGGTAGTTCTTGGAAAGCGGTCGTCATTCTGGAATAGAATTTTCGCGAACCGATATAGCGACAAATGGCTAAACAATCATACGCACCCAAAGCAAGATCGTGTATCTGAAGCTTGCTGACACTGACATGCTTTACAGCCCCGACAATTCCATTCATAAGTGACTCTCCAACAGCGTAATAAACACTATTGTAAGGAGTTTTAACTCAAGAAAGCCGGACTGAAGAGAAGCATAACTTCACTTTCTTTTTTGCTCAGAAGAAACTAGGTATTTTTAAGGGGTTTTTTATCTTAATTTGGGTAAAAAAGTTTTGAAAACGTCTTGGTCTTAGAAGGTATATGACTTTTGCCTTCTCGCTTCGTCGCCTTGAATGTGATGAAAAATAATGTGTCATTTTTTCGTCTGAAGATAATAGTGCCCTTCGCAGTGCGTTAAATGTTTATGCAAATTTGTCCCTTGAGTAAAGGTGGATGGAGGCGCTTTGTTAGAATTTAACGGGCTGTTCAATTCAAGGCGGTAGACCAACTTTTGCACGAACCATAGCTTCCAGGTCGAAGAGCGATGCATCAGGCATACATGGATATGTTTTAGCTTTTGAGCATAACAAAGCTAACTGTTCTTCTATTGTCTCGTAGTCTCTCTTAAAATCAAGATTAATGCCAAATGGAGCTTGCGTGATAATTTTTTGTACACGAGAATCAAGAGGTATGGTCCAAACTGAGTAACCTCGATATTGCCAAAAATTTCTACTTTGCTTCGGGCCAATCCCTCGTATATCAGTTAATAATTTTGCTGCAGAACGTTCGATTTTCAATCGCTCCTCTCTCTGATCAACGTCTACAGATAAAATTTTACGTTGGTACAACTTAATCCTATGCCAGTTTGTCTCGTCAGAAAGCCATTCAAAAGCTTCGAGTAAAAATTGTACTTTTTTGCGATTATCAGTGAAGCCCTGAACGTACTTCGCAATATTAGTTTCGTTTGAACAAACCTCGCTCCACTTAAGGTATGGTGAGCCTAAAGCAATTTTAGTTCTATTATTACCGCCAGTTGACCTTTGCCGAGTCGATAAAATTGAGACCATTAAACCTTGCCAAGCCCCATCAATATTTTTTCTTCTCTTTCTTCCTTCAGTATTTCTCAAATAGCGGGTCTTGAAGAAGGAGTTATCTGGCAAAGAATGCCCCATCTTTTGTAGTTCTTAACAACTCTTACTGAATCTTTCATTTGATAATTGCACCCTAATAGAAAATTGTACACAAACATTTTGTCACTTCGGAAAAATACATCTTTCACATACTACTGCACGGATAAAAATTTAATTTATATGAGTCCTTCAGACGACGGGACTAAAGCCAAGCTCACCGTTAGTTTGAAAAGTTAATCAAGCAAACTGTTGCCGGCGTAGACTTTGAGTACAGACTAAAAAAGCAGATCGAAGGATGAAGCTTTCTGAGCCAAAAATAAAACTTAACAAGCATGAAAACTACTCTAAATAAGTTGTTCGGAAACATCCCGCGAACGGTTCGGGTGGTCGATATATGTTCAATTTGAACATATATTTTGGACGACTTGTTGTGACTTGACCGTGACCACCGGGGTTAATTGTTGTAAATTGAACTCAGGCTTAATGGGGGTTAAGTTATTGATTAATTGTGTGAAGTCTGTTTTCGCCGGTTATCCCCGAACTATGCCGTTTGGCGTTAATGCTCTCCGGAGGCAAAGGTCATAGGCTCAAGTTTGTAGCAAGTATCTCTAGAGGTAAAATGACCAGTTACGTATCAAAATAGATCCGACCCTCGCATTGTTAAAGCTTCAAGTTGATGGTTAATACGATCTAGAGATGAATTGTCTAATACGGTTTTTTTAGACAAAGCATAGTGTTTGGTTAATGAGTTATGATTCATAATTGGAATAACAGGCTTTTGTTTATATTCTATGAACCAGCCAGGAATAACTACTACGGGACTAGCTACCACACTCATACCGGTGCTTTGAGTTAACTGCTTACTTAGCCAATCTGCTTGTCGCTTTGCTTGCTCAACCGTCGACGTATCTGTGTAATGTGGGAACTGAATTTTTTCGCCCTCTACGGTTAGTTTGTGAGAACTCTTAGAGTTTTTTACGTTTGGTTTCCGCCTTCCTTTAGTTTCGATAGCTAACACACCTCCAGGGAACGTTAGTACATGGTCAATATTGAAATTAGGTGCCTGTACGTCGTGAAAAACTCGTACTCTATTGTCTGATATTTTCGACAAAGCGAATGAAACTGCCCACTCGGCTTCTATTCCTAATCTGGCGATTCTAATTTTACTGAAGGCTCTTAATGCTTTGGACAGCGAATAAATAGCGGCTGCAAAAAAGATAATGCCGTATATCAACCAGTTCTTTGATACGTCCACGAAACCTAGCAGCTCAGCAATTGTTGGTAATGAAAAAGGCAGTTGGAAATATAAGGTTGAGAGTAGTGCATATACCAACATGTCTAGCGAAGAGTCTCTATGCTGCTGCAACAATGTAAAGGCAGGGATTCGTGCCGTACGTGCATAGTCAAAAGGTATACGTGATTTTTTATCTGTAATCTTGTTGTAGCAAGCGGCGAAAAGTATCACTAACGCGAAGGGGAAAAGAGATATCGTCATTACGAAAAATATTTCCATGTACAGTCCTTGTTTCAAAGTACTTTAAAATTTTAAGTTGAAATGATGAGTCCGCGAACCTTTGCATTTACCTAGATTATTCACAATTCAACTCAATAACTCCCAAGTCACATTCATCGGTTTTTCACTCTCATGACTTATATATTTCACCTCGCCATAGAACATAAAAGGTGAGGCTGTTCTCCCTCTCAATTTACTCTCTCGAACGAAAAGATAAACGCGGCTACCCAATTTCTGATGTTGAATTATTTCTCTGCCACGCTTATTACTTGGTGAAGTGCTGTTTTGCGACTGCCAATGAAAATGTTTATCGTCAATAAAGTAATCATGGTATTGATGTTCGCTGCCTTTCCCTTGTTTGTTTAGGGTAACCAACAAAATTTGAACACTCTTTTCTTTGAGTACGACATGACCCGATTGCCAATTTCCAGGGTTAAAATCTTCATTAAACAGTGGTGGGATCTCTTCACGCATTAGTTCTTGACCTACAAAAAGCTCAAGCGGGTCGACTTTTCCTTTTAGACGCGCGAAAGTCACCATTTCTTCACTTGCCATGAGATCATCATAATCTGGATTAGCTGCTCTCAATATATAAGAGCCATCTGGATTTTTGAGTACTTTTCTCAGCAAGTACTGATTGTCGCCAGTTTCATCCTGCCTTTCGATGGCGACTATTGTATTGCTAATACTACCAGCATTATTTGGTGTAATTTGCTCTAAAAGCAGGTAGTCACCATCATAAATAGGGTTCTTACCGCCGTTCATGGAATTACCAGATGCACGAGCGATGAAATGTCGAGAGTTGTCTATATTTCCATAGCCATATGGTGCATTTACAAGTTCGGACGCCTCCGCGTTGCCCGTTTTGAAATGCCCGCAAGCTATTTTGATGTCAGGGAAAAAGGGAAGCTGCACTTTCTCGTGAAACTGAACGATATTATTGGAAGAAGGGGCCGTTATAGCTAACTTCTTATGTCTGTATTTGGCAAGACGTTGGTTATTAATCTCAACGGTCATTGCTAAAAACAAATCATGTTGAATTGCTGTGATACTTTGTTTGAAATGAAATTGCTGATTGCTAATGTTAAACCATGAAACCTTCGATTCAGGCTCTTCAGTACACCAAAACTTAATCGGATTACTGCGCCAATGGGCTCGCCATTCTGATTTATTTAACGACGCCAATTGTTGTTTGCTTCCCGGTAAATCTAAAATCCATTCTGGGTTATCTAAAAACCACTGTCGTGCCCACTCTGCTAAATCATCAACACTTACCTGAGATTGAAAAGCTTTATGCTCAATTAACGTGGCGATTAATACTAACTTGTAGCACTTCGAAGTACGAGTAACAGCTAGATCTTTAAACCACTGTAGGTGCTCTTCAAGCACTTCCAGTTCGTCAGCTTTGAGGTCGCCCTTGCTATCAACAAACTCCCACCATGATCCCCTATTTCGTCTAAGCTTTTCTAAGCTCGCGCCTGACTGATAGAGCTCTGTATAAGTAGGCCTTCTACCTAAGGTTTCTTTTAACTTATCGTATTGGATATCAAGCTCGTCTTCAGATAGGCTTGTTAGGAAATCGATAAATTCTAAGTCAAAGTTTACGTAACAACCGGCTGGAAGTAGTTTATTGGCATTTTTTGCAAGGTCGACCATTTTTTTACGGCCTTGCGAGCCATCTATAATGCTAGCTAATAACATTTCTGGGCGGTTTAAAAAGCTATGGTGATTACCCACAAAGTCTAAAATAATAAGCCTATCCTTTCCTTCGCTTTTACGAAGGCCGCGCCCCATTTGCTGTAGAAAAAGTATCTTCGATTCAGTAGGCCTGAGCATTAATACGGTATCTATCTTCGGTAAATCGACGCCTTCATTGAATAGGTCTACCGAAAATAATATTTTAATTTTACCGTTGTTAAGTTTCTCTAAGGCTTCGCTGCGCGTAAGTGAAGAGTCCGAGTGAACACTCGCTGCTGCTACACCTTGTTGATTAAAGTAATCTGCCATGTAATCGGCGTGTTTGCGCGATACGCAAAAAGCCAGTGATACATCTTGAGACTTTGACTTCCACTCAGTGAAAACATGTTTTGCGCGGCCTTTGGTCGCTAATTTATTAGATAGCTTTTCGGGGTCGAATTTACCATTGCGCCAGGGCAGGTGCTCGTAATCTACTTCTTTGTCGAAAATACCGAAATAAGAAAAAGGGCATAGCACATCTGCTTTTACGCCATCGAACAGGTCTTGCTGGTAAATAAGATTGTTGTCACATAGTTCGAGGATATCGCTACCGTCAGTCCTATTCGGTGTTGCGGTTAAACCTAACAAAAATGACGGCGTGAAATGCTCTAATAATCGTTGATAACCACCCGCAGCGGCATGATGAAACTCATCCACAACGATATAATCAAAAGCAACAGCTGGAAACTTAGCTAGATGAGACGACTGTCCAATTGTTTGGATAGAGGCAAATAGAAAGTCATATTCTTCATCCTTTTGCCCTCCACTGTATCGACCTACCTTTTTGTTTGGGTGTATCTTAAGAAAGCTAGCCTCTGCTTGAAGTAATATCTCTTCTCGATGTGCTACAAAAAGTACTTTTTTTGCATTTATCTGCGCAACATCAAAAGCCGCTAAGTATGTTTTACCCATACCTGTTGCTAGTACCACTAGACCTTTCTGAATCCCTCCTTCTCGAGCCTGCTCTAGTGCTGCTAGTGCTGTTACTTGGTGCACTCTTGGCTCCGGAATTTCATGCTCTTTTTCATCTGGTAAAGATGCAGCAGAGTGAGTTGGTGTAACAACTCTTGCAGTGTTGTACCTAATTTCGTAATCAGCTATTAGGTCATAAGTTAATGGCTTAACTTGAGGCAAAGTGAAGAGGTAGCGATACTGCTCTCGAATTTCCTCAATTCTAGCTATCGCTTCTCTATCGTTGTCGTTTGGATAGTCAATTCGGTAGTTCCACTCAATACCGTCGGTAAGTGCAGTTTTACTGATGTTGCTAGAGCCAACAAACGCTCTGGCTGAGGTTAACGTTTTGCCACTATTTTTGACAAAAATATATGACTTTAAATGAAAGCTGGTGGCTTGCTTACTTTCAAAGATTTGAATTTCAGCACCTCGTTCCTTAAGCAACATTAAACGCTTCAAGGCTTGTGGTTCAGTTATGTTCATATAGTCTGAAGTCAGCAATGACAACTTTACATTGCGCTCTTCCGAATTCATCGCATCTTCAATGTCTTGAATGATAAGGCTCAGGCCCGACATACGAATAAACGAAACTGCGATTTCTATACTTGTCGCATTTTTTAGGGCGTCGCGAATTTCATGTAGAAGGTACTGCTTGTTTCTACCGGTAACCAGATAATTTGAGGCAGTCATTATCCCCTCACCACTTCAACCGTAACCCACTTTACATCATCACGCTGCAAGCCATCTTGGCTTGGAACAGGGTTTAAATTGCGTGCAGTTAGTCCGTTGCTTTGCGCTAAAGTCGCCAATTCCTCATAACTGACAGGGTGCATGGGCCTTGCATCATCATTGGAGCCGAAACGAAGGCTTATATACATGATTCCATTTTCTGAAAGTAAATCAGCTAAACGGTTTAACGCGAGTGGCCTTTCAGATTCTGGTAAATGCATCCAAACAGCAGAAAGCAGTATTAGGTCGTATGTTTTTGGCGCTTGGGGTAGGGTGGTAAGCGCAGGTAAGCTGGCGTTACACCATGTAACACTGTTATGTGAATTGGCTTGTGCTAGGTTTCTTAGCTCATTTGCAGGCTCTACAGCTATTACTTTCCATCCTTTTTCGGCTAACCAATTTGCATCGCGGCCACCCCCAGCGCCTACGTCTAACGCAAAGCCTGCTTCAGCTTGCTGTAAAAATGCTTTCCAATCAGTGTGCACACTTTCTGCATCAACCGAATTGTATAAGTCGAAGTAATGCTGCGCTTTTTCACTGTAATGCTTAATGGTGTTTTTTGTACTGCTAGTCAAAATGTCGATGCCTCCCTGATCTGAGGTACAGATTATCGCATTCCCACAAACGCAGCTACCTTTACCATTTTGTGAAATCTCTTTTTAGAAACTTAAATAGCAATAATTATCATTCAAATTAGCTTTAATTTATCTTATACTCCCCCGCCGTAAAGTTCTTAACCCTTCATAACCAAATAACAGAGAAAACCATGAAACTAAGCAGTTTATTTGCACTAACGCCTATCGCGTTTGCTTTGTCGGTAAATGCGCAAACAACTCAAAGCGATACAGTAGAAGTTAAAGAAGCAGACGTAGAAAAAATTCGTATTGTAGGTGTTCGCCAAAACCGTGTTAGCCGCGGTGCAACTGGCTTAACCATGGAAATCAGTGAAACGCCTCAGTCTATCAGTATTCTTTCTGAAGACCTTATGCAGTCGTTCGGTGCGTTCAACATTAATGACGCACTAAAGCTAGCGCCTGGTATTAACGTAGAAGAGTGGGAAACTAACCGTACTAACTACACAGCACGTGGTTTTGAAATTAAAAATACCCAAATTGATGGTGTAGGCCTGCCTAACGACTGGGGTATTGTTACCGGTTCGGTTGAAGCTTACGGCTACGAAGAAATTGAAGTTATTCGTGGTGCGAACGGCCTGCTTACTGGTGTAGGTAACGCGTCAGGTACCATCAACTATGTGCGCAAACGCCCTACTAACGAAGAAGGCGGCGAAGTGGGTGCAAGCGTTGGCTCTTACAACTTCAAGCGTGTTCAAGGCGATTACTCTATGCTGCTTACAGAAGACGGCAGCTGGGCGGCGCGTGTAGTAGGTAGCTTTGAAGATAAAGAGTCTCACCTAGATGGTCTAGAAAACGATCGCGGCTTTGTATACGGCGTTATTGACGGTCAGCTAACGGATAACGCAACGATAACCTTCGGTTTGTCATACCAAGACGCCAATACCGACGGCAACACGTGGGGCGGGCTAGTATTCAACTATACCGACGGTACGCAAGCTGAGTGGGATATTAATGACACCACTACGCAAGAATGGACCAAGTGGGATACTGAAACCACTAACGCCTTTGTTGAACTAGACTATGAGTTCGACAACGATTGGCAATTGCTACTTAGCTATAACTTCCGTGGTTACGAAGATGAAAGTAAGCTGTTTTATGCTTACGGTGCCATTGATAAAGAGACTGGCCTTGGTTTAGTTGGCTGGCCAGGTCGTTACGATTCTGAAATTGACTCTCACCTGTTAGAAGGCCGTGTATTCGGTGATTTCGAGCTGTTTGGTCGCAGCCATGAAGTTAACTTTGGTGTAAGTCACGCTACTAGCGACGACGTGTCTTTTGTTCATGCGTTTGACTACGCTACTACTCCTGCATACGGCCCAACACCAGCATTCCCATACGGCTTGGATGCGATTGCTGAGCCAGAGTGGTTAGGTGTGTCTGAGTACTCAAATATTGAGCAAACACTAACACGTTACTTCGGCTCTGCTCGATTCAGCGTAACAGACGCAATGCACATCATTGCTGGTTTTAACGCGATCGACTTCGAGCGTACTGGCCAAAACGCGGGCGCGGTTATCGATAACTCAGAAAGCGAAGCCAGCCCTTATGTTGGTGCGACTTACGCGGTAACAGAAGATGTTAATGCGTATGTGAGCTACTCTGACGTATACCAGCCACAAGAACAGTATGACGTAAACGGCCAATACCTTGACCCAACTAAGGGTAAGAACTTTGAAGCGGGCTTCAAGGCACAGTGGTTCAACGACAGACTACTAACAACTTTCGCTTACTTCACCGCTGAACAAGATAACTTGGCAGCATACGCAGGTACTAACCCTGAAACTCTTCAGTACTACTACAAAGGCGTATCGGTAGAGTCTGACGGTTTTGAAATTGAGCTAGCGGGCCAGTTAACTGATGATCTGCGCATTAACGCGTCTTACACCAACATTGATGTAGAAGACGAGCAAGGTAACGACGCTAACCTATGGGCACCACGTGATGTAGTGACGTTCCAACTAGGTTACACCGTACCGCAAGCGCCAGAAATTGAAGTAGGTTTTGGCGGTAGATGGCAGTCTGAAATCAGCAACGTAGACTACAATGTTAAGCAGGGCGCTTACTTCTTAGGCAACGTTTATGCTTCACATGCATTTACAGAAGATTTCACCGTTCGCATGAACATCAATAATATCTTCGACAAGAAGTACATTAACAGCCTACATACGGTTGGTTACTACGGTGCGGGAATCAACGCTCAGTTGAGTGCATCATATACGTTCTAATATGAACCAAAACATGAATGACAAAAATGCGGCATAGGCCGCATTTTTTGTTTGTGATTCATCATTAATGAAACAGTTTGCTTAGACTCTTAATTTAAATTTTTATTAATTGATTAAAATTAGACCAGTTGCTATTGTTTTAGAACGTTCAGAAGATGGAGTTTCAAATGAATAAACACTTAAACAAAGTGTTCCCAAGTACCGTTAAGTTGTCAGTACTAACGTTAGGTATTTTTCTTGGCGGCCACCTCGCCGCACAGACCGATAAACAAAGCTACGAAACAATCGACGTAGTAGGTGAGAAAACTTCTCCTCAACTGAAACGCGCATTCGACAAGCAACGTTTCGAGTTCCTAGAGTTGTATAACAGCATTAATGAGGTCGCAAAGTTCGACGTAATCTGTAAATACCACAAGCCAATTGGAAGCCAAATTGCCCGTAAAAGTTGCGAACCGCGTTATGTGAAAGACTTTCGTTCAATGATGATGCAAGTCTCGTCTACTGGCCCGGGAATTGATTTTAACCGCTTACCCAGCGATGACCATATTCGCTTTCTTACTAACGACACGAGAGAAGATGCATTCGAGCATGTTGCAGCGTTGATTGCCACCCATCCAGAACTATTTGATAGCTTTACTAAACTAGACGCTATTCACCAGCGCATTGAGCAGCGTAAAGAAGGCAACTAGCGCTGTCCAGTTTAGCTGTTTAACCTATAAAAAATGCGGCTTAATGAAGCCGCATTTTTTGTATCAATTATAACTACTGATACTTCTTAAGCTCTAGTCGTGACACCATGCCTTTATGCACTTCGTCAGGGCCATCAGCTAAGCGAAGGGCTCTTGCACCAGCGGCAAATCGCGCCAGTGGGAAGTCGCTACACATACCCGCACCGCCGTGAATTTGTAGTGCCATATCCACCACGCTTTGTAGCATATTCGGCACCACCACTTTAATGGCTGATATTTCGGTCATAGCGTGCTTTACGCCTAAGTTGTCAATTTTCCAAGCGGCGTGGAGCGTGAGTAAACGCGCTTGCTCAATAGCCATGCGTGCATCGGCTACGCGTTCTAAGTTGCCACCTAAGCGTATGATTGGTTTACCAAACGCAACCCGTTCGTGACCGCGTTTAAGAGCAAGCTCTAGCGCTTTTTCTGCCATGCCGATAGCGCGCATGCAGTGGTGAATACGGCCCGGGCCCAAGCGCCCTTGTGCAATAGCAAAGCCTTTGCCTAAACCCATAATTAGGTTGTCTTTGCTCACGCGCACATTATCGAAATGCATCTCCCCGTGGCCGTAAGGCGCATCGTAATCGCCGTAGGCATCTAGCATGCGCTTAATGGTGATCCCTGGTGTATCAAGCGGCACTACGACCATACTGTGGCGACTGTGCTTGTCGTTATCGGGGTTAGATAAGCCCATGAATATGGTTATAGCAGCGTTAGGATGGCCTAACCCTGTCGACCACCACTTTTTACCATTAATGACTACGTCATCGCCATCTTCAATAATGGTGGCGGCCATATTGGTGGCGTCAGACGAAGCAACATCAGGCTCTGTCATACCAAACACCGAGCGTATTTCACCTGCTAGCAATGGTTTAAGCCATTTCTCTTTTTGAGCGTCGCTACCGAAGTGATACAGCACTTCCATATTGCCGGTATCAGGCGCATTACAGTTAAAAATCTCTGGTGCAAAGAGGTATTTTCCCATGCGCTCTGCCATAGGTGCATATTCAAGCGTGGTTAGGCCCTGACCTAATTCAGCATCGGGCAAAAATAGGTTGGCTAGCCCAGCTTCACGCGCTTTAGCTTTAAGCGCTTCAGTACCAGGGTGCAGCTTCCAGCTTTTCCAGTCACCGTGATTATTTTCTTTATGGTGAAAGTCGTAAACTTCATCTTCAATTGGCGCTAAATGCTCGGCTATAAAATTATCGAGCTTCTCTAGTAAGGCTTTGGTTTTGTCGTTATGTGAAAAATCCATAGGGCACCTTTTTACATTCGTTGAAATTGTACTAATTAAATATAGAGAGTATTTGCTTTGCATCTCGCACTTGGGTCGCCGCAAGTTAAAATGTAGGGACTGTCTCTAAAGCGTGCGATAACTGTTCGTTAAACGCATAGTAGAGAAAGTTGTTAAGTGAATGAAATGAAATATAATCCTTAAATGGTGTGAATCTCATTCATGGTGGTGGCAATGTTCGAAAACAGACAATTCGAGAAGTTGGATCTAAACCTGCTAAAGGTTTTTGAAGCGCTTTGGCAGCATAGGAATATGACCCGCGTAGCTGAAGCGCTCCACATTACGCCATCGGCGGTTAGCCATGCCATGCGCAGGTTTAGGGATATTTTGGGCGATCCACTTTTTGTTAAAGAAAAACAAAGCATGTTGCCTACTGCGGCCTGCGAACGGTTAGCGCCCGCTATTCTTAAAGCCCTAAGCGATATCCGAAAAGCATTGGGGGAGTTTGCCGACTTCGACCCGTTACACAGCCATCAGCGCTTTGTTATTGCCATGCAAGAGTCTCTTGAATTAGGCGTTTTACCTGTCCTGCTTTCAACCCTTGAAAAACAAGCACCTAATGTCGAAATAGTAAGCACTCGCTTACATCGAGATACAATGCTGGCAGACTTAACAAATCGAAATCTACACCTTGTTATTGATATTGGTCGCGCCGTCGCTGCGCCCATCTCTCACTCACTATTGCGCCGCGACACCTACAAGGTGCTTATGAATAAGCAAAACCCGTTGGCACAAAATATAGATAAGAAGAAGTATGTGGCGGCACGCCATATAACGGTGTCGAACCGGGCAAAAGGGGCGTCGGTAGAAGAAATTGCGCTGCAGCAACTAGGTATAAGCCGTCCTTCATTATGGCGTTGCCAAAACTATCGCGCCGCGGCAGATGTGGTGGCTAGCACTAACGCTTTGTTAACTTTGCCAGGCTCTGTGGCTGATGCGGTAAGCGATGATAACCTGATTAGCACCAAACTGCCGTATCAGCTTCCCGCGTTGGAAACACACCTTTACTGGCATAGCCAGCAGGAAGGCGAGCCCGGGCTAATGTGGTTACGCAATTTAATGCTACACTTGTTCGCTGAATCTGGTCTTACCAGATAGGTTCTGATAGGATTCAGCGCTATAGGCATTATCACGCAGCTCACACTTTGCCAGCGATTGGCGGGGTTTAGTGCTAGCGTACATGAGGTATGTCAGATAGCACGGTTGGCGCGAGCTCGGGTGAAAAGGAAGCAGTAATGAAAATTCACACATTAGCAGGCTACATACAGCATATCTATCTTGTTGAAGACAGTAACGGGCTGCTATTGCTTGATGGCTGTAGCCGCGCCGATGTAGACAACGTGTGTCGATACATTACGCAAACCTTAGGTCGTCCGTTAAGTGACTTAAAGCTGATTGTGGTTACACATATGCACCCAGATCACGCCGGAGGCGCCATTAAACTACGTGAACGTACTGGTGCGCAGGTGGCATCTCATCCCAAAGCGATTAATTGGTATGCTGGGTTTGCCGGGCGTACTGCTCACGGCATAGATTTGTTGCTAACCTGGTGGGTGGCCAATCGTATTGGCAAGCCAAGAATGCTTATTTGGTACAACCCAATACTAGCGCCAGATATGACGCTTGCCGACAATCAGTTACTGCCCGGTTTTCCTGACTGGCAGGTTATGTACACGCCGGGCCATACCGACCACGATTTAACGCTAAAGCACATTCCCACGCAGCAGGCTTACATTGCCGATGTATTGGTACAGGTGAAAGGTGAACTAGTACCGCCATATCCGTTATGTCACCCAAACCAATACCGCGAAAGCTTAAAGAAGCTGGCCCAGTCACATATTGATACATTCTTTTGTGCTCACGTTCCGCCCACCAAAAAGTCGGATATCGATTTTGAACACGTTATTGAGAACGCGCCGCGCAAACCTAAGAATCACTGGCATTCCAGTAAAAATCGCATAAAGAAAAAGCTATTCAATAAGACTCGCGAGCATTAGTTTATTAGCCGTCGTTAGCGTTACTTATTTACGAAGCGGCGTGTTTAGCTGGCACTGCCCTTGCTTTTCCCTCTTAATAACCACATTAATCCTATAGGCATATCTATAATAACGAGAGGGCAATAATGTATAGGCCGCACTCTCTGGGTATTATTTTTAAAGGTTTAGGTTTAAGGGAATAGGAACTGCAAAGGCAGAATACAAACAAAATAATGCAAAAAAATATCGCTACGCTTTTTGACAAGACTCGGGCAATGGCGTCGCTAACTGGCGACAAACTTAGCAGTGTGTTTAACAAAGAAACTCACAGATTCACCATTACTGGGCTAAGTCGAAGCGGTAAATCTATGCTGTTCACCAGCCTTATCACTATGCTGAAAAGCCGTAGTGAAGAGGGCTATGCGTGTTTGCCTTTGCTACGTTATTTGCCGCCATCCCAAGTGCTTGATATGCGCATAGAGCCCATTGAAGGCTACAAACCGTTCCCGCATATACAGAACATTGCTGATCTTGAAAACGGCCAATGGCCTAAGGCCACCGAAGAAGCATTCGGTTTTAAGCTGGTGGTGCGTTTAAAAGAAACCGCCTCATTGAAGCGTCATGTACTGCCTCATAGCGATGTGGTGTTTGAGTTTATTGATTACCCTGGAGAATGGGTGACCGACATTCCCATGCTAAGTAAAACCTATGCACATTGGTCAGACTCTGCGTGGGCTCAGCTTAGCAGTGGGCCGCAGCAGTATTTTGCCAACCAGTGGAAAGCGTTTGTTAATCAGTTTGATTTTGAGCAAGAGCCAACCGAACAACGTATTCAGCTGCTGGTTAATGCCTATCGCGATTATTTAGTAGACGCGAAGGCCAACGGCATATCTCTTCTTCAACCGGGCAGTTTTTTATTGGAATCGAGCGACTTCGATTGGCAGGCCTTTGGTTTTACGCCGCTTCCGACTAGCATCACCAGCGATGTATCACACCCTTGGTTTAAAATATTCGACAAGCACTTTGCTAAATTCCAAAGTGGGTGGTTAACGCCGCTGAAGCAGTCCATTTTCAAAGAAACCGACAAGCAGATAATTCTTGTCGATTTGTTTGAAGGGCTTAACCACAGCAGACAGCATTTATATCAGTTAAAAGAAACTCTGAGTCATTTGGCCGACACCTTTGTGTACGGGCAAAGCACGTGGTTTTCACGCAATGTGCTGAAAAAAGAACAAATAGGCAGAGTGGCGTTTGTGGCCACTAAGTCTGATTTAGTGCCTGTAAGTCAGCGCGCTAATTTACTTAATTTACTTACCCAGATAACCGAAGGGGCGAGAGCACGGTTTGACGGTAAACCCATACAATTCGAGCATTTTTTAGTGTCTAGCATGCAAGTAACCGACGAAGGTAGTAACGACGATGCTATTCGTTATAAAGACACTGATGGCCGCTATGTAGAATCTACGTTCGAACCTATTCCCAGCACACTGAAAGAGATGGAAGAGGGCAGCCATTTTCCAGTACCTGATGTGAGTGTGCCTAGCGATTTTAAGGCGCGTATTTTAGCGGGTAAGGGCGTAGATAGATTGCTTCAGTTTTTACTGGGCAAAGGAGAGTAAGAATGAGCGATAAACCTTATACATTTGACGAAAGCCCAGAAGAAACAAGCCAGTCTACGCTTAGAAGCGATGCAATTTACGGCGGTGTCGGTGAGGAAGAGCAGCATAATGCGGTGACTGGATATGGTAAACCTAATAATGACCATGAAAGTGATGCGGTAACAAAACCGCAGTACAAAACCAAAGTTAAAACACAAACCTTAGACATAGCGCAGCCTGAAACCAAACTCCCGCAACAAGTTACCGAGGATGTATGGGAAGTGGATACTAAAAAAGGTGGCCTGTCGTTAGGTGCGGCAACATTAGGGTTTGGTGTGGTTTCATTAATTGGCTTTTTCGTTTTTGAAGCTTATACCACCCTTGCGGCAAATGTTTCTGAACACCCCATCGGTACGGGCGTACTGGGCGCGCTATTAGTTGGGTTTGTTAGCTGCTTTAGCTTTTTGAGTTTTAAAGAGTGGCGAGGCTACAAGCAAGTAAATACGGCGATGGAAGATGCAAGCGTTATCCGAGATTTGCTGGCTAGTAATGGGACAGAGCCTTCAGCGCAGAAAGAGCCTTCAGCGAAACAAAATCCATCAGCGGGAACAGAAGCATCGCCACAGAAAATTGATCGCGTGCTAAGCCAGCACGGCAAACGCTTTTCGCGAGGGTCTTACGCAGCGCATTGTTTCGACCGTTATAAGCAGCAGCTTCAAGACGATATGTCAGGCCCAGAACGATTAGGCCTGTACGAAGACACGGTACTAAAACCTGTTCAGGAAAAGGCGCACAAGGTGCTGAATAAAGAGTCGGTGACCGCCGGAAGCCTTGCTTTTATAAGCCCCAATAATCTTATTCAAACTTTTGCTGTGGTATGGATTAGCTTTCGTACCATTCGTCGAATGGCCCGCGTGTATGGACTAAGACCAAGTACAGCAGGCAACTGGAAGTTGCTTAAAGTGTTGGCGCAAAACATTGCGGCGCAAGGCGTGTTTGACTTAGCTACCGACGAAGTTGCCAATCAAATTGGCGGCAGCTTGTCGGCGAAGTTTATGGAAAATTCTGCTGAAGCGATTGCTGCGGGCGCGCTCAACGCCCGTTTAGGGCGAGCGTTGATCAAGTTACTTAAATAGCGCGTCTTGCCTGCTTGTTAGGCTGCGCTATTGATTTTGCGCAGCCTAGCGGTACCAGCCGCGCTCTAACGCGAAACCTTTTAGGTTACTGTATTTACGTTATAGCGCCTTTTTAGTGGGCACCACCACGTTAGCAAAGATTAATCCCGCCACTAGCGACATAAAGATAAGAAATACTTCCTGTCCCAAATGGTCTGCCTTCACAAAGTCTTGGCCCGTCATAAACGAGTTCAAGCCAATATAGGTCTTAGACCCCGGCACCAGCACTATAAGTCCGTGCATAGCCACAATGGTCGCGGGTTGGTTAGCAATGCGGGTGAACGCATTCGCAAAAATGCCTAATGCAAACGCACCCACGAACGCGCCCAGCCCAGGGCTCATGTAATCAGAGCTCCATGCGGTAGCACTGTAGGCAATAAATGCTGCTGCCAATGCCCATGGAATGTGTTTAATACGCGTTCTGAATATTGCAACTAGGGCAATACACAGCAAGAATACCGCTAGCCAAGTAGCCCAGTAAGGCAGCGATTCTGCAGGGGTATACACGTTTTCACCAAATGCACTAAAGCCCACTGACACACCCAAAAAAGCACCGAAATACAGCTTAAACAGCTGCATGATGGCGTCCATGGTACGAGCCGTGCCCGACACCATGTTTCGCGATGAAAGCTCGGCAAGGCCCATTGTCAGCGCTAGTCCGGGTACAAATACAATCACCGATGAAAGCACAACCAGCGGAATGTTAATGCCAGGGTCAACGTATTGACCAATAGCACAGGCAAGAATGCCGCCAACGAACGCGGTGACAGGCTCTAGCATCAAGTTTACGCGTTTAGACTGCTGTGCCCATAAGGTCCAAAGATAAGCCACAATACCCAAGGCACCCGACCAGCCAATTTCACTCCAGCTTGCACCCATTAGCATAGCAAACGCGCCGGTGGCCATAGCAAAGGCAACGCCTGTCACCCATTTACCATAAGGGCTGCCCATGGCATCTATTTCATTTAAGCGCTTGTCAGCTTCACTTAAGGTTAATTTGCCCGACAGCAGTTCGCTGGCCAGTTCATCGGTGAGCGACAACGCGTTCATGTCTAGCTCGCCTGGAAGCAAACGCGCAGCGTGGTTATATTCGTCTTCGTGACGGTCACTCCAGATAACAAAAGTCAGTGAAGTTGGCGTTGAAATAAATGAAGCGTGTACGCCTAAATACTTAGCGACTTCACCTAGGTAAGCTTCAAGTCGGAACGCAGGGGTACCGTACTTGTGCAGCATTTTGCCTAGCTTCACTATAAATCTACGAATTTGAATAAATTCAACGGTATCCAACGCACTGCCCTTTAGTTTTGATAAATCTAATATGAGATAAATGAGACAAAAAAGCCAGACGCATAGGTAAAGTGTCTGGCTAAAATTTGGGCGGATTGTACGGAGGGTTTTGCACGAAAGCAAAACAAATTTTCTCTTATTTTCCCTTACAAAAACTAATCGATTAATCCATTAAAAGTACGCTCTTTTAGCGCGAGTTTTCAAACGAAAAATACAGATATTCTTGCGCTTAAACACGTTCTGTAAACGGCATCCAGTCTTTCCATACGGGTTCCAGTCCTTTCATTGAAAGTGCGCTCACGACATCTGATACAGATCGGTTATCGTCAATATCGAATTGATTTAGTGCCTTCGATGGGGCGCTGTAACCGCCAGGCTGTGTTTGCGAGGCAGCACTCATAGAGGTTATGCCAAGCGGCATTACGCCATCCCGAAATATCGCCGACTCTCGGGTAGACAGCGAGAGTTCTGCTTGTGGGTTAAAAATGCGGTGTGCGCATATTAGCTGCAGCAGATCTCGCTCGTTAGGGAGTTTACTGTTGGTTTGGGCATTGCCCCCGGTGCTGTTACCTTCACAGCTACGAAGACGCGGAAAAGCAATAGATACACGGCTTTGCCAGTAGTGTTGCTGTATTAACTTGCCGTGAAGGGCGGTCATGGCGCTATCAACCCGCCAGTCGCCTAAACCAAGTAGTGCGCCAATGCCTATTTTATCAATGCCGGCTTTTCCTATGCGATCGGAGGCTTCTAAGCGCCATAAGAAGTCCTGTTTTTTTCCTCGAGTGTGGTAATTAGCGTAATGCTGGGGTGAGTAGGTTTCTTGATACACTAACACTGCGTCTAAGCCCAGGTGCTTCAAGGTTTCATATTGCTCGCGCTTTAAAGGTTGTACCTCCATCATAAGATAGCTCACCTTTTCGCGAATGGCGCTTAGTGTTTGCTCAAAATATTCCTTCCCCACTTTGGTTTCATGTTCGCCAGTAACCAGTAACACCTGTGAAAAGCCTAAATCTTTAATAGCTTCAATTTCGGTCAACACTTCGCTTATAGACAGGGTTTTGCGCTTTATTTTGTTGCTCATGGTAAAGCCGCAATAGGTACATTCGTTGGCACACAAGTTTGATAAATACAAAGGTACAAACAGCTGCATGGTATTGCCAAAGCGATGGCGAGTCATTGCTTTAGCGCGATAGGCCATGGCTTCTAAGTACATAGCGCCAGCGGGAGAAATCAGCGCCATGAAGTCGTCTAAAGAAAGTGTATTTTTACCTAGCGCTCGTTCTACGTCGCCCGCTGTTTTGCTGTTTATCGACATAGCCACATGCGACAAGTCTTGCTGCATTAATGCCTGCGCTACCTTCATACCGCCGGCTCCAAAAAGGCGGTAAGCGGGCTAGAGGCTTGGGCAAAACTGCTGGTAGCACCAAGTCCAGCTTCAAAGGCTTTTCGCCCCGTTTCTACGGCGCTTGCGAAAGCTGCTGCCATAGCAACTGGGTCTTTAGCAGTGGCGATGGCCGTATTCACCAGTACCGCATCTACTCCCAGCTCCATGGCCGCCATAGCTTCGCTTGGCTTACCAATGCCTGCATCTACAATGACGGGTATCGACGCTTGCTCAACAATAATTTGCAAAAAGGGTTTGGTTTGTAAGCCCTGATTACTGCCAATAGGCGCGCCCAATGGCATAACGGCAGCGCAGCCTACCTCTTCTAAGCGTTTACATAAAACGGGGTCTGCTCCGCAGTAAGGCAAAACGTGAAACCCTTTTTTAACCAGTGCCTCTGCGGCAAGCAGGGTTTCGATGGGGTCGGGCAACAAGTAGCGTTGGTCTGGATGAATTTCCAGCTTCACCCAAGGGCTACCTAATGCTTCGTATGCAAGTTCAGCGGCGAATATGGCTTCTTTTGCGCTCTTCGCTCCCGACGTATTCGGCAAAAGAGTAACGCCCAATGCTTTTAATGCTGAAAGCGTTTCATCTTGTGAGCTATGGCTGGCGACACGCTTCATTGCCAAGGTCACCATGCTGCTCTTGGCTGCCTGTACTGCGCTTTTCATGGTATCTGGGTTACTAAATTTGCCGGTGCCAGTTAACAGGCGGGAAGGGAAGGTGTGATTTGCGAGTGTTAGCATTTTAGCCTCCTGCCACTAGGGTAAATATATCCACGGAATCGTTGTTACTTAAATACGTCGTCGGCCATTCTTGCTTGCTGACAATAGCCGCGTTTTTGGCAATGGCAGTGCCTTCGTCTTTCAATTGTTTAAGGGCAATTAATTCACTAAGTGATATAGGAGAAATCACGCTCATTGGTTGATTGTTCACGTTAATGTTAATTTGGGTCATTGGCATACCTCACAAGAAGAAGAGGGGGGAAGCTTGAAACTTTGCAGCGTACCTTGGCCTGCATGGGCGTTTACGTAATGGCCCCATTTAATATCGGCATCGAAGCCTCTTGCCAGAAATAACAAGGCTTGGGTAGCTTGGTGGCACGCTGCCATGCCTACTACTGGGCCCAGTACGCCTTTGCTAACGCAATCCTCGCGTACGGCAACATTATTCACTAAACACTCGTAGCAACCGCAGGTGGCTGAGTTTTGAGGCAAGTTTAGCGCTTGCCAGGTAAGCCCACTGGCTGCGGCAATAAAAAGCGGAATAGAGGCGCGAAACGAGGCCAGGTTTATCTGTCTTCGTACCGTCACGTTGTCGGTACAATCCAGTACGCAGGTGGCTGATGCAATTAACGTTGGTAAGTTGTTACTATCAGCAAATAAGCTTTTAAACTGTATGTTTAAATGCGAGTTCACTTTACGCAGTTCATTGTAAAGCGACTTGGCTTTAAGCTCGCCCAGGTGCATTTCGTTGTAGCTTATCTGGCGCTGCAAATTACTAATGTCGACGGTGTCACCATCTATAAGTGTAATACTGCCCACGCCTGCGCCTGCTAAATAGCGGGCGGTTAAGCTGCCTAATCCACCTAAGCCAACGATAACAGCGTGAGCATTCGCCAAATTAAGCTGTCCGTCGTGATCAATGCAATCGAGTAAGAGTTGTCTGCTGTAGCGACGTATATCCTGATGCGCTAACTGCTGGCCCACTGAGTGACTAAGTGAATGAGTAGCTGAATGACTAAGCAAATCCAGCCTCCTGAACCAATGCTTGGTAGGCTTTCAGTGGGTGTGCTGCTTGAGTGATTGCACTTACCACAGCAATGCCGTTAACGCCGGTTTTAGCTACATCGCCTATGCGCGACAAGTTAATACCGCCAATAGCAACGGTGGGAATGCCATCGCAAAGCTGCACATATTTTTCTAATCGTGCTACACCTTGGGGCTTTGAAGGCATGTCTTTGGTATTGGTGGGGAAAATATGACCAAGGGCAATGTAAGACGGGTTTAAAGCGCGAACACGCTGAATTTCAGCGAAGCCGTGTGTTGATATTCCAAGCCGTAAACCCGCACTACGGATGGCGTTTAGGTCTGCGGTGTCGATGTCCTCTTGTCCCAAATGAACACCGTAAGCTCCGAGTTCTATGGCCAGCTCCCAATAGTCATTAATGAATAATTGGCAGTTGGTGTGTTTCACCAATTCTATTGCCTCTTTTATTTGCTGACGAATGTCTTCTTGGGAGCCTTGTTTAACCCGAAGCTGCATAATTTTTACGCCCGTTGGCCAGAGGCGGGCTATCCATTGCACACTATCCACTACAGGGTAGATGCCTAAATGAGTATGAGTAAGTGCAGGAAAGTGGGCTTCTTTACAAGACGAGGCTTCAAGAAGGGTATCCTCATCCCGTTTTTTTTCATTAGCAGTGGCGCCACGTTGGTGAAAGGTCACCAGCGGAAAGCTCTCTGGTTTTGCGGGAAAACCGTTGGTTCGTGCAAAGTAGGCGGTAAATTCGCTACTTATAGCATTTACGTTAGCCGCTGAGCATTGCTTCGGAAGTGTATGGCTACGAACTTCGCTGACGTAAGCATTAGCAAGCGTAAGTGCATCTTCAATGCAGTAGTCGTGCACAATGAATGCCGCTAATGCGCTGGCTAACATACAGCCTGTGCCGCGAAGGTTGCCGTTAGCGTATTTCGGCTGGCTAAAACGAAGAGTGTGAGAGGCACAAACAAAAATATCGCTCACGTTTTTTTGCCAGTGGGCGTGACCACCCTTAACGTAAACGCTCCTTGCGCCTTTACTCCTTAGCCGATTGATTGCAGTTAGCAAGCTCGCTTCATCAACAACTGGTAAATGAGTGAGCCACGCAAGCTCATCGATATTTGGCGTAACGATATCTACCGTATTCAACAGTTCGTCAACTACGCTTTCGCTTAACTCACTCAGCACCCCACCTGACGAGGTTGACAGTACAGGGTCCCATACAACGAAGGGGCGAGGGTTAGACGTTTTTTGAATACGTGCACACAACAACAGCGCTTGCTCATCATTAGCAATAGCGCCAATTTTAATAGCGCGTGGCGGGGTATCTTCAAACAGCACCTGCCACTGCTGATTTAATGCCGACGCGTACATGCTTTCCTTACTAAACATGATTGAGTTGGACTGCACGGTAAGCTGTGTAGTGAGCACACAGGCATGGATGTTCAGATCGGCCAATGTAATGGCGTCGCGGGTAACACCCGCACCACCGCTACAGTCAACGCCTCCCACACACCACACTACAGGAAGTGCAGTGGTGAGGTTGTTGGATGCAGGACTTATGGACGCTTTCGCCATCATGGTAGCTCTACCTTGCTATCTGCAGTGTGATAAAGCTCTGCGCCAGACTGATTGAATGCCTGGGCCATGTCTTTCATACCTTTTTCTTTCTCAAACTCTTGCTGCTCTGCTTGTTTAGCCACATCGCGCACTTCCTGAGAAATTTTCATGCTGCAAAATTTAGGGCCGCACATAGAGCAGAAATGCGCAACTTTGCCAGACGCCTGCGGCAAGGTTTCATCGTGATAAGCGCGCGCGGTATGCGGGTCGAGAGCTAAATTGAACTGGTCTTCCCACCTGAATTCAAAGCGTGCTTTCGACATGGCGTTGTCGCGAATTTGTGCACCTGGGTGTCCTTTTGCCAAGTCGGCAGCGTGGGCTGCAATTTTGTAGGTGATCAGCCCCTGTTTAACGTCTTCTTTGTTAGGTAGGCCCAAATGCTCTTTAGGTGTTACATAGCACAGCATTGCGCAGCCATACCAACCAATCATGGCGGCACCTATACCTGAAGTGAAGTGATCGTAGCCAGGAGCGATATCGGTGGTGAGGGGGCCAAGGGTATAAAACGGCGCTTCGTGGCAGTGCTTAAGCTGCTCTTCCATGTTCGCTTTAATCATATGCATTGGCACATGTCCCGGGCCCTCAATCATTACCTGAACATCGTACTCCCATGCAATTTTCGTCAGCTCACCAAGGGTACGTAATTCAGAGAACTGCGCGTCGTCGTTAGCGTCAGCTACGCTACCAGGGCGCAGGCCATCACCTAGCGACAGCGCCACATCGTACTTAGCGCAAATTTCGCAAATATCGTGAAAGTGCTCATACAGAAAGCTTTGCTGGTGATGGCTTAAGCACCACTTTGCCATTATCGAGCCGCCGCGCGATACAATGCCGGTTACCCGCTTTGCGGTAAGGTGTACGTACTCAAGCAGCACGCCAGCGTGAATGGTGAAGTAGTCTACGCCTTGTTCGGCTTGCTCAATTAGGGTGTCTTTAAACATCTCCCACGTTAAGTCTTCGGCTACACCGTTTACTTTTTCTAGCGCTTGATAGATGGGGACGGTGCCAAGAGGAACAGGACTGTTTCGCAGCAGCCACTCTCGTGTTTCGTGAATATTTCTGCCGGTAGATAAATCCATGATGGTATCGGCGCCCCAGCGCGTTGACCACACCAGCTTTTCTACCTCTTCTTCAATGGACGAGGTGACTGCTGAATTTCCAATGTTTGCGTTAATCTTTACTAGAAAGTTACGCCCTATAATCATTGGTTCCAACTCGGGGTGATTGATGTTGCATGGAATAATGGCGCGGCCTGCGGCCACTTCCTGGCGTACAAATTCAGGCGTGATGGTATCGGGTAAATTCGCACCAAAGTGTTCGCCTTTGTGCTGCTGCGTCAGTTCGGCATCTTTAATGGCTTGGCGACCCATATTCTCGCGAATGGCAATGTATTCCATTTCAGGGGTAATAATGCCCTGTCTTGCGTAGTGAAGCTGGGTAACATTTTTGCCTGCTTTTGCTTTTAGTGGTTTGCGGCTGCGAATAAAGCGGAAGTCTTCGGTAAATATGTCGTTTTCACGCTCTTTTGCAAAGCTTGACGAAACGCCCTCTAATTCAAAGGTATCGCTACGCTCTTCAATCCACGTTTGGCGAAGTGGGCTTAAACCTTTGTGTACATCTATGTTTTCTAGCGGGTCGCCATAAGGGCCAGAGGTGTCGTACACAGGAATGGGCGGGTTAGGCTCTAAAATAGGGTTGTCTTCGGTTCCACCCACTAAACTGTCGTGTTGGTGAATAAGGCGCATGGCCACACGAATATCGTCACGGCTGCCACACTCGTAGTGGCGTGTTGAATTTGGGTAAGCTTCGCCCGCAAGTTCATTAATGAATTGTTGTGCTTGTTGGCGCTGTTCGCGTCTGTTCGACATAGCATTTTACCTTTTAAGTTTAGGTTCTAAAAATGCTTGTCAGGAGTGAAGGAGAATACAAAGTGTAAGTGTTGAAGGGGATAACCCCGTTACTTTAGCGAGATTGTTGGTAAAGGTTTTGGTGATTACAGCCCTTTACTCCGTTGATGTTGACTTGGGGATAAACTTGAACAGTTTACCTTGAGTGACGAGCAGCACCGTCATGGGTGTGTCTGTATCATCAACAGCAAAACAACTTCGCTTCACAACGCTAAACCACGGTTTAACCTTGTGCACATTGTATTTTCTTGTTCCCTTCGCAGGTATTAGCCTGATCAGGTTCTACGGATCCCACTTTCGCGGTCTCAGCTTACTGGGTTAACAGTGAAGCACTCCGACAAGTTGTTTAAGTCAATTCGGGTTGTGGTTGAAACAACCCGAATTGAGAATTCCTTTTTACTATATCTTCAATTTTACGGGTAATACAAGTACTACCAGAAAGCTAAATGAATATTCATCTAGCTGGCTAGCTGCTGACCTTCCTTGTAAAGCTGAAGCGCAGTGGCTGTGTCGTGCTTGCGTTCGCTAATTGCAGACAGCAGCAATAAGTCTTCTTTGCGCGACTTCATTTTGGTGGCTTTAAGCAGGGCTTTTTCCGCCAACACATCATCGCCTGAGTTAAATGCAACTTGACCTAGCGTGGAGTATAGCGACACGTTTTCTTCGTCTTGCTTTATCCAGCTTTCAAGCAGTCGTAGTGATGGCGATGCATCAGGAATATTAAGCTGCGTGAACAGCGGAAACAGGGCGCTATTCGGGCCACGTTTTTGCCATTCAACTAGCAAATTCTGTGCGTCGGCATGCATACCTTGGTCAAGTAACTGTTGAATGTAGGCCGCGCGGTAAGCATCGTCGTGACGAAGCTTACGAGGTAGGGTTTCCCAATACGATTTAAGCTCGACAGCACCTTGTTTGCTGGCAATTTCGGCAAACTTACCTTTGGCGATGCGCTGGCTCCACGCAGTGTAGTCTGCTTTGGGCAATACTTTACGCCAGCCTGACAAATTCTCTTGAAGTACTTGCCATTTACCTAGCTTGGCAAGAATTTGCGCTTTTAACTGCACAACCTGCTTGTTCTCGCGCTCTTGCTCGTCAAGTTCGTTAAGTTTCTCTAGTGCCGCATCGTATTTTTCTTCAGCCATATCAATACGCGCGTGCATGACCGTTGCGGCTACTTTCGCTTTTGGAAAGTCAGTTGCCTGAACGAGGAAATAACGGGCTTTGGCTAAATCGTTATTGGCAAAAGCAATTTGCGCTGACGCCAAATAGTTAACGCCTTCGAAATCGCCGTTGGTGGTTTTGCTTAGCGCCTTTTGAGCCGTATCAAAATCACCTGCAGCCATTGCGTGTAAGCCGTCGTAGAACGCACGCTTACGTTTGCGCTCACCTAAGGTGCCGAACCATTTATGTGAACCTGTGATCAGGCTTAACGCCCACAATACCAGTCGGGATAGTACGTACCAGGCAATGACGGCACCAATCACTAAAATACAAAAGCTAATCACCGTCATTTCAACAGCGGTGTTACCCAGTGATATGAGTACGTAGCCCTTATCGCCTAACAACATCGGGCCAACAATGAGTGCAACAACAAATGCGGCTAATACCGCAAGGGCAATAGCTAACCATTTCATAGTGCACTTGCTCCTTGTCCGAACACTTGCTTAACGCGGCTATCCAGTAGACGCTCTAGTGGTTTTTGTGACGCTAGCTCTGTAGGTATTGGGCGCGATACGTCGGTAGCAATGAGGTTTTGTAGTGCATCTACAAAACCCGATACCTGGCTTTTCTCTGTGTCGAACTTTTCAATAATTAACGTTTGAGCGTATTGAAGCGACTGGCTATAAAGCCCTGCATCGCCCTGAAGCGCGGCGGTTTGCGCGTGCATAAGCTGCAGACGAAGCTGCTCTTTTGCTAGGAACTGGGCTTCTAGTGAAAGCACTGGTTCAACCGGGCCTTCAATGGTTTTTATGGTAAGAAAATCGTTCACCAGTGAACGCCACACCTTTGCAAGGTTCTCCTGCCAGTCGTCAGCTGACTCCGATAAGGTCGTGTCGTCTGCATTGGCGTCTTCTGGTTTTTCGAAGGTATCAAGTGGCAGTTTATCAATTTGAGCAATCATACCCGTAAGCGCGAGGGCGACGGAACTTTGTGATACAGGGTTAAGCTGTTGTAAGGTTTGAATATCTTCAGCAAGATTTGCGCGAACCGGAAGTACCGATGGGTCGGCCAACGACTTTAAGCGTTTATCTGCGTTAACTAGCAGCAAAATTGCTGTGCGTACGTCGTTTTCTAACCAAAGCTTTCTGCCTGCCATGCGAACTAAGTAATCAGCTTCAGCAATAAGCCAGTCTGCCGGGCGGCGACCTTCCATATTATTTAGTTGTTCAAGAGTCGACTCAGCTTGCAGCGTCAGCTTTTCGTTTTGCGCTTTTAATTCGGCTACCGTGCTTTCTAACGTCTGGTTGGTACGAGCTACTTTGTCGATAGAGGCAACAAGACCAGCGCGCTCACGCTCAATAGTGTTTAGCTGAGAGGTCGTCGTTTGAAGTGCAGATTCAGAGTCCTTGCTTGCCGACTGTTGCTGCATGTAATACCAGTAACCTGCGCCAGCCATACCAAGCACAATAAGGAAAAGTATGATTACAACAAACCACAGTAGACCATTTCCCGACGATTTCTTTTTAGCAGCACCAGACGGTGTTGATTCACTGTGCGTGGCAGAAGATTCGATAACGTCTTTTTCAGCTTCCACTTTCACGAGTTCCTCTTTTTGTGGGCTACTTTCATTGTTGTTGGCCATTCAATACTCCCAGTTATCCTTTACCCAGGCGATGAGTGCCTGATCGGTGGCTCGCTGACAAACCGCTACCTCTTCAATGCCTTGGCTAGTGAGGGTTTTGGCAATTCGGTCGCTCACTGTTAACCATTTAATAGATCTAAGTGCTTGGCCAAATTGCGCAATTAGTTGCAGTGCCATTGCTTCGCTTGTAGCGATAATGCCGCTAACTTCGCCCATTTTCCACCGCTTTGTGTAAATTGGGCTTGTAAGTTGCTCTCTTTTATAAACGCAAAAGCTATTCACTAAAATACCTTTTTCGTCTAATCCAGTGGCTATGGCGTCGCGCCCACCTTCACCCTTAATGATAACGACATGCTGACAGTTTGCCTCATTAAGTTGGTGCATTGCCAGTATACCTTCGGATGTATGGGCTTCGGGAATAGCAACCTGCGCCGATGAAAACGCCTGAAGTCCCGCTTGTAATTTTCGTGCAGTGGCATCGCCCACAGCTATGATCAATGGTAATTCGTTAGCCGTTTCGCGTAAGCCTTCAATAACGGTGTCTACAGCATATACGCTGGTAACAACAATTGCGTTTACTGCATTTGACGCTAAAAATTCTGCAGCAGCTTTTCTTTCAGACGAAATATCAATGATGTTAGACGTGGCAATACCTACCGCGTCAATTCCGGCTTTTTCAAAGGCAGAAGCGCTTGCTTTTAACTTCGGCAGTGGGCGTGTAAACAGCAACATACTATCGAATTTTCATCCTTTTATTTTACTGCGTAAACCTGCACGCATTCGACAAACTATAACTTAGTTATAAAGCGCCTTTAAGATTTCACCGGCACCTTGCTCAAGAAGGGATTCCGCTACTTCAACACCAATATCTGCGGCTTTTTCTCGCGACGCTGTAGCAGAAGCAAAGAGCAGTTCTGAACCATCTGGCTTACCAACCATACCGGTTAGTGTCAGCACATCGCCATCAAGCGTGGCAAAGCTACCAATAGGTACTTGGCAGCCGCCTTCCAATCTCTCGTTCATGGCGCGTTCTGCGGTAACACGTGTATTAGTGTCTGTATGGTTCAACGCCTGTAGCAGCTTAATTAGCTCTTCATCGTTGTTACGGCACTCAATGCCTACGGCACCCTGCCCAACGGCGGGTAGTGAAATATCAGCAGGTAACGGCATGCGAATACGAGATTCCATTTCAAGGCGAATAAGGCCAGCAGAAGCTAAGATAATAGCGTCGTACTCACCTGCGTCTAGCTTGGCTAGGCGAGTATTCACGTTTCCGCGCAGGTCCTTAATGATAAGGTCAGGGCGATACTTGCGAATTTGGCACTGTCTGCGAAGGCTAGACGTACCTACTACTGCGCCCTGGGGCAGGGCATCTAAACTGTCGTGATTATTTGAGACAAAAGCGTCAAACGGGTTTTCTCGCTCACAAATAGCGTGAAGGCCAAAACCTTCAGGAAATTCAACCGGTACATCTTTCATAGAGTGCACGGCAATATCGGCACGGCCTTCAAGCATGGCAATTTCAAGCTCTTTTATGAAAAGCCCTTTACCACCTATTTTCGCCAGAGGTGTGTCTAAAATTTTGTCGCCCTGCGTGCTCATAGGCACAAGCTCAACGTTCATTGACGGATAATGCTCCAACAATTTTGCCTTCACATACTCTGCTTGCCAAAGCGCTAAAGCACTTTTTCTAGTAGCAATTCGAACGGTGCGGGTAGTGTTGAGGTGACTCATGGCTATTCCAAACTATATAAAAAGAAACTAAAACGATGTATCACATAACGTCATACGATATACCCCGTAGTATACGCATTTTCTGTATTAATGTTTGAAATTAGGCGCAGTTTTCTCCTTGGTTATTATTGAACATTCAGTCTATGCTGAAAGGAATAATGGTTAATTAGTTTTAAATGCGGAGATAAGTCTTTTTATGGACAGTTCGTCGTTGCGTCAATTACTTAGAAGTGCTCAGCAAGATGAAGCGGAAGCAAAACGAAGGCGCTTAACGCTATATTTCATATCTTATGTTGGTGGCACCATTATGGCGTTTATGGCGTGGATCAACATGGGCACAAACAACCCATTGCTCGTTGGAACGCTGGCGGGGTCAGCTGCTTTTGTGTACGCCAATGTGGCGTTATCCCATATGTTCCCTCGCGTCGATGTCTTCTATTATTTAGCAGGCTTAGTGGTAGCATTTACCATAAACGGCTTGGTTTATACCGGCGGGCTCAATAACACTGGGCTTTATTTTATTTTTCCCCTGCTTTTTATTCAGATAGTTGTTGTGCGTTTCAAGCCCGCCATGGTTTACGTAGCAGTAACCATGGGTATCGCTATTTTTATGCTCTACAATCAAGAAAAAATAGTGGCTGAGTACCCAGCAGAACATGTTTCCCGCTTCTTAATCGCTACGTTCTGTTTTATTTGCGTCGCCTTTATAGGTGAAAATTTCTGGCATCAAAGCAGAAAAGAAATGTTGCGTGAAAATTTAGAGCGCATGCGTCAGGCTAATACCGATCCGCTTACAAAACTTCCTAACCGGCGATTCCTTGAGGCTGTTTTTTTTGAACGCGCAATGCAAGATCCCGGTGCTCATTTCCCTTTAAGTGCGGTGGTGGTAGATATTGACCATTTCAAAACAATCAACGATACCTATGGCCACGATATTGGTGACGAAGTGCTTATACACATCACTCGCCTAATGAAAGAAGCAGTAAGAACTACTGACGTGGTGGCAAGAACCGGTGGTGAAGAGTTTTTGGTCTTATTCCCTCATGCGACGTTGAGCCAAGCGGTAAAATTAGCAGAAAAAATGAGGAAGGTGGTTGAAGCTAACCCGTTTGTAGAAGGTGATGTTAATCACTCGATAACCGCAAGCTTTGGTGTAGCCACAGCGCTTACTGATACAAACTTGCACGCTTGTTTGAAGCAGGCCGATGACAACCTTTACAAAGCTAAAAATGCGGGGCGCAACAGAGTCGTCGAATAGTTTTGGAATAAACGTGAAATAAAGAAGAGACGGAAGGCGCGACTTTTTAATCGACAGACGTGTACCCACTCACGCTAAGAAGAAAGCTGGCTTTTGTTGCTTCACCAGCTTTTTCTTTTGTTTAAATACCAGAGGCTGTTGATCTTTATTATATGAACGTAATTTGCAGCAAGGGCTAACAGGCTCTTAAGGCATTACCCTAGAACTTTTTGAAGCCAAGCACTTATGTCGTTAAGCTCTTGCATACAAACATTGTGCTGCATGGTGTAAGTCTGCCACGTGGCATTAAAGCCACTTTCGCTCAGCGTTTTGAACGCAGCATTGCCCATAAATACCGGCACCACTTCGTCTTGCTCACCATGTGCCATCATAATTGGCGTTTCGCGGTTTGTGTCTTTTGATTCGCTTCCAAGAAGTGATGGCTCGCACATATAAGTAGATAGAGCGATAACACCTGCAAATTTATTGGCATATCTAGGTGCTAAGTGCAGAGCAATAACACCGCCTTGAGAAAATCCTGCAAGTACAATACGTTCGCTAGGAATGCCACTTTCAATTTGTGCTTCGATAAGCGCTTCTACCTGAGCAGCCGACTCTTTTACACCCTCTAAGTCCGCACGGCTTTCAAAATCTAACGATTTGATATCGTACCAAGCGCGCATTCTCATGCCGCCATTGATAGTCACAGGGCGTTCTGGAGCGTGAGGAAAGAGAAATTTAACCGCCATTGATTCGGGCAGTTTTAGCTCGGGCACAATAGGCGCAAAACCATGGCCTGAATCGCCAAGACCGTGAAGCCAGATAACGCAGGCATCAGGCGTAGTGGATGGGTTTATCTCTACGCACGGCAGAAGTTGCTGAGTCATGCTTTATTTCCTAGTTTTGGGGTCAGAGTACATTTAGGGCCAGAAAAAGTACTCTGACCCCATTAATTTTTGCTGTGGTAACCCATCGGCATAAGCTTGATAGAATGAACCAAGTTTTCACTATGCAATGAAAGGTACGGCACAACCGCTTAATATGCTATCATTGCCACTTGAAATCACCACATTTTGAAAGAATTTTAATACCCTATGGCTTCACTACTCGGCAACTTATTCATTCTTGCAGCTCCTTCTGGAGCAGGAAAATCAAGCCTTATAAAGGCGCTAATGGAAAAGTATGAAAGCAATACAGCTACGCCAATGCAGGTGTCTGTATCTCATACAACACGTCAACCTCGTCCGGGTGAAGTCGACGGCGTGCACTACCATTTTGTGAGCCGAGAGCAGTTTGAAGCGCTGATTGAACAGGGTGTGTTTTTTGAATACGCAGAAGTATTTGGCAATTATTACGGCACATCCCGCGTGACAATTGAACAAACTTTGCACCGTGGCATTGACGTATTTTTAGATATCGATTGGCAGGGCGCGCGCCAAGTCAAAAAGCTTATGCCAGACACATGCGGTATTTTCATTCTTCCGCCTTCACTCGACGTGCTAGAGCAGCGTTTAAATAATCGCGGTCAAGACAGTGAAGAAGTCATTGCAGGGCGTATGGCGCAAGCCGTAGCTGAAATGTCTCATTTCAATGAATTCGATAGTGTAATTATCAACGACGACTTTGCGACTGCGTTAAACGATTTGGAAGCCATCGTTACAGCACAGCGACTTCGCACGGGAAAACAACAAATGCGCCATCAAGTGCTATTGGACGAACTGCTCGGTAGCGCGTAAGCTTAACTTAACAATACGTGTTTTGTTTTAGCATCGAACGATCGCTGCATAAATTGCATGATCTGACTGCTTCAAATTCAAACAAAACGCTAGGATCGCGCTACGTATCTGTGTATACTACGCGGCCGTTTTTTGAATAACTTGCTCAACCTAATTTTCGGAGAAATACATGGCTCGCGTAACTGTAGAAGATGCCGTAGATAAAATTGGTAACCGCTTTGACCTAGTGCTTGTTGCTGCACGCCGTGCACGTCAAATTGCCACTGAAGGCAAAGATCCTATGGTTGACGTTCAAAACGATAAGCCAACTGTTACAGCACTTCGTGAAATTGAAGAAGGTTTGGTAACGGCTGCTACGCTTGAACAAGCAGAACTTCAAGCTCAAGAGCAGCAAGAACATGCTGAATTTGCATCAGTAGCAAACATCCTATCTGATCAATAAAACCTCTTTTTAACGGTTTTATCGGTATTTTAGCGCCAGTGCTTTGAAAAAAGCACTGGCGCTTTACTTTTGGCGTATTGGCTTCTTGCACAATTAAACGTATTCTTAGGGTTGTAACGTTAGATAAGGGTCACGCTTCACTGTGTATTTGTTTGAAGGTTTAAAGCAGAAAGTTTTAGAGTACTTACCAGCCGACCGCGTTCAGTTGGTACAAGAATCTTTTGTGCTTGCGCAAGAAGCGCATGACGGACAAATGCGTTCAAGCGGCGATCCGTACATTACTCACCCAGTTGCCGTCGCCGGTATTTTGGCTGACATGCACCTTGATCACGAAACGATCATGGCGGCACTCCTTCACGACGTTATTGAAGATACCCATTACAGCAAAGAAGACTTAGCCGAAGCTTTTGGCGATACCGTTGCTGAACTGGTAGAAGGTGTTAGTAAGCTAGATAAACTCGCGTTTAGCACTAAACAGGAAGCGCAGGCGGAGAACTTCCGTAAAATGATGATGGCCATGGTGCAAGACATCAGGGTTATTCTTATCAAGCTTGCTGATCGCACGCACAACATGCGCACGCTCGGGTCATTACGACCAGACAAGCGCCGCCGCATTGCGCTAGAAACGCTAGAAATCTACGCGCCAATCGCCCACCGCTTGGGTATTCACGACATTAAAAATGAGCTTGAAGATTTAGGTTTTCAGGCCATGTATCCTATGCGTCATCGCGCACTAAAGTCTGCTGTGCGCCAGGCCCGCGGTAATCGTAAAGAGATTATCGAAAACATTCGCGAAGAGCTGAACACTCGTTTAGACGCCTACCAAATTGAGTCGAATGTATTGGGTCGCGAAAAACACTTGTATTCCATTTACCGCAAAATGAAAAACAAAGAACTGATGTTCAATGAGGTAATGGATATTTATGCGTTTCGCATCGTTGTTCAATCGGTAGATAACTGTTATCGCGCCCTTGGTGCTATGCATGGGCTGTACAAGCCTATTGAAAACCGTTTTAAAGATTATATCGCTATCCCTCGAACCAACGGCTATCAGTCGTTGCATACGTCATTAATTGGCCCGCACGGCATTCCTGTGGAAATTCAAATTCGAACCCAGGAAATGGACCAAATGGCAGACAAAGGAGTGGCGGCGCACTGGCTTTACAAAGAGCCTGGCGATAATGGCACCACTGCACAGCTTCGAGCGCGCAAGTGGATGCAAAGCCTGCTTGAGCTTCAGCAATCGGCCAGCTCATCCTTTGAATTCATCGAGTCGGTAAAAACCGACCTGTTCCCTGATGAAATTTACGTATTTACACCAGACGGACGTATTATCGAATTGCCAACGGGCGCAACCGCCGTTGACTTCGCTTATGCCGTGCATTCTGATGTGGGTAATACCTGCGTAGGTGTGCGCGTAGAGCGCAGAAACTTTAGCTTAAGCAAGCCGCTTGAAAACGGTCAAACCGTGGAAATTATTACCTCGCCGAAAGCGAAGCCTAATGCAAATTGGCTAAACTTTGTGGTGAGCGCTCGTGCGCGTACCCGTATTCGTCAGTATCTGCGTAAACAGCATTCTCAAGAAGCGGTGAACATGGGTAACCGTCTACTTCGTCATGCGTTAGGCAGCGTTAAACTAGACGATATTCCAAACGAAGATATCGAACGTGTGGTAGCCGAAACCAAGCACGCTAATTTTGACGACTTGCTAGTAGATATCGGCCTTGGTAACGAGCTAAGCGCAATTGTAGCGCGCCGTTTATTGGGTGAAAGCACAACAGACTTATCAGACAAGAAAGGTAATGTGGCTATTCGCGGCACAGAAGGCCTGCTTGTTCACTATTCTCGTTGTTGCCATCCTATTCCAGACGATGAAATTGTAGCGGTATTGAGCCCCGGCCGCGGCATGACTATTCACCAAATTGGGTGTAATAATATTCGCAAGCTAACACGCGAAGAACCTCAACGCGTATTGCCCATGCAGTGGGACGACAACCCGCAAGGCGAATTTAAAGCGTCATTGCGTATAGAGTTGTTTAACCATCAGGGCACACTGGCAACTTTAACGAACACCATTTCAGGGTGCGATTCCAATATCATTGGTCTGCAAACTGAAGAGAAAGAGAGTAATATCTACTTTATTGACCTTGAACTTACCACGCACAACCGTGTGCACTTGGCTCGCGTAATGAAGAAAATACGTACTATGCCGGAAGTTCAAAGAGTGTCTCGTCATAGTCAATCACGACACTAATTACTACATTATTTAGGAACTACTATGTCTAAGTCTATTATTCAGACCGATAAGGCACCTGCTGCTATTGGTACTTACAGCCAAGCGGTTAAAGCAGGTACTACCGTTTATCTTTCAGGTCAAATTCCTCTTGTTGCTGAAACTATGGAAATGGTTTCTGACGACTTTGAAGCGCAAGCTGTACAAGTTTTTGAGAACATTAAAGCGGTGTGTGACGCTGCGGGCGGCACTACAAACGACTTAGTGAAGGTGAACATCTTCCTTATCGACCTAGGTCACTTTGCAACGGTTAATGAAATTATGAGCCGTTACTTCACTAAGCCTTACCCAGCACGCGCAGCCGTTCAGGTGTCTGCATTGCCTAAAGGTGCACAAATTGAAATTGATGGTGTAATGGAACTGCCGGAGTAAGCCATGTCACCTGAGCGTTACCAGCGCATAAGACAAGTGCTGGAAAGAAGGCAAACTGATCTTACGGTTTGCCTTGAAAATGTACACAAGCCGCATAATGTATCTGCAGTAGTGAGAACCTGTGATGCAGTGGGTATTCATCGCGTTCACACCGTGTGGGAAAAGAAATACCAGTTTCGTCGCGGCACCGCTATGGGCAGCCAACAATGGGTGCGTCAAACCAATCACGATAATATCAACGACGCGATGACTGAACTAAAAGGCCAAGGCATGCAGGTGTTGGTAACCCACTTATCTGATACCGCTGTCGATTTTCGTGATATTGATTACACCAAGCCTACGGCTATTTTGTTTGGTCAAGAGAAATACGGTGCCTCTGATGAGGCGAAAGCCGTTGCCGACCATGACATTGTTATTCCTATGATGGGCATGGTGCAGTCGTTGAACGTATCGGTAGCCGCAGCGCTAGTACTTTACGAAGCCCAGCGCCAACGTACTATTGCAGGTATGTATAACACCCAGCAGTTACCAGAAGAAGAGTGCCAAGCATTGGCCTTTCAAAATGGTTACCCGCGTTTGTATAAACTTTGCCAACGCAAAGGTTTGCCTTTGCCTGCTATTAACGCCATTGGTGAAGTGGATGCCGACGATAGCTGGTGGAAAGAAATGCAGATCACAAAAGCAGAAGCAAACGCGCTAGAGGCCGACTAGGGCCTAACCTATTGGTTGCACTTTTAGTTTTGCTCTTACTTGTATAGGGGCCAGCGTAAAAAACTGGCCTAAAGCGTACTCGCCAACCCCTCAACAATCCTTTACACTTCTTTTCCTATAACATGTTGAATAACACCAGCTTGTGCCAATTCAAAGGTTAAATAGTTAATGTTCCAAAAGAAGGATATCGCTTGATGCAAGCACTGGCCACTACACCCATTACTGCGCTTAAAGGCGTAGGCGCAAAGGTGGCAGAAAAGCTTAACAAAATAGGTTTGTTTACCCTTCAAGATATTCTGTTTCATCTTCCTCACCGCTACGAAGACAGAACCCGTATTTATAGCGTGGCAGAGTGCCGCCCGTTTACCCATGTAAGCGTGCAGGGCCAGGTAATGAGCGCCGACATTCAATATGGCAAGAAGCGCATGCTGGTGGTCAAGCTTAGCGACGGTACGGGTACCATAACCTTACGCTTTTTCCACTTTGGTGCGGTGCAGCGTTCAATCATGACACCAGGCAACACGGTGCGCTGTTTTGGAGAAGTGCGTACTGGCAAGTGGGGCATTGAAATGATGCATCCCGAATTTAAATTAGTGGATGAAGACGCGCCACCATCAGAAGAATCACTAACGCCAGTTTACCCCACCACAGACGGTGTTAAGCAGCTAACCCTTCGTAATTTGACTGACCAAGCTTTAAAGCTTTTGGATAAAGGGGCGCTGGCCGACTTACTGCCCGACGGTATTTACGATGACCAAATTAGCCTTAATGAGGCGCTTCATTTGGTGCATCGCCCACCACCCGATGTAGACGTACACGAAATGGAAGAGGGGTTGCACCCTGCCCAGTATCGGTTAATTCTTGAAGAGCTGCTGTCTCATCACCTTAGTGTGTTGAAAGTGCGAAAGCTATCAGATGCGCAGCCTGGCATTCCCATTAAGGTGAATCAGCCGCTTATCGATAAAATGCTTGCCCAATTACCATTTTCCCCCACAGGTGCTCAGGCTCGCGTGGTGCAAGACATTCAAAAAGATATGCAGCATGCGCGCCCCATGATGCGCTTGGTTCAAGGAGACGTTGGCTCTGGTAAAACCTTGGTTGCCGCACTGGCAGCGCTATCAGCCATTGGTGCAGGGCATCAGGTAGCATTAATGGCACCTACTGAGCTGTTGGCTGAACAGCATGCCAATAACTTTCGTGGCTGGCTAGAACCTTTAGGTATTGAAGTAGGCTGGCTTGCCGGCAAGCTGAAAGGCAAAGCCCGCAATGAAGTATTAGCCCGCTTAGAAGCTGGCGATATTCAAATGCTGGTGGGTACTCACGCCATCTTCCAGGAAAGCGTGAACTACCAGCAGCTAGCGCTGGTTATTGTGGATGAACAACACCGCTTTGGTGTACATCAGCGTTTGGCCCTGCGCGATAAAGGCGAACAGCAAGGTCGCTACCCTCATCAGCTAATTATGACGGCAACGCCTATTCCAAGAACGTTGGCAATGACAGCCTATGCTGATTTAGACACCTCTATAATTGATGAGTTGCCACCGGGCAGAACACCGGTGCAAACCGTGGTATTACCCGATACACGCCGCGCCGATGTGATAGAGCGCGTACGTCAGGCCTGTAAAGAAAACGGCCGCCAAGCCTACTGGGTGTGTACGCTAATTGATGAGTCGGAAGTGTTGGAGTGTCAGGCAGCAGAAGACGCTGCGGTTACCCTTCGTACTGCGCTGCCAGACCTACACGTTGGTTTGGTACACGGGCGTTTAAAGCCTGCTGAAAAAGCGCAGGTTATGGCCGACTTTAAAGACGGAAAGCTGGATTTATTGGTAGCGACTACCGTTATTGAAGTAGGCGTAGACGTACCTAATGCCAGCATCATGATCATTGAAAACCCTGAACGATTGGGTTTAGCACAGCTTCACCAGCTTAGAGGCCGAGTGGGGCGTGGTGCGGTAGAAAGTCAGTGTGTACTTATGTACCAGAGCCCACTATCGAAAACCGCTACTCAGCGCCTTGGCGTATTGCGCGAATCTAACGACGGGTTTTATATTGCCCAGCGCGATTTGGAAATTCGTGGCCCGGGTGAATTTATGGGTACTAAGCAAACGGGAATGGCCGAACTTAAAATAGCAGACCTAGTACGCGACGCCGCTCTTATCCCTAAGGTTCAGGAAATTGCCTATACCCTTTGGGACAAATACCCCTCTCACGCTCAAGCCATCATTAATAGATGGATAGGGCATAAGGAGCAGTACGGTCATGCTTAATCATGTGCCTTTAATTATTTGTGATGACACCAATAGCGATGACGCTGCATTAATTAGTGCAATCAGCGAAAAGTGGGGTTTTCCTGTTGTTAGCAGCAGTGAAAAGCCTAGCGAAGGCTTGTATTTGCAGGTACAAAACGGCGTGCTAGGGCTTGCCGACGCAGGTGAGAAAAAAGTGAATCCGGTAGAGGTTGATTTTGCTTCGCCGGCAAGTTTGTATCGCAAGCAGTACGGCGGTGGGCGCAAAGAGCCCATTGTTAAGGCCATTGGTCTTAAAGGCAATGAAGCATGGCACGTAGTGGATGCAACGCCTGGGCTAGGTCGTGATGCCTTTGTTTTGGTAAGCGTTGGCTGTAAGGTCACAATGATAGAGCGATCGCCTGTGGTTGCCGCCTTGCTTGAAGATGGTATTCGCAGATTAGCGCTTAGTTTTCCGGAACTTGCAGCTAAAATGTCGCTTCAACATGGAAATAGTGCTGAGGTAATGCAATACTTCACTGGTGAGAATGTGAACGCTATTTACTTAGACCCCATGTTCCCGCACAAAAAGAAGTCAGCCTTGGTGAAAAAGGAAATGCGGCTGTTTCAGCAACTGCTTGGTCATGACCCAGACGCAGATGCGCTGTTACCGCCAGCACTAGAGCTAGCCACGCATCGGGTAGTGGTGAAACGCCCAAACAGTGCAGACGTGCTGGCAGGAATAAAAGCATCAATGGCTATTGAAAGCAAAAAACACAGATTTGATGTGTATTTGTGTCACAAAATCTAGGAGAGTAGCATGATACAAATTGGGGGCACTTTGCCTGAAGTAGATTTTAGCCTTTTAGTAAATGGCGAGATAACCAACCCAGGAACTAACGAGTTGTTTTCAGATAAGCGCGTCGTATTGTTTGCGGTACCCGGTGCATTCACGCCGACCTGTTCTCAAGCCCACTTGCCAGGCTATGTAGCGCTTGCTGATAAGCTTAAAGCCAAAGGTATTGATAGTATTATTTGCTTAAGCGTGAACGATGCATTTGTTATGGATGCATGGGGCAAAGCAAGCAATGCTGAAGAGATCATAATGCTGGCAGACGGCAATGGTTTCTTTACCAAGCAAATTGGCTTAGACATGAACACGGGCAATTTCGGCGGCTTGCGTTCGTTACGTTATTCAATGCTTGTGGAAGATGGCGAAGTGAAAAAGCTAAACGTTGAAGACCCAGGTCGTTTCGACGTTAGCGATGCGCAAACCATGCTAGATAGCCTGTAACACCGAAATTACTGCGTTAATAATATCAAGAGCCCGCAACTAAGGTTGCGGGCTTTTTTCGTTCAGATGTTTGTAAAGATTCGTTAATACCAGTCCGCATAGATAATTACCAGCGCCTTCTGAGTGGGCAACTATCTATGCGAATTGGTATTCTTTACTTATGTGTATGCTGGTCGGGATTTTCATTAAAATGTAATCTATGTATGATCTGGCGCTCTGTAAATAGCGTTGAATATCAGTACGTTCAGTGAAGGTTAATGAACTAACATGCAGTATTCTGTGTCGAAAGTGCAGAAAAAATAAGGGCTAACACACTACGTTACTTAGCATGTGGGCTCGTTCAGTTACCTTTACTTGATTAATGATAATAAGTATCATTTGCGTGAAAAGACAAACGTTTTAGGAATAATTATGACAACAACACTGAAAAAAATGAGTGCTTTGGTACTGGCTTCTGCGGTCACTTTCTCGATGCTATCTTCTCAGGCGCTTGCTAACGGTGCCATTGGCGATCACGTGAACAATCTTCACGCGCACATCGGCGAATATACGGAAGAGGTACATTGGTTAGAAAGCAAGTTTGGCAGTGTTGTTGATGCGTATGAAGCAAAAGATAAATCGCTTAAGACCGATGCACTGATTGAGTATTGGGAAGAGGTTGATTTTCACTCTGCTATTGAAACCCAGTATGTGCCTATTTACGCCTCTATTTGGCAAGGTATTTATGGTGTGAAAGTCGCCATTGATGAAGGCAAGCCTGTTGCAGACGTACGCGTAGAGCAAGAGAAGCTAAATCATGCCTTGTGGCAGGCGTTAGGCGCAGTTAAACTTGCGTCCCAGTATCAAAAGAAAGGCTTAGTGAACAAGGTTCAAACCACCGAAAAAGAACCTACCACAGGCCCTGAAGTTATCGACGATATTAAAACACGTCTTGATCGTGTTGTTGCTAAGTACGCGGAACAGCTTCACGAAGTAGCAACTACACTCGTTCACGATACTTACCTTCAACGATTTGAAGGTGTGGAAGGTGACTTGATTGCGAAAAACGCAGCTTTGGTTGAAGACTTGGAGAAAGACTTTAACGTAACGCTTCCACAAGCTATCTCAAAAGACACTGGCGTTGATTCAGTTCGTAAGGTCGTAGAGTCTATGCAGGCCAAACTTGACCGCGCTCGCGCACTTTTGGTTGAAGTAGAACAAAGTCGTAAAGACGTATTTTAAGGAAGGTGTATGCAACGTAGAACATTCTTACAAGGCTTAGCAGCGGCCGGTGCATTATCTGGTTTGCCGTTTAGTTTTGCTCACGCTATGACACAAACAGGCAGTGTGTCAGTTGAGTCACTGCCTAAATTAGAAGGTGATCTTACACTTTACTTAGGTCGTGGTGAAGGTGGCTTGTACGAGAATGTTCTTAAGGCCATCGAAAAGCGCAACCCAAAGCTTAATCTTAAAATAAGACGCGGCGGCTCTGCGGCATTAGCCAACACCATCGTAGCTGAGACTAAGGCAGGCGTTAAACGCGCCGACCTTTTCTGGGCCGTAGACACGGGCTCGATTGGCATGGTTACTGATGCTGGTGCGGCCAAGCCGTTGCCAGACGACCTTACTGCGCAGCTGCGCGAAGATTTTCAGTACCCGAGCTGGTCACCGGTAACAGGTCGTGTGCGTACACTGCCTTATAACACTGAGCGTGTTAAACCGGAGCAAATCCCTGAAAGCGTTATGGCGTTAGCCGACAGCGATTTAAAAATTGGCTGGGCGCCAGCCTACTCATCGTTTCAGTCTTTTGTCACTGCAATGCGCATTTTAGAGGGCGATAAAGCCACTAAAACATGGCTTAAAGGCATTAATAAGCACTCGAAAAAGTACGCAGGTGAACTTGGTGTAGTGATGGGCGTTGAACGTGGTGAAGTCGATATTGGCTTTGCGAATCACTACTACACCCTTCGCCTTAAATCAGGTAAGCCGAATGCAAACGTAGCGCTTGCGTACAGTAAAAGCGACGCAGGATGCCTAGTAAATGCGTCTGGTATTGTGACATTGAGCGACGGCGACTTGCCGGTTAACTTTATTCGTTACCTGCTTTCGCACGAAGTTCAGTCTTATCTTGCTCGCGAAGCCTACGAAATACCTCTGGTTCAAGGGGTTGAACAGCCGCAAGGCTTAGCTGACCTAAGCACGCTGTCACCGCCTGAAATGGACCTTCGTAAACTGGCTGACTTACGCCCTACACTTAATCTTATGAGGGAAGTTGGCGTACTGTGACAAATTGGCCAAAGTCGTATCCACTGGCACTTCTTATCGCGCTGATGGCTTTATTGCCCGTCGGCGTTTTGTTTTCTCTAGCTCAAGATAGTGCGCAACTTTTCGATACCCATAACCTAAGGGTACTAGCGAACACGGTGTCATTGGTGGTACTTACCATTATTGGCTCTGTACTTATCGGAGTACCGCTTGCCTTTTTAACCGCTTATGTGCAGATGCCATTTAAGCGGTTTTGGCTCATTTTACTTGCCGCGCCATTAGCACTACCAAGCTACATTGGCGCATTTGCGATGTACTTTTCATTTGGCACAGGTGGCGAAATTGAAAACGTACTGGGAATTAGCACGCCACCTATCAGCGGCCTTTGGGGCTCTGCGCTGGTCATGAGCCTTTATACTTATCCATTTGTCATGATGACAACCCGTTCAAGCTTACTGAGTTTAGATGCAAGCTTAGTTAACGCGGCGCGTACGTTAGGGTTAACCTTAGGCGCAAGCTTATGGCGAGTGGTTTTACCGCGTGTTGTGAATAGCGTTGCCGCAGGGGCACTCCTTGCTGCACTTTATGCGTTATCCGATTTTGGTACGCCTGCAATAATGGGTTTTGACACTTTTACCCGTGTTATCTTTGTTGAGTATAACGCCTTCGGTCTTAGTCAAGCCGCTATGCTGAGCCTTCAGCTTATGGTTATTGTTGGGCTTATTCTATTTATAGAAAGTCGTATTAGTGGCGCTCAAGAGCGCCCAGGTAAGCATTTATCGTTGTTTCCTGCTCGCTGGCAGCGAAACCTAATGTTGCTGGCTACTATGCCGGTGGTATTTATGGCTATTGTGCTTCCCCTTGCTATTTTTACGCTGTGGTTAGTGCGAGAAGGCGCCGGCGGTTTTGAATTTAGCTATGCGTGGAACTCAGCTCATGCGTCATTTATTGCAGCGATTGTTGCTGTATTACTCGCCATTCCGGTGGCTCATGCCGCTATTGCCGGAAAAGCTGGACGCTTTATGGAGCGCATTACTTATTTTGGCTTTGGGGTTCCGGGTATCGTAATGGGGACGGCCCTTGTTTATGTTGGCCTGCAGTTGCCCGCGCTCTATCAAACGTTAAGTCTGCTTGTAATGGCTTATGTACTGCGCTTTATCCCACTTGCTGTGGGAAGTGTAAGAAGTACGGCTGAGAATATTGATTCAGGTCTGGTAAAAGCCGCTCGTGTGCTAGGCGCTAGCCCGCGTGAGGCATTTATGCGAATTACGCTGCCGTTAACCCTTCGTGGTATGATAGCGGGCGCAGCGCTTGTGTTCTTAGAAGCCATGCGCGAACTACCTGCAACGCTTATGTTAGGACCTACAGGATTTGAAACCTTAGCTACCTATATGTGGCGTGTTTACGAAGCGGGTTACTTTGGCCGCGCAGCCGTGCCGGGGCTTTTACTTGTTTTATTATCAGGTGTGGGATTAATTCTCATGCTGTCGGGCGAAAGAAAAGCCCAGTTTACCGTTACCGAGGATGATCGTTCGTAATGCTTAGTGTAAATAATTTGTCTGTGAATTATGGGTCTACCCGCGTTGTCGACAAGTTAAATCTTGAGCTTGGACAAGACGAAATCCTGATGCTGGTGGGGCCAACCGGCTGCGGTAAAACCACCATTTTGCAAGCGTTGGCTGGGCTTATTCCTATTTCAGAAGGGGCTATGAGCCTAGGTGAATGGGAAAGTACAGCAAACAAACATGTTCCGCCTGAAAAGCGTAACGTGGGTATGGTGTTTCAAGACTTTGCGTTGTTTCCTCATCTTACCGTTCAGCAGAACGTTTGCTTTCGTTTAAAAGACACTAAGCTTGCCGATCATTGGCTTCAATTATTAGGTTTAGATAACTTCCGCGATGCAAAACCTGCACGTCTTTCTGGCGGTCAAAAGCAGCGCGTTGCGCTAGCAAGAACGCTAGCTCACGAGCCTTGTTTTGTATTGCTAGACGAACCCCTTTCAAACCTTGATGCTGCGCTAAAAGACAGCTTGCGCTGGGAAATTCGCGATGCCTTAAAAAAAGCAGGTGTGCCTGCTATTTGGGTAACGCACGATCAGGAAGAGGCGCTCAGCGTAGGCGATAGAGTAGGCATTCTAAATAAAGGCGTACTAGAGCAATTAGACACACCTGAAGCCTGTTACTCTTCTCCTGCCAGCCGTTTTGTGGCGCGTTTTATGGGCGAGGCGAGCTTCTTAAGTGCGTCGTTTGATAGCAGCGCAGCAAATACAGACAAAACAGTGGTTACCGATATTGGTAATGTGCCAGGCACGCCGCTTCAAGGTGCAAGCGGCAACGTAGACTTGTTGGTACGCCCTGACGATTTAAGCTTAGATGCTACACTTAGTGAAACTAACTGTACGGTTGAATGGGTACGCTACGAAGGCGAAAGTCGGCTTTACGCGGTTGTCTTAGATTCCGGCGACGAGCTTAAAGTACGAGTAAGCCACGAAAATGCTATAAAGCCCGGTACTCGCGCCTTCGTACAGCTAATAACCACACATCCATTGGCCGTTTTTCCTAGAGGTTAATTGTGATCAAGCGCGATGTAATTGTTATTGGTGCAGGAGCTGCAGGGCTCTTTTGTGCGGCGCAGGCCGGCGCGCGCGGACGCAGCGTAGAAGTGCTTGATCACGCCAAAAAAGTGGGCCGAAAAATCCTGATGTCCGGCGGTGGCCGCTGTAACTTCACTAACATGTATGCAGGCCCTGAAAACTTTCTTTCGCAAAACCCTCACTTTTGTAAGTCGGCACTAAGTCGCTATACCCAATGGGACTTTATTGGCTTGGTTGCCGAGTATGGCATTGCCTACCATGAAAAAACCTTGGGCCAACTGTTTTGTGATGATAGCGCCAAAGAGATCGTCGATTTACTGCTAAATGAGTGCAACAAAGCGGATGTGACGATTACTACTCGTTGCGACATTCTAGGTGTCGAAAAAACTGAAAGTGGGTACTCACTTACAACCTCGAATGGCGAGTATGAATGTGAATCCCTTGTAATTGCTACCGGCGGTTTAAGCATGCCAAAGCTAGGAGCCACGCCATTTGGCTATAAAATAGCGCAGCAATTTGGTCTTAACGTATTACCTACTCGCGCAGCACTTGTTCCTTTTACCTTGCACGATAAAGATAAAGACACACTGGCAGAGCTTAGCGGTATCGCAGTTGATGTATATGCCAGCTGCAACGACACTACGTTTAAAGAGGCAATGTTGTTTACCCACCGAGGGTTAAGCGGCCCTGCCATGCTCCAAATTTCCAGCTATTGGGAAGCGGGTGACAGCTTAAGTATCAACATGCTACCTAACGACGATGCTACGGCGCTTCTACAAACTGCACGCACAGAGACGCCAGACGCATTGCTTGCTACCTGTTTAAATAAAGTATTTCCAAAGCGTATGGTGCAGAGCCTTATTGAGTATCATAGTTGGCGTAACGTGCCGGTGAAACAGCTGACTCACGGCGAGTGTGACGCCATTGCTGACACCCTAGAGAATTGGCAAATAAAGCCAAACGGCACAGAAGGATATCGCACCGCCGAAGTTACTATAGGCGGTGTTGATACCAATGACCTATCATCAAAAACCATGATGGCGAAAAACGTAGAAGGTCTGTACTTCATTGGCGAAGTGGTTGACGTTACCGGTTGGCTCGGTGGCTTTAATTTCCAGTGGGCATGGAGCAGTGGTTGGGCAGCAGGGCAAGTGGTTTAGAATGAACCGGCTTAACTAAAACGAAGACAAAGTAGCCTTATAGACCTCTGAATAAAACCCATTCGATTTCTATAAATATCAAATTAAAACGAAGACATTCTAGTATGAATAATTTTACTGAATCTCACATGGACTTTGCAAAACCCGTATTTCATCGAGATGTTTTTGATGTCTCGCGATACTTAACTACTGAAGAATTCGTGGTTGAGCCAATCATCTGGAAAGCCCATAGGAAATTTTGGCACTTCGGGATGAAGTGTAACTAGCGCTTTTACTTTATTATGCCATTGACTATCTGGACTAACCTGCCTCATTAGGTGACCTAACATAAGTAACACCATATAAATACGACGCTTAGGCTGAACTTGGCTGGGCTCAAGTCTGTCTGGCAACTGCCAATTATCACCATTTGGAATCTTAGGCTGAACAGACAATTCTCGATTCCAAAGTCGACTATGATGTGCGCAACAATTCCTCACAAAGTTTAGCGTATGCAACCAACTTTCAAGAACCTCTTGAGGTAAGTCAAATCTTCTAGCGATATCTTTACGGTCATTATCTTTTGCTAGCCCTCGATATAGGTGAGATATACTCCCAAGAGTTAATTCTTCCACCATCGCCCAACCTGGCATTAACTTAGGAGAATCATATGTATGTTGGTAGAAGCGGGCATAATTCTCTCGGACTCTTCTTTCAATCCGCCGATCTTTAACTTCGGCAGAAACGGAAGTTCGTTCAATCTTTTTTACATCTCTCTGAAGATCGTTGGATTCTTTTGATTGCTTATCTTCGATTTCTTTCAACAGTCGTTTGTGCTGGTATGAGGATTTAAATAATGATTCATTCAAGTACCAGTGGGAGCCACTACATATATCATCAGTTTGATGCTTGTTAGCCATAACGTTATTCAAGGTAGCTCGGATTGCAACTTCTACTCTCTCAATAGCGTCCATAATGAGCAGCCGCAATTCTCTATCAAAAGCGTACAAGTCCACTATTTGTTTAAATTCAGTTCCATCTTTGAATTGATGATCTACAACTTGTTCGTTTATATTCTTTTGGAATGGGCGCATATATGCGCTAAGGCGAAAATAGCTTATTACTTCTAAATATCTTTCCGCACGTTCTGGATTTTGAATGGTTAGACCGCGGTGCTGAAGAATGCCGATTTGTTCTGTAATACTAACCGCGGGTTTGTTGAATTGATTCATTATGCCTTATCTTCCATGACGTAAAATTCAGGCATAAAAAAGCCCGCACAATTTGAGCATTGTTAAGAGGCTTGGCGGGCGTGTTGCTTATAATAGTAGTGATATGCATGCCGCCCGTCAACCACATTCATCTATTATCTTCAAAGTATTAACTCACAACACAACGAAAATTTCAAACATAACCTCATGTATATTAAAGCAAAACAGTAATCCCTATTCAGCACAAAAAATTCATTCTGATACAACGGTCGCACCTGCAAACACAACACTGTCCCAATCACACCACGATCTTGTGGCTCCTCCTTCCCTCTCCTCTTTTAACGCGTCAGTCGTGGCCTTCAAATGGGCCTATTGACCAGCCGTTTATCCGAGTCCATGTTAAGTTCTAGCGTAATAACAAGCACATAGCCGCAGACCACAGTCCGTGCGGGAGTTAGTATCAAAGTGATACTAACTCATTGTTTATAAGAGACTATTGATCTAATCCTTACCTTATACTAGCGTAAAGAGAGATACCACTGACACGATAGCATGACGTGCTCACTTACCCCGATGGTTGGCTACTTTACACACTAACCGCTAACAACGCCGCTCCCCAGGTTTGTCTAGTCACGCTCTTCAATGACAATTCGATTAGCGTTCACTGCGCAATACAAGGTGCTGTACCTATCCATACGAAAGAAGGTAGCTATCATTGGACGGCCTCAAATGGGGAGATCTCGATACTGCATCCACTCAAAGAGGGCTGCGTGCGCTCATTACAACGGGTGTTATTGGACAGCGAACTGGCAAAGTGGCGTGCGGCACACGTGACCGTGCAACGTATCCGGGTCAGTGATGTTTCCCTCGACCCAGCATAAAGGAGACACCATGACAGTGTATTGCAATTTTGTATGGAAGGTGGGTGCAGACACGGAGCCTCGCCCTCTGCTGACCCAGTTTGCGCAGGAACACTTTCACGCCCATGAGGCCGTGCCCATCGATACCACTCAATATGGCATTGATCATGGCTTGAATGATGTGCGAGCAGTCTTCAAACCGGAACAACGTTGGATCGCTTTCTGCTGTCGCTATCAGCATGATGTGGTCGCGACTGAAGGCAAAGTCCTAGCATTCGCCCAGGCCCACGGCCTGACGGTCGAGCGCATGCGAAAGTAAGGACATGCCGATGCCGTCGTCGTTTGCCGCTGATTTGGTCTTTACGATCATCCCATCGCCGACCACCCGCTTGGCTGCCACCCATGTCGGGGTAGAAGTTCTGCATGTGCCTACCGGTTTAATTGTCCGCTCCGTGGTATTGCCGTCACAGCATCTCAATCAACAAGCCGCTCTGGCGATTTTGGCGAGCCGATTAACGGCTCATGATTAGGGGTAATGTATCGTAGGTATCAACGAGAAAAGAATTAAAAATACCACGGGGTACACTTCGAATTATGCAGCCAGTTAGATAAACATGGATTAGCATTCTGGGTCAAAGAAGCTTGTTAGTTGTGCCGCTACCGATCTTTTTGACACTGTACCCAACGGCCTTATATCCATTGGCACGCTTTTTCCACATTCGTTGTAACATGGGAAAGTCATCAACATAATCGTGCACCGTGACCTCTGTTTTATTTGGGTGGTGACGCTGAATACGGCCAGCGTACTGGGCAACAATCCCTTTCCAGGAAATTGGGAGGGCCAAAAACAAGGTATCCAGATAAGGCAGGTCAAAGCCTTCCCCCACATATTTACCCGTCGCAATGATGACAGTCCTTTCAGGTAATCCCTCTGAATCAGTTCAATCCGCTGTTTACGGATCTTAGTACTCACACCACCATGCAGCTCAATGGTATTGATGCCTTGTGTATTTAATTGCTCGCTGAGTATTGCAATATGTTCTTTACGTTCACTGAGCACCAGACATTGACGCTTGGCTTCTATTGCCTGGGCAATGCTGCGCGTGATGAGCTGATTTCGAGACGCATTATCTTGCAGGTATTGATACAGTTGGGTGATTTTTACCGGCTCCGAACCATCCACCCAAGTCGCTGGAAAAGCGATTTGGGTGTCGCAGCAATAGGCCGTTTGACTGAATGTTAACGACGCTGGTTTAGACTCAAATAACACCGCACCAAGTTGAAAATACATTAGCTTTTCCAACCCATCTTGTCTTTTGGGCGTCGCGGTAAAGCCAACCAAGAATTGAGGCGCGACGTTCTTTAACAACGTTTCATAGTTTGAGGCCGGAATGTGATGGCATTCATCGACAATAATTTGCCCATAACTATCTACTTTGTCATGAATATCAATGCCATTTCTACTGATCAGGCTTTGATACGTCGCGACGTCGATCCGTCCGTTTAATTTATCCTTCCCGCCCAGGAGAGATCCCATCTCAGCGTCTTTGAGGAATATCTTGCATCGCTCAATCCATTGTTCCGCCAGCGCCTTATTGTGCACTAATACCAATGTATTGACTGCGCGTTTGGCGATTAATGCCAGTGCAACAACGGTCTTACCAAACCCCGTATTCGCAATGACCAGTCCATGTTCATTCTCCAGTAAGGCTTTTAGCGCTTTCGCTTGCTGGCTGCGAAGCGTGCCCTCAAAACGCAGGGCCGGGAGTCGCTGACCAGCATAGCGTTTATCCTGATATCGGATAGTACAAGCCTGTTGTTCCAGTAACGCTTCAACTTGTCCTTTTAGTCCTCTGGGCAGGTGCAGATAGCCCGATTCAATGTGCGCCGCACACAGATAGCGAGGTACGCCAATCGTTGAAAATCGCATCGCCTGGCGTTTAAAAAATTCAGGATTGGCAAACACCGCTAACTTCTTTAACGTTGCGACCAGTTTGTTGGGTAAAACCGCAATAGCAATATACAGCTTGTCAGCCACGACGATGTCGATTGTCGCGGGGCAGTCGTCAATTTTGGGCGTATTAAGGGTCGTCGATTTTTCCCAGGGTTTTAACTCGGCGACTTGCGGTTCCACGTCCACATAATCGGCGAGACGCTCGAGTAGTTGCCGTATAGTGTCAGGTGATAGTTTGCCCGTCGCCGCCAGTGCTTGCCATTGATCTTCGACAACACCCCCGTCAGTATCAATAAAGCAGGCGTTTCCCGACAAGCGAGGCTGCTTTTGTAACGGTAATGCAATGAGGTTCCCCATCCCGCCGCTGGGTAAGACATCTTGGTTGGGAAACATGCGGTCAAAACAGTCAAAGTTAAGGGCCGGGTATGTGTCCATGGTCAGATTGAGCAACGCTGTGCCCAATTGGCGTGAGGATTTTGCGTCTGTCGCTTTTTCAAAAAAGAGCCATAAATGACCGCCTTGTCCACTACGGGAACGCTCAACTAAGTAGCCAATAGACAGTGACTCACACACGTTTCGCAGTGCCGATATTGCCTCAAACCAGTCCGTTTTATCGAAGTCAAACGCTAACAGGTAACATTCATTTTGCGCCGTTAACGGGTAGATCCCAATCGTGCGTTGCCCTCGAAGATGGGCATTAATGGCACTGTCATCAAAGCGATGGAAGGCTTGGTGGGCACATTCTGAACATGCCGTTTTGGGCTTGTTGCAGATCCCAGCTTGCCATTCATTGGCACAGGAAGGGCTGTATCCGGCTTTGCCTTGCTTAGACTCCCAGCGGAAGGGGTAGACATCTTCGCGTCCTCGAAAGTATTGCTTAAACAGGGCAACCTTGGCCTCGGGTGTCTCAGATTGACTGAAGTACTGTGCTTGATGCGCCATACTTTGTTGCAAAAGCGCACTACGTTCATTAAGCAACGCCGTTTTTTGTTCTTCCAATCGCGCCAGCGCTTCGACGATTTGCGCCAGCCGCGCCTGGGCTCCCAGGATTGTCATGCTACTCAAGCTCCATTATCGTTTGGCATAGGCCCGTTGTGGGAAAGGAGCGCTTCACGGTTTAAGCAAGTGTGCTCCACCTTAGACTTGGAGCTTATCACGAATGCGCTATCCCAGCGCTGAGGCATCCATTGCGTTTCTTGGGGCAGCGCCAGAGGGTGGTCGGTGAGTTTGCGAAAAGTGCGATAACGGGCACGTTCAGGGGGAAAAAGACCGTCAACCGCGATTTTGGCCGTCATGGCGCATAAAGAAGGAATATGTTTAATAAAAAATATCCAGATTTACAAGAGTGTGATGAACATGTTGGTGGAACAGTCTATACAGGTAGACACTCATACATTCAGTCCATTAAGTGGGAAGATTTTATAAAGAGCCCTACTCTATACCTCGATATTACTACCGAAATTAGAGACGACCTAGATCGCTATAACATTTCAAAACTTGTTACTGTTGAAGAGTAATCCAACGAAAACTGGACTAAATAACAGAAGAGAGAGCAACATAGCGGATTAAAAAACGAAGACAAAGACATAATCCATTAATATTCAACATTGTATGGATTTGTATGGTATTGATATAAGTTAGTTCGTCTTCGCTCTAATTTCATCTGTCTTCGTTATAATTACTTCAGCTCAAGAACCTCACCACGCTCCAAATTGTCGTACACTTTGCGGAAAGCAAAGAATTAAACGGTTACCTAAAACCGGTAACCTAGCGAAATAGCATAGACAAAGGGGTCAATTTCAATAGCGCTCACTGAGCCCCGGGTATCACCTAGGTTAAAGCTTGCTTCTGTGTCTATGTCTATCCAACGAACGGCGGCATTCAAAAACCATCTTTCGCTTAACTGATAGTCTATTCCCACTTGTGCGGCTAAGCCAAACGAGTTATCTAAAGATAAGTCACTAAGCCCTGCCTCTTCATTAGCTCCCGTAAATTGCTCGTCATAAATAAACGTATAGTTTAGGCCCGCACCCACATAGGGCTGAAAAGCACTTGATGGATCGTTAAAGTAATAGTCAACCGTCACTGTGGGCGGAAGGTGGGTTACTTCGCCTAGCTGGTTACCTGTTCCTAATGGGTTATCGATAGCGAAATTAACGTCATGTGTGAACGGTGTTGCGGCTAATACTTCTACGTTAACTCTATCCGTGATGAAATAGGCCGCGGTGAGGCCCAATTGCGTGTTGTTATCAATGTTCAGGCCAAAGCCCAAGTCGTCACCCACGTTAATGTTTGAAGACGATTCATCAGGTGCAACCGTGGCAAAGCCACCTCGGACGAGAATGTCGCCTTTTTCAAATGCAACTGCATTGGATGCTGAAGCAATAAAGGGAAGGGCGGTTAGTGCTAAAGCTAAGTTTTTCATCGTAGTCTCTCAGTCTGATAATTGAACACAGATAAGACTAAACAGACTTACTTAAAAAGAACTTTCTAGAAGATTAACGTTAGATTAAAAGCCTTCGTCAAATAAAAAGCTAAAAACGGCGCAGAATTGCGCTGTAATCAAAACGACATACCAATTGCCAGACCAGCAACCACTGCACTTTTATGATTTCGATGATAGTCGTAATGAAGCTGCGGCGATATGGTAACCCCCGATACTTCAAACTCATACAAAAAGCCTAACCGGGCTACCTCCATTTTATGGCTGCCGTGGAACTCAACGCCAGGGCCTATTTGTGCAATAAAATTATTGGTAATGTGCAGGTCAGCAACAAGCAAGTAGGTATAAGCGTCTAAGTCTTCAAACGCGTATTCAGCCACAAAGCCTACGCCTAAAAAGTCGCTCACACGGTATTCGTAATCGACACCTATTGTAAATGCGTTTCCGCACTCTTTTGTGTAAGTGGTACCTACCAATGCAGATAGATGATGGGGTGACGTTTCCCAATGATGAGCATTTCCCTTTGCAACAACAACGGGGGCAAATACCAAGGCAGCAACCAAGCCTAACGCTATTTGAACTCGCATAGTGATGCTCACATAAATTTAACGGTGACTACCTAGAAAGTTTCTTTCTAGCACTAATGAGAGCGTAGGCATCAAACGGCTATTTCACCAATGAACTTTAGTTGAAGTAATCGATAGGCCTAACTTAGTCGGCGTTAGGCGCATAGTTAAGCTTACATCTACCCATAACATCAAAATCTCGCTAAGGTGTCTGAATACAAGCCACCGAAGGAAAGAATAAGATAATGATTGATGAGAAACAGAAGGTACGTTTTTTAGATGCTTGTTCCGAACAGCTTATCGCGCTTTATACAGCCAGCAAAAACGGTAAAAAGGTCGATGCTGAGAAATATCGAGTACAAGGGTTTATGCACGCTGGCGAGCTTCTAGGGATAATTACCAATGAACAGGGCAAGGCGCTGATTGCCGACTTACATGTACAGGTTTTTGGTGAAACTATTGATGAGCGAGCGACAAGAAAACGTAAACTTAATGCGCTAAAAGAATCTGATCCCGATGCATATATTGAGATTCCCGCCATTGAAAGACGTTAATTTAAGTTAAGCAAAGTTACCTAAACCGACTTTGCGAGATTCTCGTTTCTAAGACTATACTTTGCCCCACACTATGATAAAAAAGCTGTAAAAAGAGGTTGCAGCTAGTTCGAAGCAGGGATGAAAACAAAGTTTAACAAGAGGCAACCCGTGCTTAAGCAGTTAGTTTACAGAAGTCAGTCGATGGTAAAAATTGATGAAAATGAACTTCTTAAAATAACAAACGATTCACTGCCATTTAATGCGAAAAACCACATTACAGGTATTCTTTTGTTTGATGGGGAATACTTCTTTCAAGTGCTTGAAGGAGATTGTGAGAAGGTAAACGGGCTTTTCGAACATATAAAAACAGACAGTCGTCACAGCAACATTATGAAAGTGACCGAAATGGTCATTCACAAACGCGATTTTGGAGATTGGCATTTAAGAACGCTTTCTGTCGCAGAAGGAAGCCGCTGCTATTGGTTACCTTCGGACATTAATATTAGCCGGGAAAGCCGGATATTTGCGCGTCTCCACAGCTTTGCTTCTGGGAAATGGCGAACTTGTTTAAGTGATAACGCGCGCAAAGACGTAAGAGCTAACGTTGCGACGTCAGAGAAAGCAGTTAAACCCTTCGAAAACTCTGACATTCAGTTTGCCTTTCAGCCTATTGTGGATACCTACAGAGCTCGTGTCTCTTCAATTGAAGCCCTAATCAGAAGTAACGATGGGAGATACCCTGAGACTATTTTGGAGGAGCTGGTTGGGCCGGAAAAGTACGATTTTGACCTGAAAAGCAAAGCTATAGCAATTAAGCAAGGCGCTGCGTTGCTATCTTCAGACCAGTCTTTATCCATCAATTTATGCCCCAGAGCGATTACCTCCACCGTCAACGTCGCAGACTACCTTCACGAATTGGTTAAACGCAATAAATTGAAACCACAGCAGCTTGTTATTGAAGTTACCGAAACAGAAATAATCAGCGAAAGTGACACATTTTACCAAGCAATAGAGCAGATCCGTTCACGAGGCATGAGAGTCGCTATAGATGACTTCGGCGCAGGGTACGCAGGGTTATCGTTACTCGCAGACTTCACACCAGACAAAATTAAATTAGATAGAAAAATAACGACAGGCATTCACGAAAGCGGGCATCGACAAGCAATAACCGAGGCTGTACTCGAGTTTGCCAACTCTATGGGAATTCCCTTGGTGGTAGAAGGCGTCGAAACGATTGATGAGTGGCTGTGGTTGCAGCATGCGGGTGTACAAAGATTTCAGGGGTTCTTGTTCGCAAAGCCCAAATTAAATGGTGTTAGTGGTATTGATTTTTCCTTCGACGGCGCTAGCAGCTAACTCCGCATAGGAAAAATATACATTTCTTGTCATTCCGCAGGATATTTTTCAGCGTTCTCACATTTTTAAACTAAGCTTAATGGGTGTGAGTTTTTATACCAGAATATAAATACTCATAACTCATCTTTGTGTAATAGCCGTACAGGGATATTTTTGCTACACGGATTTAGCTGCGGTACCAGTAGGAAGCAAATCTATGACATGTGGAGTGTCGCGTAATTTTGTTCGCTTGTTGTTTGGGTTGATTTTGCTGACGTTCGGCACGTTTGCCAATGCAGCGTGCGTCATTAATGCTGAAAATGGTACTTCTGATACTGATACCGATAGTGCTCTGTCTATCGTACTTAAAGAAGGTGCACAGCGACTTTCGTTAAGCTGCGATGTCAACGCGACTCACGTTCTCTATTTCCCAAGAAACTACCTTTCTTATAATCAGCTGTATGACAGCGAGATGCAAAAAGTCCCCAAGTTAACCGGCGCATTTGAGTCCTATGCAATAGATAATACCCATAAGCGTCTATTTTTGGATATTAACTCTCAGGTAGAGCGACCTGTCAGGCTAAATATCGCTACGTTAAATGATTTTCAGACGTTGGCGTCAATACATACCTTCACATTGAGCTTGTTCATCGGCTTTTGCTTAGCGTTAACCTTGTACGTTGGAATGCTGGGAACAAGTATGCGCAACTACGGCTTTTACTCCTACAGTTTCTATGTGCTCAGTGCGGCAATTTTCTTTTTGCTTCAAGAAGGGTTACTGAACATTGCGTTTCCCCATGTCGCCTTTTTCTCGAACTTTAAACTGCATCTGTTATTCGCAGGGATCACGGTATTTGCTGCGGTAAAGTTTCTTGATCAACTACTCGATTTCAAAGCACTGCTAAAAGTATGGCAGCGCCAGTTTATTCTGGGAATGGCGTGTTCGGCACTGGCACTTTCATTTGTGCAGATCATTCTGTCCACTTCTGATGCGATGAGAGTAAATAGTACGCTAAGTCTTATCACGCTGATAACAATGACCTGTACGCTATCAAGCTGTGTTTACGCCGCCTACCGCAAAGTACATTGCTCAAACTTAGTATTAATGGGTATTGCTGTCATGGTGTTTTCCATGATGTTTCGATTGGTTTTTTCAGACGTGTCAGCGTTTATGTACCGCTACGGACTTATTGTGGGAATAACTATTGAAGCGTTTATTTTTGCTATTGCCACGTCGAGAAAAGTAAAAAAGCTCGATGACGACAGGCTTAGTGCATTCAAACGTGCGTCTACAGATTCCCTGTGTAAAGTGCTAAACCGCAGTGGATGGGAAGGAATAGCACAAAGTCTGCTTACTAACTTCAACAAGGAAGGAGGATATTTGACCTTGCTATTTATCGACGTTGATAACTTCAAGGAGATTAATGATCATTACGGGCACCATTGCGGCGATAAAGTGCTGCAGGTTATTGCTAAAATTCTGCTGAGCCGATGCCGAGACCAAGATGCAGTAGGGCGCCTTGGCGGCGATGAATTTGTGGTGCTAAGCCACTGTTACAGTGAAGGACAATCTGAGCGCTTGGCTGCGCGCATAGAAGCCAGTCTTCTGGAAAGGGATATTAGAACCGATAACGTTGTTATTTCTGTTACGGCAAGCGTAGGCACATACATCACAAATGAACGCTGCAAAGATCTCACCACTCTGTTAAATAAAGCAGATAAACTGATGTACAGCGTTAAGGAGAAGCATAAAACGGCTCAATTGGCGTCTTCTTAATTAACCTTGCGGCAACGTATCACACACGCAGTGTGTTAGGGTCATTTAAGCTGCGCTTTCGCTATATTCTTTACGGCCTTGGTCAAGTCGGCAAGCGCTGCCGATTCAAGGGTTGTCCAATGCCAAAATAGCGGTACACCAAGCTCTTTTTGAGGGAATAACGGAACGAGATCGCCTTCGTTAACCTCTTGTTCAACTTGAAGCGTGGGTAGCAAAGCCCACACCACGCCATCAAGCGCCATTTTGACAAAGCCATGGGACGATGGATACCAATGACAAGTTGTAAAAGAGGGGGCTATGTTCAAACACTCTCGTTGATAATCAGTCAGCAAAGTCACATCGTATTCGTCGTACAGCAAGCCCGGTGTACTCATCACGCTCTGGGGTGATATTTCTTTATGCAGGTATCGCTCAATGAAGCGAGGCGATGCATAAAGTTGATAGCGCATAGTCCCCAGTCTTATAGATTGCCCACCGGTAACGGGTGTACCTGTTTGGCTGATACAAGCCATAACACGGCCTTGCTGCAATATATCTCGGGTTTGAGTTTGATCCGCATTAACAATATGAATCGGGTTGGCACGCTTATCACTAAACGCGGCCATTACTTGCGAGAACCAGGTGGCTAGGACATCGTTATTCACGGCAACGCTTATAGGTGCAGCCGACGCTTCTAATCCACTTTGTATATTCAGCGCTTCTTCTAATACGCTTACTTTTTGAATATGAGCCAGCAGCTCTTTTCCTAGTGGCGTAGCGCGAAGTGGCTTGGTGCGAACCATCACTGGGCCGCCCACATTCTGCTCTAGCCGTTTTATTTTTTGCGATACCGCCGATTGGGTGAGATTTAGGGCCTGTGCACCTTTTTCAAATCCGCCGTAGCGTAACACTTCATGAAAGCATCGAAGCGCGTCGTAATCCAACATTAGTGGCTACCTGTGAAAAGAAGGTTATAAGTATTAATTTGACTTATTCAAAACAAATATCATTAATTTAATTTAGTCTTTCAAGGTGTATAAAATCAAGCCAATTATTCAGCATGTAACCTTAAACCGCGTTACAGCTATGGCGTTTGAACTTATTTACACTAAGAGGCATTTATCATGTTGGCGGCAGCAACGAGTGGTTTCGTGATGGGCGGTACCCTAATTATTGCAGTAGGCGCACAAAACAGTTTTTTGATTGAGCAATCGATGAAGCGACAGTGGACAACCTTATTTGTCCTGCTGTTTATCCTAAGCGATGCTATCTCAATAAGCTTAGGTGCGATGGGCTTTGGCTTGCTGTTGCATGAATACCCAATGCTGGTGTCTATCACCAAATGGGCTGGTGTTGCGTTCTTATTGTGGATTGCTTTTAACAAAATAAAATCATCTTTGGCCAACGACGCGCTTGTTTTAGAAATGGCGAAAAAGCAACTGTCGTTCAAAAAAGCACTGCTCATAGCCTTGGCAGTAACTTGGTTAAATCCCCACTTTTATTTAGACACTTTATTATTGATGGGAAACTTAGCTAGTCAGTGGCAAGAAAATAAATGGTGGTTTGTGGGGGGAGCTATTGGTGCATCTGTAGTTTGGTTCGTAGGTTTGAGTACCTTAACCGCACGTTTTGCGCACCATATGCAGCGCCCTAATTTCTGGCGTTGGTTTAACCGTCTTAATGCTGCGGTATTAGGTATGGTAAGTATTCAGTTGGCGAGTTTGTAAGGCAAAAGCGCTAAATAGCAAAATATTACGACGCGTCGAGTACGCTTTATGATTTAAGACGGTACGCTACGCATCTGTGATAGTTGACGATGAGCGCGAAGAGAGGGATAGACTGGTGAGCTGGATTTATTTGATTGTGGCGGGCCTTCTGGAAATTGGTTGGCCTGTTGGGCTAAAAATGTCACAAGAGGCGGAAACCCGCGTAATGGGTATTTTACTTGCGGTTGGGTTTATGGCTGCCAGTGGTTTTTGTTTATGGATGGCGCAAAAACAAATTCCAATTGGAACGGCGTACGCTGTGTGGACAGGAATAGGCGCCGCGGGAACATTTTTAGTGGGTGTTATGTTTTATGGCGACCCCTCGTCATTGGCACGATATTTCGGCGTAGCACTTATTGTTGCAGGAGTCGTTGTCTTAAAGTTGGCCCACTAAAGTTAGGTCCAATTACAAAAAAGCCCGTTAGCTTAGTGACTTCACCGCCTTCATAAGCGATGGAGTTAGGCGCACCTTCGCATAGCGGTGTAATTGCAACGAATTCCGGCGGATTAGTGACATCGGTAGTAATGTTATGGATTGGAGGAACTGCGCTGGCTTTGCTCATCATGCTCACCGGCATACTGGTAAAGGGGGCCGGGTAGAACAACATAAGAAACCCGACAATGCTGGTGAGGGCAATGAGTGCTTTCAAGTGGGCTCCAAAGTTATTATTTTATTTTTACTAAGCTACTTTAACCGTGAACGTTGCGTTTTGGATTACTTCCTAGCAATAAAGTCGGTACTAGGCCAATATTTAACATGTTTGTACACTAGGGCCTGCTGGTCTTTAACGTACATCAATGACCAGCGAGCCCTGGATGAACCCTATTTAAAGCAAGGTAATTGGTTTTGCAAAATCAGCCTGATGCCAGCGAAGTTTACGTGCTTCAAGCCGAACTACTTGTTGATACGTTATCGACACAAAAGCCGCTTTTTCAACGTGGTGTAAGCGAGTATGAGCTCATTGAAATTCTGAAAAAAGCGCCATATCAATTTTTTGATGACGCTTCGTTACGAGAGCCTTTAATGCTCTTTAAAACCCATTTCATTGTGTTTCACGCCCTTTATCAACTTAAACGTCGTTGGATAGAGCAGGGCGAAGGCGTGCTAGACATTCATACTCTTAATATTAAGCTAAACCAAGAAAGTGCCCACAGCGACAAAAATAGTACCCACGGCGACAATTATAAAGATAAAGAAAGTCAGGATAAGGTTGGAGCAATAACCGAAGCTGATGCCTTAGCTGAATACTACTTGGACTGGGGCAATTTTGAGAAGGCCGACAGAAAAAGTGTAGATGCACTGCTCAATGCGTTTTGGCATCGCATGGCCTCAGGAAACGCGCACACCTTTGAGCAGGAAGATATTGCTGATGCCCACGCGCTTCTGGGCCTGCCCCAAGATGAACATGTTTCTTTGTCGGTACTAAAACGAGTATATAAAAAAGCCCTGCAGTTGGTTCACCCTGATAAGGGAGGAACGCAACAGGAAGCCCAAGACGTCATTCACGCCTACCAGTTATTGCTGGGTTATTATTCGTTAAAATAGAACGTTAAGTGCGCTTTGATTTCGCTTTATTCGTATAACGTATACACGCTCAGGTATTTGACCGACAACTTCAGTAATTTCAACTTCATTGACTTTTATTATCATCTATAAATGCGCACAATATGACCTATAAGAGCGTAGATCCGTATCAATGATCGCTTAACTATGCCACTTCAAAACCAATTATCGCAGTTTCAGGCTTTGAAATGCGCTAGATAATTCGGTGCACCGGAAGCAATAAGCTTTAATTTTAATATTGGATATGCAGAGCAAAGGCCGTGTTCTGTACAAAAAGTTATTGGGAAATAGAAAATTTATGAGTCGCATTTTTTATGTTACTGCAGCATTAATAACCCTTGTCGGCGTTATTGGGTGTTCGAATGAAGGCGAGCAAGCACAGCAAGGTGCTCAGCAAGGTATGCCTGCACCCTCAGTATCGGTAGTTACACTGAAACAAGAACCTGTAGTACATGAAATGGTGTTACCGGGCCGAGTAAGCCCGTCTCGTCAATCTCAGGTGCGTCCTCAGGTAGATGGTGTTATTACGGAGCGCTTGTTTGAAGAAGGCGCACATGTAGAAAAAGGACAGCAGCTTTATCAAATTGACGAAGCCCGTTATCTAGCACAGTTAAATAGCGCAAAAGCCGATTTGAAAAGTGTTCAAGCGAACCTTAAAACGTTGGAAGCAAAGGCGCGACGCTATGACGACCTTGTTGCGCAAAACGCGGTAAGCAAACAAGAATATGACGACGTAATTGCTCAGAAAGATCAAGCGCAAGCGGCAATCAGCGTAGCTGAGGCTGCTGTTGACGTAGCGAAGGTTAACATGGGTTACACCAAAGTGTACGCCCCAATCAGCGGGCGTATTAGCCGCTCTTTTGTTACTGAAGGTACCCTTGTTACTACGAACCAATCTCAGCAACTTGCAACCATTACACAGCTTGACCCAGTTTTCATTGATATGCAGGAGTCAGGTGCGTCAATTATTACGCTTCGTCAGTCAATGAGAAACCAAGGTTCGATGGATGTTGAATTAACGGTAGATGAAGTAACAGGCAAGCGTTACGACCAAACAGGCAGCGTTAAATTTTCTGAGGTAACGGTTGATGAGACCACTGGGTCGGTAACACTTCGTGCTGAAATGCCAAATCCAGATGGTGTATTGCTGCCTGGCTTGTTTGTGAAAGGCCACGTCATTACTGGACGCGAAAATGCGCTGCTTGTTCCTCAACGCGCAACGACACGCCAACCAGACGGTTCGCTTTCAGTTTATGTTGTTAACCAAAACAACGAAGTTGAAGGCCGTACTTTGGAAATAGGCAAAATCTATCGAGACCAATATGTTGCCCTAAGCGGTGTGAGCGAAGGCGAAAAGGTAATTGTAACTGGATATCAGAAGGTGAAGCCTGGCGCGAAAGTTAATCCGTCAGAGTGGCAACCATCATCACGTGGCTCACGATAGCAAACAAGGGATTTAAGTAATATGGCTCGTTTCTTTATAGACAGGCCCGTGTTTGCATGGGTGCTGGCAATTATCACAATGATGGCGGGTGTGTTGGCAATTACCTCACTCCCCATTGAACAATATCCCAAGGTGGCACCGCCCTCGGTGACTATCTCAGCAACGTATCCTGGAGCATCTGCAGAAACCGTAGAGAACTCGGTTACTCAGGTGATAGAACAAAGCCTGACGGGAATTGATAACCTACGTTATTTCTCGGCAAGCAGTTCGAACAGCAGCATGTCTATTACGCTCACTTTTGAGCCAGGTGCTGACCCTGATATTGCGCAAGTACAAACTCAGAATAAGGTACAGGGTGCACTGCCGCTGTTGCCTACTCAGGTACAGCAACAAGGGGTAACCGTAACTAAAGCAAATAGCGCATTTGCATTGGCAGTTGGCTTCTATTCTGAAGACGACTCAATGACGCAATATGACCTGAGCGACCTTTTAGTTTCTCAATTTCGCGACCCGATTTCCCGTGTTAATGGAGTGGGAAATGTACGGGTATTCGGTGCGCAGCGTTCAATGCGTATATGGTTAGATCCAGATAAACTGTACAGCTACAATCTTACACCTACTGACGTTCAAGGTGCTGTTCAGGTACAAAATACTGATGTGTCTGCTGGTCAACTAGGTGGTATGCCTGCAATAGAAAATCAGCAAATTAACGCGACAATTCAAGCGCAAAGTCGCCTTCAAACCGTTGAAGATTTCGAAAACATCGTACTTCGCGTAAATACCGATGGTTCTCAGGTTCGCGTGCGTGACGTTGCGCGTGTTGAACTGGGTGCGCAAAGCTACGACGTTATTGTTCGATACAATCGTAAGCCTGCATCAGGTATGGCGATAAGCCTTGCTTCTGGCGCAAACGCACTAGACACCATTAAGGCAGTAAAAGCCCGTGTTGAAGAACTGCGCTCGAACTTGCCTGATACAGTTAAAGTGGTTTACCCCGTTGATAGTTCTCCTTTTATCGAGCTTTCTATCGAGTCGGTAGTACACACGCTTATCGAAGCGGTAGTACTGGTATTCTTGGTGATGCTACTGTTCCTTCAAAATTGGCGTGCAACGTTGATTCCTACCATTGCGGTACCTGTGGTATTGCTCGGCACCTTTGCTGTGCTATTAGCATTTGGCTTTAGTATTAACGTGCTAACCATGTTCGCTATGGTACTTGCTATCGGCCTGCTCGTGGATGACGCCATCGTGGTGGTGGAAAACGTCGAACGTATTATGGAAGAGGAAGGCCTCTCACCTGCCGAAGCCACCAAAAAGTCGATGACTCAAATCACAGGTGCACTTGTTGGTATTGCGGCCGTGCTTTCAACGGTATTTATCCCAATGGCGTTCTTCAGCGGCTCAGCAGGCGCTATTTATCGTCAGTTCTCGGTTACAATCGTGTCGGCTATGGCATTTTCGGTATTGGTCGCCATTATCCTTTCACCGTCTCTGTGCGCCACGTTATTGAAAAAGCATCCGGAAAACCATGACAAGAACAAAGGCTTCTTTGGCTGGTTTAACCGCACGTTTAACAAAGGCCGCGATCGCTATCAAAAGACTACAACTCATATGGCGCAACGCTTTAAGCGCTATTTCGTTGTTTATGGTTTGCTTGTAGGTGGTATGGCATTTATTTTCAGCCAGCTTCCTGGCGCGTTTCTTCCAGATGAAGACCAAGGGCGTATGATGGTGTTGGTAAGCACACCGCCTGGTGCAACAGCTGGCCGTACGCTCGAGTCTATCAAGCAAGTGGAAGACTATATTCTTGAACAAGAACAAGACGCGGTTAACGGCATGTTCGCGGTTGTGGGCTTTAGCTTTGCGGGTCAGGCGCAAAACGCGGGTATGGCTTTCTTAAACTTCAACGACTGGAGCGTAAGAGACGAAAATAATTCTGCGTTTGCAGTGATGAACCGAGCTTTTGGCGCGTTTAGCCAAATTCAAGATGCCTCAGCCTTTCCTATAGTGCCTCCGCCTATCATGGAACTAGGTAATGCAACGGGCTTTGATATGCAGCTGGTCGACCGTGGTGGAAATGGTCACGAAGCGCTGATGAATGCGCGTAATCAGCTGTTGGGCATGGCAGCGCAGAATCCAAAGCTGGCTGGCGTTCGCCCCAATGGTTTAAGTGACGTACCTCAATTTAAAATCAATATTGATAGCGAGAAAGCGTCGGCACTTGGATTGAATTTAAGTGAGATCAATAACGCGCTTCAAATAGCGTGGGGGTCCAGCTACGTAAATGACTTCATTGATAAAGGTCGAATTAAGCGTGTTTACATGCAGGCAGATTTGCCTCATCGCATGACCCCTGAAGACTTGGACAAGTGGTTTGTTCGCAACAGCGAAGGTGAGATGGTGGCGTTTAACACGTTCTCGACCACTGAATGGGTTTATGGCTCACCTAAGTTAGAGCGTTTTAACGGCGTGTCGTCTGTCAATATTCAAGGAAGTGCTGCTGAAGGTATCTCTTCGGGTGAAGCAATGGCTGAAATGCAGAAATTGGTTGAGCAGTTACCGCCAGGCTTCGCAATTGAATGGTCAGGCCTATCTTATGAAGAGCAGGAAGCAGGCTCGCAAGCGCCTATGCTTTACGCACTATCAATCTTGATTGTTTTCTTGTGCTTAGCGGCCCTGTACGAAAGCTGGTCTGTACCATTCGCCGTTATGTTAGTGGTGCCTTTGGGTATTCTTGGCTCGGTAACCGCTGCGTTTATTTTCAACTTGCCGAACGACGTGTACCTGCAAGTAGCGTTTTTGACTACCGTAGGTTTGGCGGCGAAAAACGCTATTCTTATTGTCGAATTTGCAAAAGAGCAGTACGAAAACGGCGAAGATTTAATGACTGCGGTTTCAAATGCAGCCTCTCAGCGTTTCCGCCCAATTCTAATGACGTCAATGGCGTTTATTTTGGGGGTAACGCCGTTAGCACTAGCTAGCGGAGCAGGCGCAGCGAGCCAAAATGCAATAGGTATTGCGGTTATGGGTGGTATGTTCGCCGCTACTTTCTTGGCGATTTTCTTCGTGCCTATGTTCTATGTGCTGGTAGAAAAACTCTTTCACAGGGAAGACAAGTAACAAGCAAGTGCGTTAGAGTGGGAAAAACTTTTCATTTTTGAATAGGGATATCGGTAATGACCACCGTTGTTTTTTCTCACGGCAAAGAAAGCGGTCCATGGGGCAGTAAAATAACAACGCTTTCAAATGTAGCGAGCGATATGGGTTTTGGCGTCGAGAGTATTGATTATCAAGATCTCGACTGCCCGGAAGCTCGCCTAGCGCGACTTAAAGAGTTTATTGCTGAAAAGTGCAATGATGTTGTTCTGGTTGGCTCAAGCATGGGCGGCTATGTATCACTTGCCGCAGCAAGCCAAATCTCGGCACGAGGCGTATTCCTTATGGCTCCTGCACTGTATTTGCCAAACTACGAAATTCAACGGTTCCCCTACGACGGCTACGTGAGCCTAGTGCACGGCTGGAATGACGATATCGTGCCTATCGAAAATAGCTTAAAGTATGCGCGCCATCAAAAAGCTCAGCTCTTGTTACTTAATGACGGCCATCGCCTAGCGAATAGCAAATCTGTTATTTCTCCGTTTTTCAGAAATTGGTTGGAAAAATTTCGATACTAATGATGAATCGGTAAGCCTACGACCAATCGCTTATAGTTCACGCTTAAGCAAATGCGGGAAAGCGCCTGTTTTTATGGCATGATGAGTTATTGCTTAAAACAGGGCAGATGGAAATGACATTTAGTTTACCTCAAGCGCCACAATGGTCGTCGCTGATAAAGTCTGGTTGCCGTGTCTTTGTTGGCGGAAATGCCTCGGTGCCGCATGCACTAGTGCAGCATCTCATTGATAACAGCGAAGGGTTTAGCGACATCGAGCTGGTTCATATGCTGGCTTTAGGCGACACCCGATGGGTGAAAGAAGAGTATAAAAACCTCTTTAAAGCGAATACATTCTTCATTGGTGGCGAAGCCATGCGTAAGGCGGTCGATGAGGGCCGCGCTGACTATACCCCCGTTTTCCTGTCTGAAATATCAAGCTTATTTAGCGACGGTACGCTAGCACTGGATGCTGCGCTGGTTAACGTAAGCCCACCCGATGAATTCGGTTATTGCTCACTAGGTCCTGCTGTGGATATTGCTATGTCGGCAATCAGACAAAGCAAAAAGGTCATTGCTCAAATTAATCCTCAGGTGCCAAGAACCGCCGGGCACTCTTATATTCATATCAGCGAAATAACGGCCTGCATTGAAGCCGAAGAGCCGCTTGTGGAAGTAACGCCGCCGCCTATCGATTCGGTGGCAGAGCGAATTGGTCAGTATGTTTCAATGCTGGTGGATGATGGTGCAACGCTGCAATTTGGTATTGGGAAAATACCGAGTGCCACCCTTAAATATCTGTGTAACCACAAAGACTTAGGCATTCACAGCGAAATGCTCACCGACAGTATTATTGAACTGTTGGAGTCGGGTGCTATCACCAACAAGAAGAAGACTTTTCACCCCGGTAAAATTGTTACTAGCTTTGCTATTGGTACTCGCCAGCTTTACGATTTAATCGACAGCAACCCTCACATTGAATTTTATCCAAGTAGCTACGTAAACAAACCCACCAATATTGCCAAGAACGATAATATGGTTGCCATTAATAGTGCGCTTGAAGTGGATTTAACCGGTCAGGTCGTCGCCGATTCATTGGGCTACGACTTTTACAGTGGCATAGGCGGGCAAGTTGATTTCGTAACGGGCGCGTCTATCAGTAAAGGTGGGAAAGCGATTATAGCGCTGCCTTCTACTGCCAAGAATGAAACCATTTCCCGTATCACACCCCGTATCAGTGAAGGGGCGGGTGTTGTTACTTCGCGGGGGAATGTTCAGTACGTGGTGACCGAATACGGCATAGCATCGCTTAAAGGCAAAAGCATTCGAGAGCGTGCATTGGAACTTATTCGTGTGGCACACCCCAAATTCCGTGCAGCGCTCTTAGAAGAAGTAAGACAGCATTATTGGGTACCTCATTATCAGGAAAAGTATCCAACCGATATTCCAGAACTGGGTGCTATTCAGCTTAAAAAACTGAATATTCAGGGGGAAACCTATTACATGCGCCCGCTGAACCCCGCCGATGAAAGGCGTTTGCAGGAATTCTTTTACTCCCATACGAAAGAAACACTAAGGCTGCGTTACAACTACGACCCGAAGCAAATGTCGCGCGAAAAGTCGTGTAATTTAGTGTCGGTGGATCAAAGCTCAGATGCTGCGTTATGTATTGTAAGGCAAGAAGGCTCCCGTATTACCATTCACGCAGTAGGGCGGTTTTACTTCAATCCAAATGACAATACCTGTGAAGCAGCGTTTGTTACCCGTGAAACCCAGCAAGGGAAGGGGATGGCAAGCAGGCTGCTAAACGAATTGATCAACGTTGCGAAAAAAAGAGGCATTGCAAAGATGATGGCCTACGTGCGTGGCGATAACAGCCCGATGATTGCCATTTTCGAGCAAGCGCAATTTAAACGGAAGTTCACTGGCGACCCCAGTGACATAGAGTTAGTACTAGATGTGGCATCACTCGCATGACAATTAAAATTTTTCGCGGCAAACACGGCACTAAACACGACTTGGGGAAAGATCATCCCGAGTCACCGGACCGCCTGTTCGCCATAGACGACCAATTACTGTCTTCTGGACTCGATATGGTGTGTGAGCACGCTGATGCTACGCCAATTGCTGAAGCTTATCTTAAGTTAGCCCATGACCCTTACTATGTGAAAAGTGTGTTTGAGCATGCGGCTCAGTCCATATTTAGCGACCACGAAAAAACGCTCTATTCCGAACGCAAGGATAACGTGGCATGGTTAGACGAAGATACCGGCTTGATGCGACACAGCTTAAATGCAGCACTTGAGTCGGCTGGTGCGGGATGTAACGCGGTGGATTGGGTTATGGAAGGCAGTGACAGGCAGGCGTTCTGCGCGACAAGACCGCCAGGTCACCACGCTACATACGACAGCGCCATGGGCTTCTGTATTTTTAATAACATTGTTATAGCCGCGCGCTATGCCCTTCAAAACTATGAACTAAAGCGCGTTGCCATAATCGATTTTGATGTTCACCACGGAAACGGTACCGAGCAAATTGTTGCTGGCGATCAACGCATCATGCTTTGCAGCAGTTTCCAGCATCCTTTTTATCCACACAGTGGTTCACCGGTGTCGGCAAGTAATATTCTTTCTGTACCGCTAGAAGCAGGCTCTACAGGTGAGGTATTTAGAGAAAAAGTGCAGCACTGGTTTAACGCATTGTGCAACTTTCAACCTGAGCTGATTTTTATCTCAGCGGGTTTTGATGCCCACGCAGAAGATCCAATGGCGCATTTGCGACTGGTGGAAGACGATTATTTCTGGATAAGCCAACAACTTCGCGCAGTGGCTGACGAGTGTTGCCATGGTCGCATAGTCAGCATGTTAGAAGGTGGCTACGATTTAAGTGCATTAGGCCGCAGTGTGGTGTCGCACCTTAAAGGTATGAGCCGCCCTATTGAAGAAACTCAATAGGGCTTCATAGCAAGTGAATTATCGTGTTGTTAATTCAACGGGTAAACACGGTAATAGATACCAGCTCAACACCGGTGCATCAGCCTTCATTTAACTTAGGCTATCCATCGTGTAAGCATGTAAAGGCCAGCACCTAACATGGCAAGGTTTTCGGTAAGCGAGATAAACCCAAGAGGAAGGTCTGAATTACCGCCCACACAGGCGCACTTAAGTTCACGTTTATCGATATATACCGCTTTAATAACTGAAACTGCACCTATTGCACCGATAAAAATAGAAACAGGTGAAACTAATAGTGCGGGAAGCCCCGCTAGCATACCAAGCCCAGCAAACGCTTCTGCGAAAGGGTACACATACGCGTACCTTACGTGCTTCATTGCCAGTAAGTCATAAGTAATGAATTGATTTGAGAACGCTACAATGTCCTGTAGTTTTTGCAATGCGAGGATCACCATGGTGACGCCAATGAAATTCATTATGAAAGGTTCAATACCTGTCGGGAGTCCACCTTTTAGCATGAGCGCAAATACCACAAGGGCGGCTAAAGAAAAAATCACAATGATAGGTGTGTAGCGCGAACCGAACTCACTTTCTTGCTTCAAATTGAAATAATCTCGTAAGTCATCATAGCCACCAATTCGCTTATCATCGATAAACGTTTGCGGCGTGGTTTTCACATTGTGCTTCTCTTTAAAAGCGTCAGTTTCACTTCGGTTGGACAAGTGATGGTCTTCAACATCGTAGCCCTTCCTTTCTAGCAAATCTTTCGACTTAAGTCCGAAGGGACAAATGTGATCAGGGGTAACCATGCGATAAAGAACGGCGCGCTTTGACATTGTGGACTCCTTGTAAACCTTTCACGAAACGGCACCTAGTGCGCAAAATATGCGCGCCTTCTGCCATATTTATAGTGGTATCACGATATACAAAGATAAATTACATAATCCATGCCAAGGGTTTAACAGAAGCATCCAGTTGCATCAGTGTTAATTACCGCACCGTTGTAGGGGAGTAGTGTGGTATAGCTTACAACCTGTTCGACAAGGTTCTTTCCGGTAAAGCATCCGTAGCCCGTTGCGTATGGACCTAAATAGCGAAGCTGATTTTGCATGTCTAAAACTATAAGCGCGGGCACTGCATCAAGCATAGCGGCGAGTTCTGGTACGTCTTCTATATTCACTCTGACTTGATGAAAGTCATTTCCTAGCTTTGTTAATAGCTGAGTTTGGTGAGGTGTAGTTAACGTTTCACAGTAGCAACGAGACTGCGTTCCCACATGAATAACAGAACCAGGGGCAATATTTTGTTCGTTTAGTAGTTCGACAAGTGAAGCGTCAAAATTAGGCGCTGTTGTGCGGTGAAGTAAATCACCATTTGGGTCGAAGGAAGAAAGCTGGCGCTGACCGTAAACCAACAAGGCGGTGAGTAAACTCACCGCCCATAACAACAAAAGTATCCAGCTTGTTTTTTTATGCATAACCCAAATGCCAACAGCGTGCTTCTAGCGCTTTGGTTAAAGCTTAAATCGCTCGATAGCACTGCGCATGCGTTGAGAGATTTGTGACAACACCTCAACTTCGCCTGCTAGCGATTCAGCGGTAGCCAGTTCCTCAGAAGTGAATTCGCTTAATCGCGCCGTACTTTGCGCTATAGAAGACGATGCGGTTTCTTGCTCCACCGCTGATGTCGCTATTTCGGTCATGCTTTCGCTCGCTTCGCGAATTTGCTGCATGATCTGGGTCATGGCTGAAGTGGCGTTATCGCTCGATACAACGGCTTCATCAACCAGCTGAATGCAGGTTTGCATTTGTTCGACTGAACTGGCGGTTTGGGCAACTAGCTGCTCAGTAATACTTGTGATTTGGTCTGCACTTTCTTTTGAGCGAATAGCCAAAGTGCGTACTTCATCGGCAACAACGGCAAAACCTCTGCCGTGTTCCCCTGCGCGGGCTGACTCGATTGCTGCGTTCAACGCAAGCAAGTTAGTTTGCTCGGCAACGGCGGTGATGGAGCGCATTGCGTCAGAAATATGCGCGCACTGCTCGTTAAGCGCCGAGTTTGTCTGCGCTGCCGCATTTAATGTGTTGCGCAGCGAATCTATGGTGCGGCTTGTGTTGGAAATAGAGTCTCGCGTAGTCTGCGAAGAACTTTGTGCCGCAGAGGCTTTGTCGCTGGCAAGGGTTGTTTGTTCGGTAGACAGCTGCATCGTTTGTGCGATTTCTTCTGACGATGCCGATACCATGGCAATCTCTTGGTCAGTGTTTCTGCTGATTTCAAACATGTTGTTTGCCGCCAGCTCCATCTTGTCACAGCCTCTAACAACTTCGTCTGTTAAATTTGAAGCAAGCTCAATTAATGCTTTTACTTGGTCGATGAGCTCTGCGAAAGGTCTCACAATCTTGTGGCCTCGGTTAAGTTCAATAGATAAATCGAGTCTACCGTCACCCTTTTGCATGGTCTCAATAGCTAAGCGCAGTTCAGCCGCACCGGCACCTTCTTGATGACTTTGTTTAGCCATGTACATCAAAACACCGCCCTCAGAAAGCGCGAATACGGCGTGCATCAGCAAGATAGGAAAGGTTACGTGACCTTCTTCAAAAATAAATAACGGCGCGCCGCCCGCTTGTAAAAAGAAGAACGAAATATGATGTACAGCAACGACTGCGGTGCCGGTTGCCACCACTTTCCAGTCTCTAAAGTAGGAAAGAAATGCCAGAAGAACAAAGATTTCAAAGTGGACTTCAATTAACCCGAATGACTGGTGGATGTGGAGGGCTGTCAGCAGTTGAACACCGATAGCCATCGCATGGCGACTTATCGCTGAATAGGGGGTTTGCAAACTAAGGACAAGTGGTACGGCAGCAATTGGAATACCAAGAACAAATGCAGGAAAAATTTCGCCAGTATAAAAACCGATGCCAATCGCAATCAGCAGTTGGATAACAATTACAACGCGAAAAATCTTGTGACCTTCTAGGAGCCAAGGGTACTGCATGCCAATCTCCGACAAGTATTTGGGATTAAGTGTAGGTTAAAAATGAGGGGTGTGCTAACTTCGCCACAGTTTACGTAAGTCACGGTTTTTACGCCATTTAACTTTTGTATAGAAGTTACTGTTATTAAAAAAGTTTAATCTTCGAATGCCTAAATAAGCTAAAGGACACAATCATGCCTGCCATCGCCTTTCTTTCTACTGACCACCTTGAAGACTTTTTTGTGTACGACGAGCTTTTGATCCCGTTTTTCAATGATAACGGTTGGTCTGTAGAAACCATATCTTGGCATAGTCAGTCAGAAAACTGGGATAGGTTTGACTACGTGATTGTGCGCAGTACATGGGATTATCAGCAGCATCCAGAGGCCTTTCTGGCTTGTTTGACTCAAATTGATGCGTCGAGAGCAACCTTGCTCAATCCATTGCCTCTTATGCAGTGGAATATTGAAAAGCACTACTTAAAAGACCTACAGGACAAGGGCGTGCCTATTGTAAGTACACGGTGGAGTAATGCATTTAATAACAGTGTTATTGATGAGGCCTTTTCCCATTTCAATTGCGACACTGTGGTGGTTAAACCTACGCTTAGCGCTAATGCTGATGATACGTTTAAGCTCTCGGTCTCAAATTGGCATGAACAGCAACAGGTGCTTTCTGATACGTTTAATCAACGTGATTTCATGATTCAACCTTTCTTAAATAGCGTGGTTGAAGAAGGGGAGTACTCGCTTTTCTATTTTGGCGGGAAGTACAGCCATGCCATTAAAAAGATGCCGCAGAAAGGCGATTTTCGCGTACAAGAAGAACACGGGGGGAGCTTACATCCCATTGCCGTAGATGAAGAACAACTTGATATTGCCCAGAAAGCATTGTCAGAAATGCCTTGCGAAGCACTTTATGCACGGGTTGATTTAGTCAGGCAGGGCAGTGGCTGGGCGATAATGGAACTTGAACTTATTGAGCCCTCTCTTTACTTCAATTTAGATGAACAGTCTCCCCTGCGCTTTGTCGACGCATTGATAAGCTTTCATTTGAATAGGGCCTAAGCGTTGAATAAATGAAAAGTGAAGCCAGCAAATTATAGGTTTGCTGGCTTACTGATAGGAAACTAACTTTTTAATTTAGTGCTAACGCAGCGTCTTCTCAGTTCGTCCCTGCTTTATCGTCCTGTTTCTGCTTGATTCATAATTCTTAACTTGAGCACGGCTTACTGAAGAAGTACTCGCCCGCTCAATTCGTCTTGGCTTACTGCTCTCTCGAGCCACCGGCTTGTTTTGCGGACTCGTTCTTTCAAATCGCTCTCGATTTATGTTTTGTTTGGCTGGGCGCTTTAGCGTGTTTTCTCTATTAGCATATCGCTTCGACTCTGACGGTGTTGATATCCGAGCGGGTTTGTCCCGCTTTAACTGGCTTAGCGTCCGGTCCCTAGTCGGCTTCTCGCTTCTGCTCGCCGCTTGATTGCGTTTTAGCGCGTGCTCAATGGATTGTTTGCGGCTTACCGAGTCTTGTTTGTTCTGAAAACGACTTTCTCTAAGTGGCGTTACCTTTTTTGGTTCAATAGTGCGTCTTACTGCCTTGATATTTTCCGTGCGCGCAATGGGTCTTACGGTATTTTTGTCATTGTGGCGTTTCGATGTGTTTACCGTGCTAACGTGTTTATTAGACAAGTGCTTTGCCCGCGACACACCCGCATGTTCATATCGCGAAGGCGCATTGTGAACTACTTGAGTAGAGTAACGCGCACGACGATGCACCGTGTTGTGTTCCCAGCGACGATAGTCTCGGCTTATTACGCGTTTTCTTGGGCTACCGTGATAATACCGGCGTACAGGCTCGCGGTGAATAACCACATGGCGGTTATGCCAGTGCACGCTGCCAAAGAAAAAGAACGTAGAAAGATGAATACTAGGAGACCAATAGACATTGCTATGATGATGATAGCTTACGTGATGACGCCAGCGAACTGGTGAAGTTGTGTGCCACCAGTGACCGTACACAACATGAGGGTCATAATAAGGCACATACACCACTTCCCGCTGACGGGGCTCAATGTAAATTATTTCGCGAGTAGGCTCACGTTCCCGTTCAACTTCAATGTAGTCATTGGTCACCAGATTGCCAGTGTTGAAGGCGTGTTGTCGAAGCACCTGCACGCGGTCTAGCACACGGCTTTGATCAATTAATACGTTATCACCAAGTTGCTGTAACCACTGAAGATCATTCGCCATGGTGCTGAGTAAGTCGGTAAACGGAGCAAGTGCTTTTACGCTGGGATCCCAGTTAACACTCGCCAGCACATTTTCCACCTGTTCCGGGGTTAAATGTTTGTTGCTTTGGCGCCAGCGGTCGGCTGCAACTACATCAAGCGGGTAGGTAGCCGCAATCAGTATGTGAGTAAGCAGGGTATCAGGATAAAGCGCAATGGGCGCAAGTACACTGTCTAATTCAGCGTCAGAATATTGCTGCGTTGACGCAGAAACATGTGCAAGGTTGGCGTTCGACTGAGCGATGGCAGGTAGCGCTGAAACACTAGACAATGCGACAATCACAGATAAGGTTATGTTTTTCATACATTCTCCTTAGCGCATGAGCAACGGCTTTTCGCGCGCTAAATGGTAAGTCTGTATACGTTATAACCAGTCTATGATTAACCCAAGCTGAATAGAAAACGCCCACATTGGTGTGGGCGTCTTTAAGGAACTCGTCTATTTGAAAACGTGGGGGTCGAAAGCGTGCCCAAGCTTTTCTGTTTTCGTCTTTAAGTAATGCTTGTTGTCTTTGGTGATACCGTGGTCAATAGGCTTACGTGCAACCACGTCTATACCAAGTGCTTTTAGTGCTGCCAACTTTTTCGGGTTGTTTGTCATAAGCTCAACATGCTTCACACTCAGCGTATCTAGCATCAGCTTGCAGATATCGTAACTTCTTAAATCGGCGTCAAATCCAAGATGTTCGTTAGCTTCTACCGTGTCCATGCCGCTATCTTGAAGGTTGTAGGCGCGAATTTTATTTAAAAGACCAATACCGCGACCTTCTTGGCGAAGGTATAAAAGCACACCGTGGCCATTATCGACGATATTTTGCATGGCTTTTTCTAATTGAAAGCCACAGTCACAGCGAGTGCTAAATAAAGAATCGCCTGTTAAGCATTCTGAATGGATACGAATTGGCACAACGTCGTCTTCTTTCCACTCTCCATAAGAAAGGGCAACGTGTTCTTGGCCGCTGGCTTCAACAAAGCCGTGTATTTTAAAATCACCCATGCGAGTGGGTAATTTTGCGGTACTGACATATTCGTATTTAGGCTGTTTGCTACTCATGTTACTTCTACACTTTGGACAGTAGGCAATAAGTGGGGATGACTTCTTTTTTTGCAAGTCTACCATTTTATTATACGCGAGTTGACGCTAGTGCTATCACTTTTTTCGTAAGACGTATATTAAGTGCCGTTATTAAAGTGGCGTAAACTCTCGCAGCGGGGCAGGCTTTGCAACGCTATAGCCTTGGGCAAAATCAACGCCCATTTTGCCAAGTTGTGCCATGGTGCCTTCATTTTCAACGAATTCCCCGACGGTTTGCATACCCATGGCTTTCGCTACATCATTGATTGACGCAACCATAGCCGTATCTACACTGTCGTTCAGCATATCCTTGATAAACATACCGTCAATCTTTACCTGATTAACCGGCAAGCTTTTGAGGTAACTGTACGAAGAGAAGCCGCTACCGAAGTCGTCAAGAGCAAACGAGCACCCAAGGCGATTAAAGGTACGCATAAAGGCAAGGGTGTCCTCCATTTTTATTATCGCTACCGACTCGATCACCTCGAAACAGATCTTGTTGTAAGGAATATTAAAGGTTTCGAAAGCGTTTAAAATGAATAGCGTAAAATCTCTGTCTGCTAATGAATGGCAGTTAAGGTTTATACTGCATCGCCTTAACTCAGCGAGATGTTCAGGGTTTTCAGACAGCCATTTGAACGTATTTGTGACTACCCATTTGTCGACATTTACATTCATTTCAAAGCGCTCGGCCGTGGGTAAAAAATTAGCGGGCTCAACAATTTTCCCGTCTTTTTCCCTTAGGCGCAATAGCACTTCATAATAGTGACCATCGCTGGCTTTGCTCAAAGGCCTTAATGACTGGTAATAGAGTTCAAAGCGCCCTTCTTCCAAGGCGTTGTTTATAGAAGAGACCCAGTCCAACTCACGCTGATAGCGCTGCATGTTCTCGTCATCTTTATTATATTTATGCACCTGATTTCTGCCTTGCTCTTTGGCAAAATAACAGGCGGCGTCAGCCATACTTAAATACTGCCCTGAGCTAACGTTACTATCATCGCACACAACCATGCCAATACTCACGCCCAGATTGAATATTCGGTTATCCCACATGAACCGATAGGCCTGTACTGCATTGAGTATTTTCACTGCATTGAGATATACCGCATCAGCATCTAAATCTGAATAGATAACGCCAAACTCATCACCCCCGAGTCTTGCTAGCTGCGCGTTGGGTAGCAGCGTATTTTCAATCAGGCGAGCGACGTCTTTTATGAGTACATCTCCCGCTTTGTGACCGCAGGTGTCGTTAACGACTTTAAATCGGTCTAAATCTAAAAAGAGTATGCACACAGGTAACGCGCTGTGGTTATGTACTTTTTCCTTGAAAACAGATTCAAATTGCCGTCTGTTGTATACACCGGTTAGTGAGTCGTGAGTAGCCAAATACTGAAGGCTTAAATCGGATTGCTTTTTTTCCGTGATATCAATAATTGAGCCGTACAGGTAAGTTCCTTCATCGTTCTCGCGGATCTGGCAAGACAATGAAAACCAGAACTCTGTGCCGTCCCGACGTTTTCCCCGTATCTCTTTTCTGGTGACATGGCCTTGCTGTGATATCTCACCTAACAATACATGTCTGTCTTCTGGTGATGCGTAAAAGGCTTTTGTGCTTGCCCCCTCGCTAAGCATTTCTTCCTCATTCTCATACCCAAACACCTTGCACATCGCAGGGTTAACTGAAATTAGCTTTCCGTCCCAGGTTGATGTGTAGTGTCCTTCAGCGGAGTTTCGGAACAAGTCATAAAAGTGATTTAAGCTAGAAATCGTTTCAGCTTGTGAGGAGAGCTTATGTTGATTGAGTACCTGCTCTTTTGTGATGACCGCAAATCCAAAACACAGGAAACCCAAGGTTAAGAAAAACAGCATACCCATCGCGACATCGACAGTATAAATAAGGTCGCTGAAAAGGTTTTGGGTCACCAAAGCGTAAAACGCAAAGAAAGATAGCCAGGCCAGAATATAAGTGGTGCTGACAACACTACTGTCTTTGTCTTTAAAGATAAGAGCGAGGGTAACGTGATACAAACCCATCGCCGCTGTGAGTATAAGCAGCGTGATTGTGACCATATAAGCATTTACGGTAAAACAGTAAATGGTAGCAGCAAGAGGTAGAGCATAATTTAGCAGTCTTAAAACGAATGGCACACGAGAGAACAGGTGATGAGTCACTTTTCCAATACACAGTAGTAATACGCCGAAGCATACGGCGTAAAAATGCTCGCTGGCGTTAGTCAGGCTAGGCCAAAACGCGAGGCCACCCTCTGTAATGAACAGCAACGCAATAAGCACCAATGACGACATGGTTAGCCAGAAGCGGGTAGGAATGCGCTGACATAAGTAGGAAAAAAGAAAATAGGAAGCAATGAGTGCCATCACACCCGACACAGCACCAAGTAAAGTCAGCATATTAGTGTCGTGTTGAGCAAGCAGGTCTCGCTCCCATAGTGACATTGGAAAGTACTTTAGCCCTTCGTCTTTCACTGCGATTAGTAACCGAGCGTCTTGGTATGGTTGAAGGGTGAAAGCAAGCCTGATATTTGGAAGCGGTTGTCTTAACGAATAGTCACCTTTACCAGCTTGATAACGGTACGATTTTATAATTCGCTGGCTGCTGTCTAGAAGATAAATCTGCAAATCATCAACGTTTAGACGGTCGATATTAAGCACTAAGGGAATGGCACTATAGCCAGAGTGGACAAGCTCTGTTGAATACCACACACGTTCTGTTGAAGAAGCCGTTGCTGTTGGTGTTTTTGTGGAGCTTCCCGTCAATACATCAAAATAGGTTGCGCTATTAGGTGCAATTGATACCCGTGCATAATGGTTGATGATTTCCCTTTCGAAAGACTCATCGATAACAAGCCGCGGGCTGGCAAAGGCGTTTATGCTTAGAACCACCCAACTAATGAGCAAAGCTGCAACGTACTTTGTTAGCTGGGAGATTGGCACTAGCATGATCCTTGAAGCGCTAATTATGTGTTTTCTATAGAATAATACTAGTCTGTCCTAAAAGCCAAACAGAAAGAAAAAGGCACGGTAATACTTACGTGTTTTGAAGATACTGGTAGATCGCATTCGGTGATTGTTGTGTGCCTACCGGTTCCAGCCATATCGCCTCGCAAAGCCACTCAATGCATAGTATGCATTGAAAATTTGTATTGCTGGATTGGGTGGTAACAAGCGCCTGAAAGCGATCGGCTCCCCAATCTGCGTCGGATAGTGAAAAGTGAAAAATTTCACAAAACTGCTCTGCCCACTGCTGAGTTTTAAGAGGCGTTAAAGGTAATGCAACGCGGATTTCTACGCTTTGTTCGTTAACCACGGCGTGCTGTTGAATGTCTTCTTTGGTGAGATTTTGCATAGAACTTATCAATTCGCCGGTTATTGTAAACCTGCTTGCTTTATAAAGTGTATATAGTACAACACAAAAACAATAGCGTTAATCTAAGCGTATTAAGGACGGGGTATGCTAACACTTCACCATTTAAATAACTCTCGCTCGCAGCGAATTTTGTGGCTTCTTGAAGAGCTAGGCGTAGAGTACAAAATAGAATTCTATCAACGAGACAGTAAAACAAACCTAGCGCCGGATTCATTGCGCGCTGTTCATCCGCTGGGACGCTCTCCGGTGCTTACTACGCCGCACGGTGCTATTGCCGAGTCTGGTGCTATTGTGGAATACCTTGTTCGCCATCACGCTACAGACGCATTTTCTGTACCTCAAGACCCAGAGGCACTTCAACAGTATTGGTTTTGGCTGCATTTCGCTGAAGGTTCGCTAATGCCGCCACTAGTGGCAAACTTAGTACTGGAGAAAGCGCGTCAAAAAGGTTCGAAGCCTTTCTTTATTAAGCCAATTACTAACAAACTGATAGACGGTATTTTAAATGCCTATTATGGCCCTAATTTAGCGCAGAGCTTACGCTATGTGGAATCTTACTTATCGAAAAATACTTGGTTTGCGGGTGACGCACCCAGCGGCGCTGATGTTCAAATGATATTTCCGTTAGAGTCGTTGGTAGCCAGCGGGCGTGCGAAGGACTTTACTGCCATTCAAGGTTACGTAAAACGAGTTCATGCCAGAGAAGCCTACAAAGCTGCGCTTGAGAAAGGGGGAGAATACGCTTACGCCTAGTGTGTTTATCTCTACTGCGTGCACTTTTACTTTGTGCAAACCCTGCGGCCAGCTGGAAAACAGAATCTAGTTGGCCTGCAAGCCCTCAGTGCTCTCGATTTATGTAATCATCAATAAGCTGGATAAAAGCCTCACCATAGCGCTCGAGTTTGGTTTGGCCTACGCCGCTTACATCAAGCAAGGTGTTGCGCGTAGTGGGGAGTTTACACGCCATATCCACTAAGGTGGCGTCACTAAATACCACATACGGCGGCACTTCATTTTCTTCGGCCAACACTTTGCGTAGGTGCTTAAGACGGGTGAACAACGTTCTATCGTAATTGGCAGGCGCTTGTTTTGCTTTTTTCTTGTCGGGCTTAAATTCAAGTCGCGGAACGGCAAGCTGAACCGCTACTTCACCTTTTAGCACAGGCCGAGCGGCCTCGGTTAAGCGCAATGCGGCATGGGCGGTAATATCAACGCGTATAAGGCCTTTATGAACAAGCTGGTTGATAATGTTGTGCCAGTAGCTATCCGATTTATCTTTACCTATGCCGTACGTGGAAAGCTGGTGGTGACCTGCTTCCTGAAGGCGCCTAAGCTGCTTGCCTCGCAAGACATCAATGACATACTGGCTAGAGGCTTGCTGTGAGAGCCGAAGTACACACGACAGTACTTTTTGTGCAATCACCAAACCGTCGATCATCTTAGGTGGGTCTAGGCAAATGTCGCAGTTGCCACAGGCGCTGTCACTGAACTGCGAAAAGTAATTCAGGAGTACTTGTCTACGACAGGTTTGCGCTTCTGAAAAAGCTTCCATAGCCGCAAATTTTTGTAACTCTATTTGGTTGCGCTCGGCTATTTCCCCTTGCTCTATCCACTGTTTTACGCGGGCTGCATCTTTTTCATCAAACAACAATAAAGCTTCTGACTCCAAGCCGTCTCGCCCCGCTCGGCCGGTCTCTTGATAATAGCTTTCAACACTGCGCGGAACGTCGTGGTGAACCACATAACGCACGTTCGATTTGTTGATACCCATGCCAAAGGCAACGGTAGCCACCACAATATCAATTTTATCGTTAAGAAACTGGCGTTGTACCAGCTCTCGCTCGTCGTTATCCATACCCGCGTGATAGGCCGCGCAGCGAAAACCTTGTCTGAATAATTTAGCGTGCAGATCGTCGACTTTCGCGCGACTGTTACAGTAAATAATGCCGCTACCTTCTTGTTGTTTTACGTAAGCAACAACTTGATCAAACGCTTTATACTTGCTCATTACGCGGTAGCGGATATTAGGTCTGTCGAAGCTGCCTTTATAAACCAGCGGGTCGTTAAGGTTTAGCTGCGTCAGTATGTCTGCTTGGGTCGCTGAATCTGCAGTCGCTGTGAGTCCAATCACAGGAATAGAAGGGAAGCGAGATTTTATTTGCCCCAGAGCGCGATAATCCTGCCTGAAATCGTGCCCCCAATGGGAAACGCAGTGCGCTTCATCAATGGCAAATAAGGCAATGTCGGCGTGCGCAAGCGACTGCTGAAAATAGTACTGCATTAAACGCTCAGGCGACACGTAGAGCAAGTCGAGCTTTCCTGCTTGAAGTGCGTCATTTATGCGTGCTTGTTCGTCTGTTTCTAGCGTTGAATTGAGATAGGCAGCTTTTACGCCCAGCGCTTTAAGCTGTTCTACTTGGTCCTGCATAAGCGATATAAGTGGTGACACAACAATAGCGGTGCCTTGGCGCACTAACGCAGGAATTTGATAGCACAGCGACTTGCCACCACCTGTTGGAAGCAAAACAAGTGCGTCTTTACCTTCACATACTTGGTGAATGACTTCGCCTTGACCGTCGCGAAAAGCATCGTAACCAAATACATCTTTTAAGACGGTTTCTGGTGCTTTTACACGTTGCGTTTCTGGCGCTAATTCTGATGGAGCTATTGCAGTTGTCATGGCGCTGGATTTTACGCGTTTTTGGCGACGTCTTCACGGGGCAATTTAAAAAACTAGACTAAAATTCAGCGATAGTCCTGATCAGAGGGGCAGCAGCTCTTATAATTTATTTTGATTCAACATCATTGGTTGGATGAATTTCCGTCAAACTTACGTTCGGTAGTAATGTTGCTTATAAGCACATTACAAATATCAATTCATCAAGGAAAGCGAGTGGATAACAAAACGACTAATAAAGACGAAGCTAAGGGCAGCGAAACACTAAACCATGAACTAATGATTAAACATGTAATTGCGCTTTTTCGTGATACTATGCCGTTTAACCAGTTGCTGGGCTTGGAATTTGTTACTGAAGGAGAGGGGCTGGATACAAGGATCTCCCTGCACCTTGATTGGCAACCAGCGCTGACCGGCAATCCAATGCAAAAAATCCTACACGGCGGTGTAACAGCGACTATGCTAGACACCATCGGTGGTTTAGTTTCAATTGTAGAAACCATCAAACAAACCGCACGTGAACACCTTGCGGACCTTCAAGTTAGATTGCCCACCATGGGCACAGTCGATATGCGCGTTGACTACTTAAGGCCGGGAAGAGGCGAGCGCTTTGTTGCGACAGCCACGATTATACGCAAGGGCAGTAAATTAGTGGTTTGTAGAATGGAATTGCACAATGAAAAAGGCGATCATATAGCCTTTGGCACGGGTACATATATGCTGGGATAGCAGTGTCTTAATAGGTTTGCATCATCCCACAATGCCTGTTGTTACGTTGTGTAAAGGAAGTGAGCGGTATTAACGGGAGGTGTAGCATGGCAGAGCCATTACCAGATTTAATTGAAGAGATTGTTACCGAAAGTATGGGTGACGATCCGGCGACCTTGTTAGCCACCCTTGCGGGGCAAGACGAGGTATACATCGCATCACTGTTAGAATCGTTGCCCGTAGAAAAACGTTTGGCGGTATGGGAAGGCATTCCTCGCGACCGTAAGCTCGACGTATTGGTTGAGATGCGTAGCGACCCCCGTGAAATTCTTATCGACAATACGCCGCACGACGAATGGGCATCTATTTTTGCTGATATTGACGCAGAAGATTTACTGGAACTACTTGATTCATTGCCAAAACGCCTAGTCGACATGGCCTATGAATCACTAGATTCTAAAGAGCGTAAGTACTTCAGAGAAGCGACACAATTCCCCGATAACCAAATAGGGCACTGGGTTAACCACGAGCAGTTAGTGTTACCTTCGAACGCGAAAGTGCGCGAAGGGCTACGCTTATTAAGACGTGACATACCTCAGCATTGTGACAGCATTTTTTTGGTGAACCGCTCAGGTCAATTTTCCGCGCTGGTTAAAATTAGCCACCTCTTCAATGCGCAAGATCACGTGTCGCTATTCGACTTGTCAGAAGAAAGTGTGACGACCATTCAAGGGGCTGACGACACTATGAATGCGTCGCTACTTGTTCAACGTTCTGGGCTTGCGTCGCTGCCGGTAGTTGACGAAAACAACAAGCTTCTCGGCCGATTAGATGTGACCTCTGCAAGTGAGTTGGTTAACGAGTTTTACGAACGCCAAGTGATGGCTTCGGCCGGTATGGATGAGGACGAAGATTTATTCTCGCCTGTGGCGAAAAGTGCGAAAAATCGTGCCCTTTGGCTTGGCATTAACTTGCTTACCGCATTTTTAGCTTCGTGGTTTATTGGATTGTTTGAAGGCACCCTTCAACAAGTGGTTGCCCTTGCGGTACTGATGCCGGTAGTGGCAAGTATGGGAGGCATTGCAGGTAGTCAAACGCTAACCCTGATTGTACGCGGCTTGGCGTTGGGGCAGGTCACGCCTGCCAACTTACGGGCGCTGATGGTGAAAGAGCTTAAAGTAGGCGGCGTAAATGGCGTGATTTGGGCCTTGGTAATTGGCGTTGTTGCTTATTTCTGGTTTACCGATGCCATGTTAGGGTTGGTTATCTGTTTGGCCATACTGTTCAACATTGTAGCCGCCGCACTTGCAGGCGTATTTGTGCCTGTAATATTGGACAAGCTGAAAATAGACCCAGCACTGTCGGGGTCGGTCATTTTGACTACCGTAACCGACATTGTAGGCTTTGTAGCATTCTTAGGTTTGGGCACACTGTTTCTGCTGTAGCACCATTCCCGCGATAAACCTTGTCCTGTTTTTTCATGAGGAACGCATCTTAGGCCCCATTGAATGAGCACATTTAGTGGGGCTTTTTCATTTTTTGTTAATTACGTTTCATTAATTATGCCGCTTGTTACACGTGCTTTGCCGCATTGGAAAGCGTTAAGGGTTGTGTATTCACCAAACCTGATAAACAATACGCGCCTTCTTCCCCCGAATTTCGTTGGAGTCAGTCTTGTCTAAGCAAGCCAGTGCCGCTCAAGTCGGCGTTATTTGTGCAATTGCCGCATATAGTATGTGGGGTGTTGCACCTGTTTATTTCAAACAGTTGATGGTATTGCCGGCTGCTGAAATCCTAATGCACAGGGTAATTTGGTCTGTGGTGCTTTTGGTTGGGCTTATAGCCGCGCTAAAGCAGTGGCCCAAAGTGGGCGCCGCCCTTCGCAATAAGCGCGTTATGCAGATTTTATTCGTTGCTGGCTTGTTACTCGGGGCGAATTGGCTCTTGTTTATTTGGGCAATTAATAACGACCATATTCTTGATGCAAGCCTTGGTTATTACATCAACCCTCTTATCAACGTATTTTTAGGGCGACTTTTCTTAGGTGAAAGGTTGCGTAACTTACAGCGTGTAGCCGTTGGGCTTGCCGTTATTGGCGTGGCTATTCTTATTTTCTCTTACGGCCACGTGCCGTGGATTGCGCTGGTGCTTGCGGGAAGTTTTAGCGTGTACGGCTTATTGCGCAAGCAAGTGGCAGTAGATTCGCTACCCGGCCTGTTCATTGAAACTTTAATGCTCTCGCCATTCGCTATTATTTACTGGGTCTTCTTTGGCTCTGAGTACAGTAACTTATTTAATAACGACGCCACGCTAAATACCCTTATTTTAGCGGCTGGCATTGTAACTACCGCGCCACTACTTTGTTTTACCGCTGCAGCAAGGCGCATTATGTATTCAACGCTGGGCTTTTTTCAGTACATTGGCCCAACGCTTATGTTCATTCTGGCGGTTTACCTGTACGGCGAACCGCTTGAAGAGTCGCGCTTGGTAACCTTCGGCTTTGTGTGGTTTGCGCTTATCTTGTTTAGTGCCGACTCGCTAGTTAATTACCGCAGTCAGCGTAAAGCGCGAAAGCTAGCGGTGGAGTAGGGGCTTTTGCGCACAAGTCTTTATTTAAACGTCGGACAGCTTAGCGCCGGTTGATTGAGTGAAAAGCTAAAGCAGTGAAGCTTGCTCTTGCTGAGGAACATCTGGTGGTTCGCACTTCACTTGGTTACGCCCACTATTTTTGGCGGCGTAAAGCTGCTTGTCGGCAAGGCTTAGTAGCTTATCTACGCGCTGCGTGTGGGCGCCACTTACCCCAATACTGCAGGTCACTTTAATGTCGCTTTTAGGCAGCTGAATAATTTCCGCTTCCACCACTTTTCTGAAGTCGTCTAAACGCTCACAGGCTTCTTTTAGTGGTGTTGACGGCATGTATATACAAAACTCTTCGCCACCAAAGCGGGAGATAATTTCGTCCGGAAAATAAAACTCAATAAGGGCCGCCATGGCTTTTAGCACAATGTCACCGGCGTCATGGCCATGGGTATCGTTTATCGATTTGAAAAAGTCTAGGTCAATAAGGGCGAGAGCGTGATCCTCAGACAGGTTTTGGTGTTGCACAGTAACCATGTAGAAGAAGTGGCGCCTGTTAGGCAAACCTGTTAAATAGTCGGTGTTGGCCACACGGCGAATTTCTTCAACGCTCTCAATATATTCCACGTTCTGCATCACGCGACACAAGAACTCTTCATGACAGTAGGGCACTCGCAAGAAGTCATTTGCACCACTCTTAATAAAGTGCGCAGACATTAACATGCCTTTGCCTCCAGCAACGCCCATAATTGCCAGCTGCTCTTTCGAAAAGGCTTTTCTTAAACTGGCGACAAAGTGCGTGCCTGTCATATCAGGTAACGTGTTGTCAGTGATAACAAGACGTACGTTTTTGTGTTCAGACAAGCATTGCATAGCGTCTGTAGCCGTTAGGCATTCAAACGCAATAAAATTGTGGCGCTGAAGTAATGAAACGGTTTTTGAGCGCAACACCCGATTAGTGCTTACCACGACGACACCAGTAGACTTGTTTTTTTCTAATCGGCTAATAAGACGATTGAGGTAGTCGTAGTTCTGCGAATTTTCTTTGGGAATGTAATCGACAACGTCACGTTCTAGGACTTTATCGCGAATGGCGCTATCTAAACTTTCTGTTGTAGCAATGGTGGGAATGAAAGACTCAACCGTAAAGTCGATGGCTTCGCCTTTTGGTGCATCGGGAAGCGAGTATGCCACAATTGCACACAGAAAGGTTTCCGGCATATTTTGCGAAAACCGTGCTTTGCCTTCTGTCAGCGACGTCGCGCCAACGGGGGTAAGGCCTGCCCGGCGTACTAATTTCGCTATAAGTTCAAGGTTGCCTTCACCATTTTCGATGATCAGCACGTGTTGCTGCATACATTTCAACTTAGGTTTAGGCTACCTTGCCTATTAACAATGTTACGCTTTCTCCAGCTTTGCGTAAGCAAGTACCAGCCATTTGCTGCCAAATTCGTCGAAGTTTACTTGAACTCGACCGTGCTCACCACTCCCTTCGTAGTTAAGTACGATCCCTTCGCCAAATTTACGATGTACAACTCGCTCACCTAAACTAAAACCCGTTTCTTCAAAACTGGCGTGCGACGTCGCTTGGCTAAAGCGGTTGTGCACGGGCCGCGAAATAGTCGATTTCAGCCTAACCTCTTCAACGCAGTCTGCTGGCATTTCGCGAATAAATCGAGAAGCAGTATGATACTTATCTTGGCCATAGAGTCGACGACTTTCTGCATAAGTAATATACAACTTTTGCATTGCTCTGGTCATACCAACATAGCAAAGTCTGCGTTCCTCTTCCATTCGACCTGGCTCGTCGTTGGTCATTTGGCTAGGGAACATGCCTTCTTCTACACCTGCTAAGAATACCAGCGGAAATTCAAGGCCTTTGGCGGTGTGTATGGTCATCATTTGGACGGCGTCCTGGTCTTTATCCGCCTGGGTTTCACCCGCTTCCAGCGACGCATGAGCTAGAAAGGCTGCCAGAGGCGACATTTCTTCGGCTTCTTCAGGCACGATAAAGGTCTTACATGCAGTAACCAATTCTTCTAAGTTTTCTAGACGTGCTTGAGCTTTTTCTCCGCGCTCTGCTTGGTACATAGCGTACAGACCAGATTGGCGAATAGCTTTATCGGCTTGTTGGTCAAGGGGCTCATCTAACGTGGATTGCTCTAGCTCAGTAATTAGCAACACAAAGCTTTGCATAGCGTTTAGCGCGCGGCCTTTGAAGCCACCTTCATTAATGAGCAACTGACACGCCTGCCACATTGAACAGTTGTGCATTCGCGCGGTGTCGCGCACTTGCGATAAGGTTTTCTCACCAATACCGCGACTTGGGGTGTTTACTACACGCTCGAAAGCTGCATCGTCGTGCGGGTGGCTCACCATACGCATATAGCCAAGGGCGTCTTTAATTTCTTGGCGTTCGAAGAAGCGCAGACCGCCGTATATGCGATACGCCAGCCCTTCGTGTAGCAAGGCTTCTTCCAGTACTCGAGACTGGGCGTTGTTTCGATAAAGAATGGCGGTATCAGTAAGGGCGTTGCCTTGATTAAGCCAATCTTTGATTTTCGAAACAATAAAGCGCGCTTCATCTAGCTCGTTGAAACCCGCATATACAGAAATAAGCTCGCCTTGCGCGTCTTCCGTCCAAAGTTCTTTCCCTAAACGGCCCGTATTGTTGTCGATAACTGTGTTCGCCGCTTTAAGAATGTTTCCTGTAGAGCGGTAATTCTGCTCAAGGCGAATAGTAGTAGGCTCGTTGAAGTCTTTCAGGAAGTGCTGAATATTATCTACGTTCGCGCCGCGCCAGCCGTAAATAGACTGATCGTCGTCGCCAACAATCATAATGTTATTATTACCACCACTACACAGCATACGAAGCCATGCATATTGGATATTGTTGGTATCTTGGAATTCGTCTACCAACACTGCACGGAAACGACGTTGATAGTGGGCTAATACTTCTGGGTTTTTAGCCCATAATTCATGTGCGCGTAGCAACAGTTCAGCAAAATCTACCAAGCCTGAACGGTCGCAAGCGTCTTGATAAGCTGCATAGACTTCGCGCATGGTCTTTTGAATATGATCGCCGTGGGTTTCAATGTGCTGAGGGCGCAAGCCTTCGTCTTTGTTGCCATTTATGTACCACTGAATTTGACGAGGTGCCCAATGCTTTTCGTCCAGGTTCATGGCCTTCAGAATGCGGCGAATAAGTCGATACTGATCATCCGAATCAATTATCTGGAAATTCTCAGGCAAGTTGGCTTCTGCATGGTGCGCGCGTAGTAAGCGATGCGCAAGCCCGTGGAAGGTACCAATCCACATATTGTGCAGGCTGCGACCCATCAACGACTCTATTCGGCCGCGCATTTCTTTGGCTGCTTTATTGGTAAAGGTCACTGCCAAAATAGAAAAAGGAGCGATGTTTTCGACTTCCATTAACCACGCAATGCGATGCACTAATACGCGGGTTTTACCACTGCCCGCGCCAGCCAAAACTAGGGCGTTAGATAGTGGGGCTGCTACTGCTTCACGCTGTTTGTCGTTTAGCTCGTCTAGCAGTCGAGATACATCCATAGTGTGGTACCTGTTAGTTGATAGTGTTATACATTCAGCAGCGCGCTATTATGCCACCTGCCTGTTAATTTATACAGTCCAGTTTTTCCCAGTGAAGATAAACATCAACGGCATTATACGTTCGTGTGCAATCATGATTTTAAGTATTAGTTAATGAAAGATACGAGTGCTCTAAACGTTCTATTAAATTAATGGAAGCACTCAATTAGACGCAGCGAGAGAGCAGAGTGCTTCAACGATGTATACATGTACGATACGGTTATTAGCTATAACGAATTAATTCGATAAATTGATCGAATTATGCGCTTGGTCGGTATCACATCGGTATTGCATCACATCAAACTCAGGTAAACTTTTACGCGTTCCCTTTTGTCAGCATAGATATGCCCAGCAAGGAACAAGTTTAGATTGCTTACCCAATTTTCTGATAGAACACAGCATTTATATATAACGGGACATGCTCATGACCGCACTTACAACGCCCATCGATTTTTGGTCTACGCTAAAACAAGAAGCGCAAGTTGTTGCTGAAAAAGAGCCTTTGCTGTCTAGCTATGTGCATGCCAGTGTTCTTGCACATCACAACTTTGAATCGTCGCTTAGTTTTATTCTGTCGAACAAAATGGCAGACGACGTCATGCCTGCGCTCGCCATTCGTGAAGTTTTCGATGAAGCTTACTTACTTGAGCCTGGCATCAGCGAAGCGGCTATTGCTGACATTCTAGCGATTAAGGCGCGGGATGCGGCGGTCAACGATTACCTTACTCCCTTACTTCACTTTAAAGGTTTTCATGCTGTGCAAGTACATCGCATGGCGCATTACCTTTGGGTTCATGGGCGTCATCAGCTTGCTTTATTCTTACAAAGCCGCAACTCGGCAAGCTTTGGTGTAGATATCCACCCTGCTGCGCGTATAGGTAAAGGCGTCATGTTTGACCACGCAACTGGTATTGTAGTGGGCGAAACTGCAGTAGTTGAAGACAACGTGTCTATTTTGCAGAGCGTTACATTAGGTGGTACCGGTAACGAGTCGGGCGACCGTCACCCTAAAATTCGCCAAGGCGTGTTAATTGGCGCTGGCGCCAAGATCCTTGGAAATATTGAGATAGGTGAAGGCTCAAAAGTAGGCGCAGGTAGCGTTGTACTTAATAGCGTTCCCGCTCACGTTACTGTGGTGGGTGTTCCAGCTAAAGTGGTTGGGAGACCGGTTTGTCAAAGCCCATGTGAATCCATGCGCCAAAACGTACTAGAAGATAACTCCCACCCCATTATTTGAGGGTTATTGTGTTGCCACCTTTTTCTTTTGATGCGTAGAGCGCGCGGTCGGCGCGCTGAATAAGTGTCTCGAGTGTATCGCTTTGCTGCATAAGAGTGACGCCGAAGCTCGATGATAATGACACTTCTGAAATAACGATTGCGTTTATTCCTTCACGTACTTTTTCCACCAAATTAAGGGCGTTTTGCTCGCTGATATTAGGCAGAAGCAGTACAAATTCGTCGCCGCCGAAACGGGCAAAAACATCCGCTTTACGCACAATATCCTTCGTCACCTGACTTAGTCGGCGCAATGCGTTGTCGCCGTCTACATGACCTAATTCGTCATTAATACGTTTAAACTTATCTAAATCAAACATAACAAAATAAAGCGAACTTCCCGATTCACGGCTCTGAGCCATTTCAAGTGCGCTGCGCTGGGCCAAATACTCCCGCGTATAAGCTTGGGTTAAGGTATCCACAAAAACACGGTCTTTGAGCAGAGCATTGTCTGCTTGTAACTGAGGAATGGCTATACCAAATAAAGCGTTGGCTGCAATAACGTTGAGTGCAAACTGATACACTTTGACGTAATCCATTAAAGCGAATATATGCACCAGCAAAACAATGCTTAGGCTGCTTATTGCAAGGCTTATAACATTGCGCTTCGTACTTTCAGTACACGCTATCCACATGTGGGTAATGGCGAGAAAAAAGATAGCAAATGCACTGTCACGAGACTGGGTAAGTTTTGCCAGTAACATGACGAATAGTATGAGGGCCAAATTGACTGCCACTTTTTTAAAGTAGCTGTGTAAATCGGATGAAGCGCAGTTAGAAAATGCCAAGAGGTCTATTTTAGAAGCCGCACTTATTTTTACTAACAAGCCAGCACAAAGAGGTGCAAGCACTACAACACCAGCCATATCCCCTATCCAAAAGGGCAGCATTGCCTCTTTAATATCCGCAGCTGACATCTGATTAGTGAGAACAAGTGAACCAATGACAAGTTGCGTGGCAACTAACGACGAAATACAGCCGATAATTAAGAACGAGACGATTAATTGGGGTGTGGTGACGTCGGGTTTTCTCAATAGATGGCCGAGAACACTGGCTCCTGCATAGTAAGGGAGCATATGTGCAACGCCGAATAACACGCCGCCCCACATCATTTCTACGTTACTTAACGGCAGCAAGTAGTTATGACCATTCCAGACGGTAATCGCAATGGCCGCCACCATAATAGGCACTACCGCGCGCCAACCTAAAACTAAGAAGCATGCAAGGGTGTAGCCTGCCGCAGGAAACCAAACACTGGCGTGTTCAGTGTATTCAACAATGCGTCCAATTTGCCATATGGCAATCCAAGACAAGATAATAAATATATCTTGATACAAGCCAGACAGTGGCTTAAACGGCCAAAAAGAACGACCTGTCTCGGCATGTTCATGAACATTCGAGGTTGGCTTATCTACCTTGGACGCTTGTTGCGACCTTGACTTCGAGATAGCAGGTTTTTCCATGAGGACACAAAAACTACGACTTCAGTTTTCAGTGTATAACGAGTGAGCGTTAAAATCTATACACCCTAAGTGCGGCTCTCTAGACCTTTAATAATGCGGCTTACTCAAAGGTTCACATCCCGTAAAAGAATGAGTAGTAAAGGTCTGTATTTTCGAGATAAATAGCGCCTAGACAAATTGAATAAGCTCTTCTAATGAATCAAGCTGAACGTGTGGAAGTACTGAAACGGGTTCTAATTTCAACTGCATTGGACGATTACATGCAAACCATGCCGACTGATAGCCTGCATTAATGGCACCGAACACGTCTTTAATAATATTATCGCCCACATGTAAAATGTGCGGCGGCGTTACCTTTATCAGTGAGGCCGCTTCATCAAACATGTTTTGAGCAGGCTTCATAGGCCGTTCCACACTGGCGTGTAAGATCGCCGTGAAGTAACGGTCTAACCCTACTTTTTGCGCGTTTACATTGCCGTTAGTAATACCAACGAGCGGTAAGTGCTGGCTAAGTTTATCGAGGGTGTGGTGCACATTACTGGCTAATGCAAAATCGCTTCTAGCGTCATAAAAACAATTAAAGCAGTTGTCTACAGCAGCACGTAATGCAGTGTCTTCTGTAGGGACTATTGATAACTGGTTTGCTGGCGTGCCAGATAGTGCAGCGCTTAAAACAACGCGACGAAGCTGCCCCATATCAGAAGCCAACCGCGCGTCTTTGGCGATAGCCGCACGTTTAAGCTGTAGCCAATCAAGTGATGTTAGCTTAGCTGCCTGTTGGTGATGTTCAGCAATATGCGCTTGAAGGGCTTGCTCTGCGCATCGAATAATAGGTTCATTATTGTAAAGGGTGTCATCAAGGTCGAAGGTCATAGCCTCGACACTATTGATAGACCTGAAAAACTGCATTGGGAAACCTTCTAGTAGCGTTATTTCTTATGTGCGCGAGGGTGAGCCGCGTCATAAACATTAGCGAGATGCTGAAAATCCAGATGGGTATAAACTTGTGTCGTTGACAAGTTAGCATGACCTAATAGCTCTTGAACCGCACGCAAATCTCCGCTGGATTCTAATACGTGGGTAGCAAAGGAATGGCGCAGTTTGTGAGGGCTTACTTTTTGTGACAGAGACTGTTCGCTTGCCATTTTATCGAGGCGATTAGCGACTTGTCGATTGGATATGCGGGTTTTGCGCTTACTCACAAAGACCGCACTTTCGTATGGTGATGCGTAGGCAGGGCGTACCTTTAACCACGCGTTAAGTGCTTTTTGTGCGTGTCGGCCTAACGGAAGTATTCGCTGTTTACTTCCTTTACCCATGACCTTCACCGTACCGTCCTTTAGACAGTCGGCCAAATTGAGCCCAGTCAGTTCGCTTAAGCGCAGTCCACAGCCATAAAGTAGCTCAAACATAGCCACATCACGTAATTGCATACCCTCATCGTCGTCACTGCTTCGGGGGGAGGCATTAAGAAGCTGCTGCATTTCATCCACGCTTAGTTGCTTAGGCAATGGCTTCCCTTGCTTCGGAGCTTGAATACCTTCTACAGGGTTGCTGAATAGTTGCTGATGATCGATAAGATATTGGCAGAAGGTTCTAAGTGCCGATAGGCGCAATGCTATACTGCGCGGGCTGTGCCCTGACATCTTTGCATCAGCCATTACCCGCTTTATGTCGCTTGGCGTTAGTCCCGACCACTCGTAAAGCCCAAGTAACTTTGCAACTTCGGTAAGCTGGCGCTGGTAGTTTTTGATGGTGTGAAGAGATAGCCCACGCTCCACCTGTAGATGTAGCAGAAACTTATCTAGCCATTGCTGGCAAGGCTCGCTTATCAATGCGTCCGTAGACACTACACCTAATATCCCATCATTTCAGGCAAGATGATATTAAGCACTTGCTGAAGCTGTTGAAGTAACAGGGTGTCCATATCTGGAGTGAAGTGGCTGGCGTCACTGCTGCTAATACCTAAAATACCGAGTTCACGGTTGTCACCAAGCAGCATTAGCGCTACAGACTCCGCAGGGCTTTCTCCGAAAAGAAGCTGGCGTTCGTGCTGAGATAATCGACCAAAGAAAAAGTTGGTACTTTTAAAGCGTTTTTCAGTAAATAAACGTTGCTGTAGTTCGGGGATCGCGTGCGGACCTTTAAAGCTTTTAATGACCGCCGCCGACAATTGTAAACGCTCTTGAAGCACATCTTCCAAAGTAAACTGAACTTCGGCAACACTTTCACAGCGCAGAAGCTGCACGTTTAAATCGGTGTAAACGCGATATATTTTTTCGTTTTGTTTAGCGATGCTCACCAGCTGATTGAGTTTAAAATTAAGCTGCCTAACTTTCTTTCGAAGCTGATCGCTTTGAATTTCTACCAGTGAAACACTGCCTTTCTGCTCGTGGGGAAGCTTAATTTTTTCAAGAAGGTCGGAGTGCTCGGCAAAGAACTCAGGGTTTTGTAACAAGAACGCGCGCACATCGGCACTCGACAATTCCGTTGTGTCGTTAAATGGCTCAATCAATTGCGTAGCGTTAGACTGCCCTGATAATTCGCTCATAGATTTATATGTCCGTCGTACACGTGCTCAGCAGGCCCTGTCATTTTTAACACGTTATCTGGGCCAGGCCAGCGTATACGTAAACTGCCTCCGGGTAAGTCTACCCGCACATCTTTTCCTAATTTACCCTGAATCTGGCCAATTGCAACCGCCGCACAAGCGCCGCTACCACAGGCCAAGGTTTCACCTGAACCTCGTTCAAATACGCGAAGTTTAATGTGTGACTCATTGATTATTTGCATAAAGCCAACGTTTACGCCTTCAGGGAAGCGTTCGTGCTTTTCAACAAGCGGACCAATCTCGGCCACATTAGCAGTATCAACATCGTCGACTTCCATCACGCAATGTGGGTTACCCATCGATGCCGACCCAATGAATAGCGTGCTCTCGCCGACTCGCAATATGTAGGTGTTTTCTTGCTTATTGGCTTTAAGTGGAATATTCGCAGGTTCGAATTCAGGTTTACCCATGTTCACAGTAACCTGACCATCTTTCTCAAGATACAGCACCATTTTTCCAGCTTTGGTGCTTACGATAATTTTGTTGCGATTAATGAGACCTTTTTGCTTAACAAAACGTGCGAAGCAGCGTGCGCCATTGCCACACTGTTCTACTTCCGAACCGTCCGCGTTGAAGATACGATAGTGGAAGTCTTGTTCAGGATCGTAAGGCGGTTCCACCATCAACAGCTGGTCGAAGCCAATGCCGAAGTTTCGGTTAGCCAGTTGCTGAATTTTTTCTTTAGAGAAAAAGACGTTCTGAGTAACGTTATCAATAACCATGAAATCGTTACCCAAACCGTGCATTTTAGAAAATTGAACCTGCATTAAACGCGCATCTATCTTGTTAGTTTGTCTCTAGTTTACGGAAGTTTGTACTCACCTTGCCAGAGATCTTTTTGTTTTTCTCTTTCGCGAACCACAATTGCTTTGTCACCGTCTACCATAATCTCGGCTGGACGACAGCGGCTGTTGTAGTTTGACGCCATAACAAAACCATAGGCACCGGCGCTGCGAACTGCAAGTAAGTCTGTTGGTTCAATGGCTAATTCACGATCTTTTCCTATAAAGTCACCAGTTTCACACACTGGGCCTACTACATCGTAAATACGTGGTGTTGCCGTAGTTTCTTCTTTTACAGGAATAATTTTTTGCCAAGCTGAGTAAAGTGCAGGGCGTAATAAGTCGTTCATTGCAGCGTCGACAATGGCGAAGCTTTTTTCTTCACCTTCTTTAATGAATTCAACTTCGGTAACTAAAATACCAGCGTTTGCTGCAATAGCGCGGCCTGGCTCAAGAATAAGCTTTAGGTTTTCACGGCCTACCATTTTTTCAGCCATGGCTTGTGCATAGGCTTTAGGATGAGGTGGTTGCTCGTTGTTATAAGTAACGCCAAGACCACCGCCCACATCTAAATGTTCAATGATAATGTTACGTTCAGCTAATTCATCAATAAGCAAAAGTAGGCGCTCCAAGGCGTCTACGAATGGGCCGATTTCTGTGAGCTGTGAGCCGATATGGCAGTCCATACCAACAACATTTAAATGAGGTAGCGATGCGGCCAATTCATAGGTAGCAAGCGCTCGCTCACGGGCAATACCGAATTTATTTGCCTTCAAGCCTGTAGAAATATAAGGGTGAGTTTTGGCATCCACATCCGGGTTTATGCGCAGTGAAATAGGGGCTTTCGTGCCCATTTCGCCTGCAACCTGGTTAATTCGATGAAGCTCTGGCTCTGATTCTACGTTGAAACACATGATGCCTTGTTCTAGCGCATAGCGAATTTCATCATGCTTTTTACCAACGCCTGAAAATACTACCTTACTTGCATCGCCACCGGCCTCGATTACGCGAGCGAGTTCACCTGCTGAAACGATATCAAAGCCTGAACCTAATTTGGCTAGAACGCTTAATACACCGATGTTCGAATTCGCTTTTACCGCATAACACACAAGGTGAGGATGCTCACCAATGGCATCATTAAATGCGTGCCAGTGACGCTCTAACGTTGCACGTGAATAGATGTAAACCGGCGTTCCATGCTGGGCTGCAATATCAGAAACAGCCACTTGTTCAGCATGAAGCTGACCTTGGCTGTAGGCGAAATAATCCACTAGTTCAGCTCTCCAGAAGTAGTTACGGGTGAAGTGTTATTGGTGTCAGAGTCGGCGCCGGTTTCTGCATTTTCAGAAGACGCTGGTTCAGCAGACGTGTTTTGTGCAGGCGCCTCAGGAATGTAGAGCGCCCCTTTGTAACCACAGCCACATAATGCTGTGAGTGTTAGCAAGAAAACAACTGACTTTTTAAGCACGAAAAATCCCGCGAAGAATACGATAAATGCCGCTATCATCGCATTGCGGCGTTAAATTGCAAGAGCCAATAATCGTTCTTGTGTTTTATCGCCATATCGAACGTTTTTCCAAAGCGCATCGCACAGGCTTTGCGTATCAGAAAAGTCTTTGTTTTTAAGCCAATCGATAAGAATGTTGGGGTTGTCTGGAAAGGCAATTGCTTCGTTGTCGGGAGCTTCTAGCCACTCTTCAACAATGTCGGTATCAAGTTGAAACAGGGTGTGGCATAAATCCAATTTATTTAATGTAAGCACATTCGATAGTTGCTCAAATTGGCCGTGTAAAGGTTTTATAAGCAGCTTCTTGCCCAGTTGAAGTGCCTCACTCGATAGCTCAAACCCCCCATTGGCGATTACGCCACTGGCGTGCTGTAGGGCTTTTTGAAAGTGCTTCTTAGATGTAGGGTGCCAATGAATATGTCCCACTTCTTTCGCTTCATCGATGTTCGGGTGAAAGCATTCGAAAACCTGATCGCTTAGCGGTTCCAACATTTGTTGAACATCTTCAATATCTTCAAAAGGCAAGTAAACAAGAACGTGGCCATTTCCCGAAGACACAATCGGCTTTTCTGCAACGAATGGCGGAATAATCGGTTGATTGAAGTGATACCAGTGCACACCTAGTTGAATCTCTGTTGGCGCAAACACTTTCATTAGCAAGGAATCGAAAATCGTGTTGCCACTTTTAGGGACGTCGTAGGCAAATGCAGCCTGATGGCTAATCGAAATAGATGGTAGACCTTGTTGTTTAGCTGCCCACGCCGTGACGGGCTCAAAGTCATTGACCAGCAAATCGTAGTTGCTGGTATCAAAGGCTTTCACGTCTTTAATAAACTGGCTTACATTTGCATCTTTAACGGTCGCCCATTTATCAACCCGGCCTCCTTTGGTGATAAAGCTCAGGCCAGTAAAGGTTCGGTATTCTCCGAATATTTCCATGTCGAAATACTTCTCAGGGGGACGACCGGTAAATACAAAGTCAACGTTAATGTCATCGCGCTGTGCCAGAGCTGCAGCCATTATTCGTGCACGGGCGATGTGTCCGTTACCGGTGCCTTGAACACCATACAATAATCTCATGCTACCCCAGAATAGAAATGCTCAACGTTGCTATTGTAACGCCTAAAAGTGTCCCTGCGATCACGTCTGACGGGTAATGAACACCCAGTAACACACGTGAAAGACCAATTAACGCGGCCCAGCTGTAAGCCAATACCGCAAACGACGGATAATAATGAGCCACTATGCTCGCCATCAATGTGGCTGCTGCCGTGTGGCCTGAAGGAAGAGAGAATTTATCAGAAGGCGTGACATGTGCTGTTAAATTCATTAGAAAATCGCAAGGGCGAGGGCGCTTGAACATTTTCTTAAGCAGCACATAAATGGGTAATTCCAGCGCATAAGCCATCAGCGCTGTGTAGAGGAAAAGCTCACCGTGTTCAGGCTCAAATGCCCAAAGCAGCGCACCGATAACAAGGTACAGGTAACCATCGCCGGTTTTCGACAGCCAGATAATACTTCTGCAGTCTCTTTTTTGCGTCAGTTTGTACAGGCGATAAAACAAGTCAGTATCGTATTTGGTCAAGGATTTAATCAACATCGCCTTGTCCCCTATCGGTTAATTACTGCACAGGCTAAAGTTCATCTGTGACCAGTGGGTGACGAAAAAAAGAAACTTTTTTGACAGCGAGCTTCGCTTTTACTTTTTCTTTTGTCCTGGCGAACAGATATTGGGAATGGCTGTAAAAGACAAAAGCTAAGCAAAATATGTGCTCATTTGGGGGAGGGGAGAGCAAGTTTTGATGAGTTTTGAAAAAAGTAGAAAATTCGACGAAAGGCGTGAAATCAAACGTTTGCATTGCCACATTTAATGCTATGCTAGTTTTAGAAGCGTAAGCAGCGCTTTGTTTTCACTTAATTTTAGTCTTCTCAATTTTAGTAAGGCAGAACGATGGAATACAACACATCTGAATTATGCGATTTGTTTGCTGATAGCGTAGACGTGGTAGATCCAATTTTCGCGAGCTTTGGTGGCCGGTATTCTTTCGGTGGTGAAATTACCACAATTAAATGCTTTGAAGACAGAGGCCTTATCGACCGAGTACTTGCTCAGCCCGGCGCTGGAAAAGTACTGCTTATTGATGGCGGTGGTTCTAGCCGTCGTGCACTGTTCGATGCATCCTCTGCTCAAGTTGCAATCGACAACGATTGGGAAGGGGTTGTGATATACGGCAGCGTGCGAGAAGTTGATAGCCTTGCCGAATTAGATATCGGTGTTTTGGCGGTAGCCGCCATTCCAGTAAATGCTGAGTGTGAAAGTATTGGTGAGGTAGACGTGCCCGTTAACTTTGGTGGCGTTACGTTTTTACCAGAAGATCATTTGTATGCTGATAGCACGGGCGTTATTCTCTCTCCTGAGCCGTTAGATTTAGACTAAACCTTTTGGGTTAGCCAAACGCTACTGGTAGCGAAATAAATGATTAATTAAAAAGAAAACGGAGGCCAAAAGCCTCCATTTTTTATCTTTTACTGCGCCAGCCAGGTTGAAGCGAGACTATTTATTCGCTTCTTCGAACACGCTGTTCAAATACATGGCAATGCGAATTCCCGCCATCTGCAAACGCTTTTTAGCAGTAGGCAGGTGGTTGTATAAGTAGTCATAGCTCATATTGTTTGCGTCATCAGGATAAATGGTATCGCGAATAGCGGTGCTTTCTTCAATCCACACCATAGGGTCGGTGGTGGCCCAACTGCGAATATCCTTAGCCGTAATAGCTTTTGTTAACCAAGACGTCCACTCCGAATAAGACAGGTCGCGCTGATCTAGCATTTGCGAGTCCCACACGCGATGTAAGTTAGAGTCTTGCCAGAAGAAGCGCACTTTTACATCGTTACCGCCACGATCAGTTCCGTTTCCGGCATGAAGCGGCTGATGAAGGTCGCCAATAATATGCACAATGAACTGAAGGGCCAGACGCTTTTCTTCAATGGTGGCGGTGTCGCTTTTTAACGTTTCAGTAAACTGCTTTAACGCGGTAACCGCATCACCTTGCTTTGGTGCGCCAACTTCTTCGTAGGTCTTTCCTTCAGGTACAGATACATAGTGCCAAGGGCTAGCGGTTTTCTGCCAAAATTCGCTGGGGGCAGAACGCATTTCGTCAGCGTGAGTTGAGGCTTCAGCCAACGAACCGTGTGGTAATAACTCCATTAGTGCAGCTTGTGAAAGAGGGCTAAGATATTGCTCGGCAATAGCGCCAGTCACTCGGTGACCGGTTTGCCCCCATCCGAAAGCGGGTGATGAAATACACAATGTAAATAGCGTGCTCAGCGCAACTGCGCAAATCCTGTTTGCAAACGCGAACATGGTTAATCCTCAGAATGTTTGGAAGACTGGTAGCCCCATCTTGCGACAAGAGACTGCTCAATACCTAGGTGGTCTAATATGCGCGCCACCACAAAATCTACCAAGTCATCGATAGTTTTAGGATTGTGATAAAAGCCAGGCGCTGCAGGCATAATAGTAGCACCCATTTGCGAAAGCTTGAGCATATTTTCTAGATGAATAGAAGAAAGTGGCATTTCACGAGGCACCAAAATAAGTTGTCCACGCTCTTTTAGAATGACATCAGCTGCGCGCTCAATAAGGTTGTCGCTAGCGCCAATACTAATGGCCGAAAGCGTACCTGTAGAACACGGGCAAACCACCATTTTTGCGGGGGCCGCTGAGCCTGAAGCTACCGGTGAAAACCACTCTTCTTTTCCAAATACCTTGATTTGGTCAGGTTTTGCATTGCAATGCTCGGTAAAGAACGCAGCTGCATCTTCGGGACGCCCGGGTATCTTGACGTTCTCTTCGGTGGTAAACACCACTTTGGCAGCGGAAGAGATTAATACATACACTTGGTAATCGGCGTTAACTAGCGATTTCAATAGTGTAAGCGCATAAGGCGCGCCAGATGCGCCTGTGATAGCAAGCGTGACTTGCTTGTCATGTTTCATTGTATAGCCTCTGTAGATGACAAGCGTAATGCGCTTGTCTATCGGGTAACACTTCGTTTTATTCTGTCTATTTACAATTTGGACTTCATTTTTAGGGCGTCGAGTATTCGGCCATGAATGCCTTCAAAACCGCCGTTACTCATTACAAGAATATGATCGCCCGGTTGTGCTACGTTGCAAACGCCTTGAACGATCTTCTCTACATCTCTGAAGCAGTGCGTAGGCGCGTTGCTGTGCGCTACCGAATCGACTAACGACCAGTCCATGCCTTCAGGTTCATAAAGGTAAACCTCATCGGCTTTCTGCCATGAGTTTGCCAGCGTATCTTTGTGCACGCCCATTTTCATCGTATTAGAGCGCGGCTCTAGCACAGCCAGAATACGGGCATTACCCACTTTCTTGCGCAGTCCATCAAGTGTAGTCGCAATTGCAGTAGGGTGGTGTGCAAAGTCGTCATAAAGGGTGATGTTGTTTACTTCACCCTTTACTTCCATGCGACGCTTAACATTCTTAAAAAATGATAAGGCGTCTATGGCATCAGGTAAGGTAACACCTGCATGGTGGGCAGCAGCTATGGCCATTAAAGCATTGTCCACATTGTGTTGACCAACCAAAGCCCAGGTTACCGTACCAGCTATAACGCCGTTATGTAATACATTGAATTCACTGCCGTCTTTCTTTAACAGTTCTGCATGCCACTCTTTGCCCAACGATTGGCGAGAAGACCAGCAACCTTTCTTGAGCATATCCTCAATTGCGGACGTATTGTTAGGTGTAAGAATAAGCCCGTTTTCTGGCACCATGCGAACCAAATGGTGGAACTGGGTTTGAATAGCCCCAAGGTCAGCAAAAATATCTGCATGGTCAAACTCAAGGTTGTTAATTACCAAGGTTTTTGGGCGATAGTGTACGAACTTAGAACGCTTATCGAAAAATGCGCTGTCGTATTCGTCAGCTTCAATGACAAAAAAGGGGCTTTCACCCACGCGAGCCGATACGCCAAAGTTCTCTGGAACGCCGCCAATTAAATAACCAGGGTTAAGACCAGCGTGTTCTAAAATCCACGCGACCATACTGCTGGTGGTTGTTTTACCGTGGGTACCTGATAACCCAATGACCCAACGATCTTTTAGTAAGTTATCAAGCAACCATTGTGGGCCACTGGTATAAGGAAGATTTCTATTTAACACGTATTCGACGGCGGGGTTACCGCGCGACATCGCGTTACCAATCACTACCATATCTGGCGCTGGATCAAACTGGCTTTCGCAATAACCTTCGGTCAACTCAATGCCTAATGCTTCAAGCTGGGTGCTCATGGGCGGATAAACGTTTTTATCAGACCCTGTTACTTTGTGGCCGAGTGATTTAGCAATAGCGGCGATGCCGCCCATAAAACTTCCACAAATGCCTAAAATATGTACATGCATAGCGCATTCTCAATGAATTATCATGTTATTGGGGTACTGTATCAGAACCCCGTGGCCTATAGATAATTCAATTTAAATCATTCAATAAATGCCTTAAGCCGTTGTAATACGCTAAACACCTAAGAATCTATGATGTGCAAACTGGTATGGTGTGTGTATGACATTTTACGGGCGTGTTCCACTTACCCAAGAACACGGTTACAATCTAACCACAGATTTAAAACCTGTGTGTGCTTCAGACAAACGCCGGTAAGGAAAGCTGAGCGACTGGTAGCACAACACCCTACACACGAAAAAAAGGCTTACATTCAATGAAACGTTTAAATTCCCAATTGCAACAAGACGGTGCACCGCTTGAGTTAATTTTACTCATTCGTACACTGCTAGCGGGCTGTAAAGAAATTTCTTTCCGCGTGAGTCAAGGCGCACTTGCTGGCGTGCTCGGTTCAACCCTTTCAGAAAACGTACAGGGCGAAACACAGAAAAAGCTCGACGTTATCTCTAACCACATTTTAAAAGACACGCTAAGGGAATCTGGCTACGTAAAAGCCATTTCTTCTGAAGAAGAAGATGACGTTGTGCCGTGTAATCCAGACGGTAATTACTTAGTAAGCTTCGACCCGCTAGATGGGTCGTCAAACACTGAAATTAACAGCCTAATCGGTACTATTTTCTCTATTACCCATGCGCCTCAGTGGATGAAACCAGATGATCCGTCTGCTTTCTTACAGCCTGGAACGCAGATGGTAGCAGCAGGCTATGTGCTGTATGGCCCGTCTACTATGCTGGCGTTGACGACGGGTCGCGGCACGCATATTTATACGCTTGATAAAACCCACGGTGGTTTCCTGCTTACTCACCCTAATATTCAAGTACCTGAGCAAACCTCAGAGTTCTCGATTAATGCGTCGAACCAGCGTCATTGGGAACCTGCAATGCAGGCATACATTGCCGACCTTCTAGCAGGTAAAGATGGCCCTAGAGGCAAAAACTTTAATATGCGCTGGGTAGCGGCAATGGTGGGTGATATTCATCGTTTGCTTTGTCGCGGTGGCATCTTTATGTATCCATTCGATAACAGGGACCCGTCTAAGCCAGGTAAATTACGCTTACTTTACGAAGCCAACCCGATGGCGTTCTTAATGGAGCAAGCAGGTGGAAAAGCAGAAACTGGCACTGGTCGAATTCTGGAAGTTATGCCTGAAGAAATTCATCAACGTGTACCGTGCATTATCGGCTCCAAAGAAGAAGTTGAGATGTGCTTGAGCTACAACGACAACGCGAAATAGCGAAAAAGCAGCAAAATTTAACGAAAAATAAAGAGATTAGTACGACATGGGTCGTAAAGCGTTTTTATTTTGCTGCTGTCACCGTATACTTAACCCAAAATTTCTTATACATCATTGAAAGGACCAAAGAATGAGCTTGAGTGCTATTTCTGCTGGTAAAAACGTACCAGACGAAGTAAATGTGATCATCGAAATTCCAGCACACGCTGACCCGGTGAAGTACGAAGTAGACAAAGACACAGGTGCACTATTTGTTGACCGTTTCATGGCAACTTGCATGCACTACCCAACTAACTACGGTTACGTGAACAACACGTTGTCTGAAGATGGCGACCCAGTTGACGTTCTAGTAATGACTCCGTTCCCACTACTTGCAGGTTCTGTCATTAAGTGTCGTCCAGTTGGCGTACTAAACATGACTGACGAGTCTGGTAAAGACGCAAAAGTACTAGCGGTACCAGTAGACAAGCTTTCTACTATCTATCGTGACGTTAAAGAAATTGCAGACGTACCTCCGCTTCTTCTTAAGCAAATTGAGCACTTCTTCGAGCACTATAAAGATCTTGAAGAAGGCAAATGGGTGAAGATTGACGGTTGGGCAGACGCTGCCGCTGCAAAAGAAGAAATTACCGCAAGCATCGCGCGTTTCGAAGCAGAATAATTCACGCTGCTTTAAATTGATGATACAAAGGGCTGGTGTAATACCAGCCCTTTTTGTATGTGGCTAAAAAGTGAAGATTGAAAACGACAAGCAAAAGCCGATACAAAAAAGCGAACAAAATACTCAACGATAGAGAGCAGTATGATCCACCATAAATTATCCATGACTTCATTGTTTGCTGTAATAATGATGGTTGTAACTTTTAACTCTTTGGCAGATGAAACTCCTACTGAAGTATATTGGGAAGACCTAGTGCCCGAGGGCTTTAATGAGCTCGCGCCACCTTCAGTTCAACACAATGGCGAGATGAGTCAGCTTCAGCCTGACGCACCGGTTGTCGATACCTTTGATGGTAAACGGGTGAAAATCCCGGGTTTTGTTGTGCCGCTAGAAGGTACGGCAGAGCTAACCACTGAGTTCTTACTTGTTCCATATTTCGGAGCCTGTATTCACGTACCACCGCCGCCGTCTAATCAAATTGTTTACGTAAAATTTGAAGAAGGTGTGCGCATAGATAATATTTACGATGCAATTTGGGTAACCGGCGAACTGTCGACTGACGGTTGGAAAGGCGATATTGCGTCTGTAGGTTACCGTTTGAAAGGCGAAGCCGTAGAAGGGTTTTAAGCATAAAACGTTTAAAAAGGATATCAGGTGTTTACAGGTTTATCAGCGTTTCCCATTACCCCCTTTAAACAAGAAGCTATTGATTACAAAGCGTTTAAAGGGCTTGTTGATAATTTGGCTTCGGCGAATGTAGATTCAATTTGCGCGATAGGTTCAACTGGGCTGTATCCTTATCTAACGCGAGAGGAAAAGTACGACGTAGCAAAGCTCGCCGTTGACCACGCAAATGGCATTCCTGTTATGGCAGGCGTTGGGGCGCTTCGTACCTATGACGTGCTAAAAAACGTTGAAGCTGTGCAGCAAGCAGGTGTTAATGCTGTGCTGTTAGCACCCGTTTCCTATCAAGTGCTTAACGAAGAAGAAGTGTTTGGCCTATATGAGGCCGTGAGTCACGAGGTATCTGTGCCTATCTGCGTTTACGAAAATCCTCGTGTGACTAATTTTACCTTCAGCGATGATTTATACCGCCGTATTGGAAAATTACCGAATATCGGAGCGATTAAAATACCCGGAACTCCATTTGCCAAAAGCGCAATGGATAATAGTTCTAACAAGGATATCTCCCCCTCTGGAGCAAGCAATAGCGAAGGCGCTCGCCGATTAGCATCATTACGAGAGATAGTGCCTGCACACATTGCTATAGGCGTGAGTGGTGATAGTTTTGGCGCAGCAGGAATGAGTGAAGGTTGTGACCTTTGGCTTTCCGTTATAGGGGGAATATTCCCGCGAACCGTAATGCGTATTATCGACGCCGCTCAGTCTGGTAATGCTGTTGATGCACAGGCTCAGTCACAAGCGTTAAGCGGAATATGGAGCATGTTTGCGCGCAATGGCGGCGGCTTGCGTGTGGTTGCAGCCGCGGCAGAAATTTTGGGCTATTGTGAAACGCCTAGCTTGCCTGCACCCTTCTTACCTATCGACAAAAATGAGTACAGCGAGCTAGAGCACATCATCACGAAGTTATCGTTAAGCTAGCCCTGCGTATAAATCTGTTCAGCGCGGTTAAACAGAAGCCAAGACGTTAAAATGTACTTGTCGTTACTTTTTGGAATTTGGCCGCGATGCGTGTGAGTAAAATAGGCAGGCGCAATCACCATTCTGCCTGCTTTAGGCTTAACCGCACGGTTTTGATAATAAAACTCCGTCTCGCCGCCTTCTTCCACATCGTTTAAGTAGTACATAAACAGCAATACGCGGTGCAGTGCGTCGTTATGTTGAAGCTGTGGATAGACCTCTGAATGCCAGTACGGGTAGCCACCATTGCCCGCGGTGTAGCGCTGTGCATTTACATCGCCGACCCGAAACAGGTAATTCACCAAATTCGCCAAATTGGGTTTGCCCACTTCATTAAAATTTTCACCTGTTACTTTTACCGGTTCACCAGTTTTGGGATGGCGTACGGTCAAGCCAATAGGCCCAACAAGCGCAAAGTAGTACTTTTCAATGTAGGAGACCAGCTGCTGCCCGGTGTGCTGCATCACTTGTTGAAATAAGTCTTTAAATTCCGGGTTGCGACTTATCGATACATCCATGCTGCGCTTTTTATCTAAGTCGACGCCACCACCGGTGCGGCCTTGAGACAAATTAGGGCTGCTTTCAAAGCGTTCCATGAGTTGTTTGCACAGCTCTGGTGGTAACACATCATCAATAACTTCAATTAAATCGCTCATGGAGACCTCGTACTGCGCTTTATTACTGAGTTGGTACTTCTTTAAAGTGAGACTGTAGTTCTGATTTCACTTTATCCGGGATAGGCGCAGAGCGCTGTGTTTTATAGTCAAAATGTACCATGGTGGTGATGCCTGTTGAGCACAGCTTATCGTCTTGCCATAACTCTTGAAACACGTCGAATGCACTGTTGCCTAGCCGGCTAACGTAGGTTTTAACCGTCACAGGTTTGCCATAAAAAATTTGAGCTAAAAAATCGACTTTGTAGCTGGCTAAAATTAACGGCCAATTTTGTAAGTCTAGTTCAGGGGTAAACATTCTGAAAATAGGCTCTCTGGCTGCTTCAAACCAAGCGACTAATGCTGTGTTACTTACATGCTGTAAGGCATCTGTTTCACAAAAACGTACGTCGAATGACGTAACTAATGGTACTGAATGGCTCATATTTTTTAGTAGGGTTCTTTGTTTATTTAGCTTTCACTCTAGCATTATGCCGCAGCTATTTCAGTCATTTATCAAACAGTAATTGATCCGGATGGAAAACATTTTTAACACCTAACCAAAACATACACATTCAAAAACAAGTTGATTTATGCAAATTTTTGCGCAAATATTTGCATAAATGAGTTTGAAGAAAAATCACAAGGTGCCTATTTATGATCAGAAGTCCTCAGTTTGGCGCGATACTGTTGCGTGCTAGCGAGCTTATTGCAACTCAAGGCCAAGAGGTATTTGAAGCACTTAATATTAGTCTGCCTGCAAATCGTATTTCTCTGGTACTGGCGATTCATACTCAAGGGCCTCTTTCGTCAACTGAGCTAGCAAGTCACATTGGTCTTTCACGTCAACTTATTGAAAGTCGGTTGAAGCAAAGTGTTGCAGACGGCTTTTTTGTTTCTGTGCCCGATGAACGAGACTCGCGAAAGCGCGTGTACGATATTGCGCCTAAAGCAAAGGCCGAGGCGGCGCAGATAGTGACGATAATGCAAGAATTTGAAGACGTATATGATGCCCTTTGGGAAGAGATAGAGGTCAATCTTGAAGCCTCTCTCAAAAGCATGGAGCAGGCGCTAAAAAAACAATCGCTTCTTACGCGCTTAAATGAACAATTTCCTTATCACTCCAATTCATAATAGGGAACATTATGATTTATCGAATTATTATATTGCTGTCATTACTCCTTCCGCTAAGCAGCTGCGCACAAAGCCAGGGTTTCAATACGAAAGAAAGCTGGCAAGCCTTTGTTCAAACTGTTGAAGATAACTACGCCTACTTAGATACGGCACCTACCGACTGGGAAGCTTTAAAAGCGTACTACCAACCCCTTGCAATAAACGCGACAACGCAAGAGGAATTTGTCGACGTATTGCAGGTGGTGAAGCAGTTTTTTATCGACCCGCATTTTAACGTATCACCGCTAAACGAAGCGGACTACAGCGTCACACCAACGGGGTCTGATATTTGGGTGGAAAAGCAAGGCGATGACTTTGTTATAACACGTATTAAAGCGGGCAGTGCTGCTGCCAAAAGCCAGTTAGCCTTAGGTGACATGATTGTAGGTATTGACGGCGAGTCTACAGAAGCCGCAATACAACGCGTTTTTGGAAACACATCGCTACCGCTTACTGACGCACATAAAACGTGGGCGGTTAATGTGGCTTTAGGTGGGCGTCGCAATCAAGAAAGACACATTGAAGTGGCGTCTGATTTTGATGATGCCAAACGCGTGCAATTAGCAGCTAGTTACGAAGCTATTAATCTACTTCGAACAAAAGCTCCTCTGGTAGTTAAGCAGGAAGAGGGAATCGGGTACATCCGCTTTAATAATAATCTAGGTAATTCTGAAACCGTTCGTGCGTTCAAAGAAGCTCTTGAGTCACTTGAATCAACACAGGGGTTAGTGATTGACCTGCGTAATACGCCGAGCGGGGGAAACACTGGTGTAGCTGAGCCTATCTTGGGGCACTTTGTAAATGCCAAAACCGCATATCAAGGTTACAAAATTCAAAATGCGGGAAAACCCTACCAAGAAGCAGAGCTACACTTGGCCTATGTTACCCCTTCATTACCTTATTACAGTAAGCCAGTAGTGGTACTCGTTGGTCATTGGACCGGCAGTATGGGAGAAGGTATGGCTATTGGCTTTGATGCCATTGGTGCAAAGGCGGTAATCGGCACACCCATGGCTGATTTGCTTGGCGGGATAAATCAATTTCAATTACCTGATTCGACCATAACTTTAGAGCTGGGTTTTGAACGTCTTTACCATGTGAACGGCTCATATCGAGAGGACTTTGTGCCCCAGGCGGTATCTTGGGACGGGCATACAGCCAGTGACTCAGAATTAAATGCTGCAATAGCTCTGTTAAAAGCAATATAGCTCAATTACATACAAAGCTAGAAAGCACTTTCGTATTTACTTACAATCCGCTTCTAACTTTTTGAGCGAACATACTATGACTGCGATTGGGATTGACTACGGTACATCAAATTCTGAGGTTGTGTATTTTGATGGAACGGCCCATCAGCACATCAAACTCGACCCGTTAGATAAGAAGGGCAATAAAATCCGTTCTTCGGTGTTCATCTATTTTGAAGATGAACTGCCGCCGCCTCCTGATGCCATGGTCGAAGCGAAAGTGGCGCAGTTACAGCGCGTTATCAGTGAGCAAATAGATAAGGCGAAGGACGGCTATTATTCGGCAAAAGATCCAAAAGAACAGGCGATGTATAGCGACCGTATCGACTCGCTGCGCGGTGATTTGCACAACAAGCCTGCATTACAGCGTAAAGCTATTGCACAATTGATGCATGCCATGTCGCTAGACGAAATCCCTTTGCTGCGCTTAGTAGAGCACGGCAAGTTTGCGTTTGGTGAAGAAGGGTTTAGGCGCTTTCTTAAAATGCCTGATAAAGGCCGTCTAATTTATTCACCTAAGAACTTTCTAGGCGCCTCGCTAGACGGTGACCAAAAACAAGCATTCATCGGTATTATTGCTAAGCAGTTGGCGTACTTTAAACAGTGTGCAGAGCAGCAGCTAGGCAAGGTTGTTAATAATGCGGTAATTGGCCGTCCAGTTAAGTTTCACGGTACCCGTGGTGAAGAAGGGAACGCGCAGGCCATTCAAATAATGACTGAAGCGGCGACGAAAGCTGGGTTTTCAGGGGTTAACTTCTTAGATGAACCCATAGCAGCGGCGTATAAAATTGAGCAAACCCTACCAAGGGATACCACTACGCTGATTGTCGATATTGGTGGGGGGACCACGGATATTTGCTGTATTAAGCTTTCCCCAGAGCGTTCAAATCAGCTTGATCGCAAAGAGGATGTTCTGTCGGTAACAGGCAGGCGTTTAGGCGGCATGGATTGCGACAAAAGCTTGGTGCTAAAGGCTATTGCCCCAGAAATGGGAATGGGCCTTAAGATGATTAACGGGCTTCCTGTTCCTCCTACGTACTTCTCTGATATGTGCGCGGTTGATAACATTCCTGCACTCACCCGCTTTTTCTCTGACGATTACGGGTTAGATATTTCTCAAACCATGTCTGTGATTAAAGAGCCAGCCCAATTAGAACGCTTGCTTATTGTTCAGGAGAACAAGTTGTCTGCCCGCGTGGTGAACTCGGCTCGATTAGCCAAGGAACTACTGTCGAGTAAGCAGAACATTACCTTGCCGCTGCACTATATCGAAGATGATTTTGACGTGGAGATTTCGCAAGACTCGCTCAAAAAGGCATTAAAACCTTGGCTTGATAAAGTGAAAGCGCTAGTGGTGGAATGCTTGGAAAATAGCAGTGAAAAGCCAGAAGTGGTGATGATCACAGGTGGTATGAGTTTATCGCCAATCGTGGTTGATGCGCTATATGAAAACCTACTTACCGGTTTACCTCGATTAGAGAATGACGCTTTCAACTCGGTGTGCGAAGGATTAGCTATTCAAGCGGCGAAGCACGCTTAACCTTTTCTATTCTTTTTTCGATATGAAAAACACTAAGCCTTAGCGTAGTAGCGTTTACTGCGCTAAGGCTTTTTTGATCAGTGCTTAAGGATATTGTGTTCTTTTAGATAAATCGCGATGGCCTCAGGCGACTCGAAGGCTTTTAACAGCATTTCTTGTGCGCGTGCTTTCACATCATTGTCTTCTGATGATGACAGTAGGTGATACCATGTTTTCACTAAGGCTAATGGCGGCGTTTGGTTCATTAGTTGTCGCTCCAGCAATTCTTACTGCAAAAATACACAAAAATCATCGTAACGTATGATTTGCCAATACAAGCTCTGACCAGCATGGAAAAACGTGTAAATAAACGTCATCGCGCACTTCTTACAAGCTGCTGTGTAAATTACACAGCAACAAAATAGAAAACGAGTGCGCTTTACGCTAACGGATTTACCTCGTTACCGGCTCAAGCTTGTGTGAGCATGGGTTTCAGGAATCGACCTGTATGTGAAACTTCTTGTTGTGCCACATGCTCAGGTGTTCCCTCTGCAATAATCTGGCCACCTCCGGATCCACCTTCGGGTCCAAGGTCAACAATCCAGTCTGCGGTTTTAATCACATCTAGGTTATGCTCAATAACCACAACGGTATTACCGTGATCGCGTAGTCTGTGAAGGACGGCTAATAACTGTTTAATATCGTGGAAATGCAACCCGGTGGTTGGCTCATCCAAGATATAGAGTGTTTGCCCAGTGTCTCTTTTTGACAACTCTTTCGCCAATTTCACGCGCTGTGCTTCACCACCCGATAACGTAGTGGCTGCTTGACCTAGTCGAATATAAGACAAGCCCACGTCCATAAGGGTTTGCAATTTACGTGAAATAGCCGGAATAGCATCGAAGAACTGACGGGCATCCTCCACCGTCATTTCTAATACTTCGTGAATGTTCTTATCTTTGTACTTTATCTCTAGGGTTTCACGGTTATAGCGTTTGCCCTGACACACGTCACAAGGCACATATACGTCTGGCAAAAAGTGCATTTCCACTTTAATTACGCCGTCACCCTGACACGCCTCACAGCGACCGCCTTTCACGTTAAAGCTAAAGCGGCCAGGCTTGTAACCCCGTGAACGCGACTCTTGAGTGCCGGCGAACATTTCACGAATAGGTGTGAAAATGCCAGCGTAAGTCGCTGGGTTAGAGCGCGGGGTTCTGCCGATAGGGCTTTGGTCAATATCGACCACTTTATCTAGCTGGTCTAATCCTGTCATCGACTTATGCGGCGCCGGTTCAGAAGTAGTCGCCTTGTTCAGCTCGCGTTGCGCTATTTTGTAGAAAGTGTCATTAATCAGCGTTGATTTACCCGAGCCCGATACACCGGTTACACAGGTCATTACACCGGTAGGTATACGTAAATCAACAGACTTCAAGTTGTTACCGGTTGCGCCTAAAAGCTCTAGCCACTTGTCGTCTTTCACCGGTGTACGTGTTGCAGGGATATCTATTTTCTCTCTGCCAGATAAGTACTTTCCAGTAAGTGAGTGTTCACTGTTTTTAATGTCTTCCAGTGAGCCTTCGGCAATAATCTCACCGCCATGCACACCTGCACCTGGGCCAATATCTACAATGTAATCGGCTTCGCGAATGGCATCCTCGTCGTGCTCTACAACTAGAACAGTGTTACCCAGGTCACGCAAATGCGTAAGCGTACCAAGTAAGCGCTCATTATCCCGTTGGTGAAGTCCGATAGAGGGTTCATCCAGCACGTACATAACGCCCACTAAGCCTGCGCCAATTTGACTTGCCAGTCGAATACGCTGAGCTTCACCCCCTGACAGGGTATCGGCGCTGCGCGACATAGAAAGATAGTTAAGACCTACGTTTACCAAGAAGCGCAAGCGGTCCATGATTTCTTTCAAAATCTTTTCAGCTATCTGAGCGCGTTGGCCTTCAAGGTTGAGTGTCTCGAAAAAGCCATACGCGTCGGCAATTGACATGTCAGCAATGGCAGGCAGGTTGGTGTCTTGTATAAATACATTACGTGCTTCAACGCGCAGACGGGTGCCGTTACAGCTACTGCAGTGCTGCTGGCTTAAATATTTTGCTAACTCTTCACGCACCGAGTTCGACTCGGTCTCGCGATAGCGGCGCTCCATATTAGGGATAATGCCTTCAAATGGATGCTTGCGCTCCATCACGTCGCCACGCTCGTTTATGTACTTAAACGACAACGACTTGCCCTTAGACCCATAAAGCACAATGTCCTGGTGCTTTTTATCGAGCTCTTCAAATGGTGCGGTAAGGCTAAATTTATAATGGTCTGCTACTGCCTGTAGCATTTGGAAGTAGTAATAGCTGCGCTTGTCCCATCCGCGAATAGCGCCGCCAGACAAACTTAATTCGGTATTGCCGACTACGCGTGCTGGGTCAAAAAACTGTCTTGTACCTAGCCCGTCACAAGTTGGGCATGCACCCGCTGGGTTATTAAATGAAAACAGACGAGGTTCAAGTTCACTAATGCTGTAACCGCAGTGTGGACAGGCGAAGTTGGCAGAAAATACAATTTCTTCTGCGTCTTTATCGTCCATATCAGCCACAACCGCGTTACCGCCAGCAAGGCTCAGCGCCGTCTCGAACGATTCAGCTAAACGCAGCGCCATGTCATCGCGCACTTTAAAGCGGTCAACCACAACTTCAATGGTGTGCTTCTTGTGCAAATCGAGAGGCGGCGGATCAGACAGGTCACACACTTCACCGTCGATACGCGCGCGAATAAAGCCTTGAGCAGACAGGTTTTGCAGCGTCTTAACGTGCTCGCCTTTACGCTCTTTAACAATAGGCGCTAGCAGCATTAACTTACTGCCCTCGGGCATCGCTAACACTTTATCGACCATTTGGCTGACCGTTTGTGCATCTAGCGGCACATCGTGGTCTGGACAGCGTGGCGTGCCCACTCGCGCGAACATCAAACGCAGATAGTCGTATATTTCAGTGATGGTACCCACCGTTGAACGAGGGTTATGCGATGTTGATTTCTGCTCAATGGATATTGCTGGTGATAAACCCTCAATATGATCAACATCTGGTTTTTCCATCATAGATAGAAACTGACGAGCATAGGCAGACAAAGACTCAACGTAACGACGCTGGCCTTCTGCATAAAGCGTGTCGAATGCAAGAGACGATTTACCCGAGCCAGAAAGGCCGGTTATCACCACCAGTTTGTCTCGTGGCAGTGTTAAATCGATGTTTTTCAAGTTGTGGGTGCGAGCACCGCGAATTTCGATTTTATCCATTGAAGCCTAAATGAGAGAAAAAGAATCAGTATGCCATAGGTGTCAAGTAAAGTGATATGACATTCAAGTTATACTGTAAGCGGAGTAAGCAGATCACCTCACGGACATAAGCTTACGATTAGTTCTCGATTATCGACATTGCAAAATGGTGATTTTATCCCCACTTTTAAACCCCTAGTAAGGCAAAAAGGCTAAATCGACCCATTGAGCGGGAGAAAACGCCAATTGTATTAATCGAATTTAAGGTAAGTGGGCGCAAGAGCAATTTATGCTACACTTCGCGACCTTATTCTTGATGCTGCAGAAACAAGTGTTCTCTGCGCGCTTTTACGTTTTTTTGATTTTATTTATTGAGGGAAAAAGACGCTTTGAACGCTTTGGAATTACGCGCCGCGCTTGCACTCGCCTCCGTTTACGTATTACGCATGATGGGGCTGTTCATGGTTATGCCCGTGTTGGCTGTAGCCGCAATGGACTACCCAGATTATTCGCCGCTGTTGGTAGGGCTTGCCGTGGGTGGATATGGCCTAACCCAAGCTGCGCTGCAAATTCCTATGGGTATGATGTCTGACAAATGGGGGCGTAAACCCGTTATTTTGCTAGGGCTTGCTGTATTTGCATTAGGAAGCTTTGTAGCAGCAAACGCCGACAGTATGGCCATGATGATTGTTGGGCGTATTCTTCAAGGCGCTGGGGCTATTGCAGGTGCGATAATGGCGCTAGCTACCGATGTAAGCCGGGAAAGTCAGCGAGCCAAAGTGTTAGCTATTATAGGAATAGCCATTGGCTTCTCATTCTATTTAGCCGTTATTTTAGGACCTCTCATTGCGAACAGCTACGGGCTTGCAGGTGTGTTTGGTATTACTGGTATTCTGGCCATTCTTTGCATGCCGCTGGTTAAATGGGTAGTGCCAAACGGTGTGCAGCTGAGCAGTGGCGATACACTCCCACAAAAAGACCAGCTAAAGCGCTTAGTCTTCTCTTCTCAGTTATGGCGTTTAAATATCAGCGTGATGATTCTACACATGATGATAACGCTGCTGTTTGTTCAACTGCCCGTTACGCTACTGAATTTTGATATGACGCTAGACAGTCACTGGACGGTCTACTTACCCGTTTTAGGCGCGTCAATTGTAGGTCTAATTATAATGATGGGAGCAGCAAGAGGCCGTACGCCTAAATCGCTCCTTGTAACCGGCGTTGTATTCATGGGCGGCGCGTTTTTGGCGCTGAGTTTAGAGGACCATAGCTGGTGGTGGGTTACCGCGGCCGTAGTGCTTTTCTTTACCGGCTTTAATTATTTGGAAGCGAATTTCCCTGCATTGGTGTCGAGCATTGCGCCTGCGGGACAAAAAGGAACGGCCATGGGCCTCTACGCCAGTTTTCAATTTTTCGGTGCGTTTTTGGGCGGTGTAATTTCAGGTTTCGTCACCGATATTTGGTCGCAAGAGTTAGCTTATGGCATTGGTGCTGCTAGCACTCTGCTTTGGCTTTTTATTATTCTTGGTGTTAAAGAAGTGAGCCGGGTTAAGCGTGTGATGATGAATGGAGATTTTGATAGTTCAAATGTTTCCAGCATTGAAGCCGAGCTGCTGTTAGTGCCTGGTGTGTTGGAAGTGACATTAAACAGTCAAAATAACGCGGTATACCTGAAAGTTGATCGTGATTTTGATGCGGTAAAAGCGCGAGACGTGTTGTCTGGATAGTTTCTTAGGCTTATACCGCCTCTAGTTCGCTTAGCGCATTTCCGCAGTTGTGTAACAGTGAAGACTTTATACGTTTGGTGGCATCATCAATGGCGGTTTTCATTGCATCGATAGCAATCTGATTGCTCTCTTTTTCACTGACACTGGCGTTCACATTCATGCTTTGCCCTCTGAAGGTGGTGGCGGGTGAATACTCATCGGCATAGTCAGGTTTGTACTTAACATTAAGCACCACGGTGGCAACCATATTACTTCCTAAGGTTTTTATAAACGCGCGGTTTAGTACTACTTTTACGCTGTTGGCTGCTTCAATATCTGGGCTGACATTCATCGCTTCTAAGCTTTGCTGTAACAGTGAATAGAGCGTGTCTTCTGTTACATTACTGCTTCCAACGAGCAAGTCTTTACTCGACCGTATGTCGATTAGTTCTGCCAAGTTAATTGGACAAGCTTTCGCTTTAGACATGGTTAGCTGATAGTCTTTTCTCTGCGACGCAGGAATTAATGATGAGTCAAGCTCGGGTGGCGTAGACTCGCAGGCAATAAGTAAGGGTAGGGCACAGCAGGCAACAATAAGTCGAGCTGGTGATGTAGCGTAAGACATGGAAAATGTTCTACTTTTCATTAAATTATTTTTGTTTTATGCAGATAAATTATGCAAGTAATATTGTCTTTAGTATAAGAAAGTTTGTATCGCTAAGAAACAGAACAACTGTTGCAAACTGTTACAGCTTGTTTAGCATAGGCGTGGGACTGTTGATTTTGCTGAGCGAGTTTTTGATCAGCGACACAACCATTACACCTATGTAACCTGAATAAAAATTTCGCCATAACCATTCAACACGGACAGTTCTTTAATGATGAGCTTAAAAAACGCGGTAATTAGTGTAGTTGCAAGTGTGTCACTTATTGGGTGCGCAATTAACGTGTCCCCTTCGGCCTTCTTTTATCAAGACACTCAGCAAAAGCCCCTTGATACTACGAAGCTACACGCGGCAATTCAAAAAGACAAAACCTCAGCGGGCATAACCCGTGTTGAAGTTAAAAATGACGCTGGGTTAACTTTGAGAGGCGTTGCTGTTTCTTACCCTGACCCTATTGTTAACATTGTTTTCTTTGCAGACAATCGTATGCCTGTAAGCGAAAACAACAGCGTTATTCATAGACTGGGTAAGTTGCCCGCTAATATATTGTGGCTCGATTATCAGGGAGTAGGAGCCAGTGATAAAGCGAAGGACTTAAGTATTAACGCTATTAAACAAGATGCGTTAACCCAGTTTGACTATGTAGCAAGTGCGTTTGACGCCTCAATTCCCACTATCGTTCACGGCCGAGGTATAGGCAGCTATTTCGCAAGCTATGTTGCTGCAAATAGAAAGATAGACGCTTTAGTATTAGACGGCGCTTTCAATAACATCTCTGATTTAATTGCCAACATGGTGCCAGGCTTCTCTAATTCATTCACAAACATGAAGCTTCACGATGAAGTCCATAGTATGCAAATAGCCCCAATCTTACGTCATTATGAAGGGCCGCTATGGCTGGTGGTGGGTGAGGAAGACAAAATAACGCCTTACCCGATTAGTCAGCAGCTATTAGAAGATGCATCAAGTAGCGAAAAGTATATTTCAGTCATTCCTGGTGCGACGCACAACGCAACGCTAAAAAGTGACTATGCCATACAAGAGTACAAACAGTTTTTAGCAAGATTCACTCACTAATAGAAACCTTACTCGCTGTGGATAAGTAGTGGAAAACCTTGTTGGTAAGTCTGTTAATAGCCATATAGAACAACAGATCACGATCTTTTCATCACTTTCTGGTCGGATCACGAAATGTCAGTTAAATCAAGCGCTGTAGAGCAACTGTGCTCGATCTTAATCTTTTTTGATCGTAAAGCTGTGCAGGATCAGGCAATTTTGCTCTTTGGGGATAAAAGTTCGAGGCAAAACGATCAAGCGGGTATTTTTGTCAATAGTTTCGTGTCATGAAATTTTTAGAACACAGTTGCTCAACTATACATCGAATTACGATTAATCATCCATCAAACTGGCTTGTAAGTGATTAAATAAAATACCCGCCATAGGCGGGTATTTTTTTGGTCTATTAATTTTTGAAAGGAAAACGAACAGCTAAACCCTAACCATTGAATCTCGTTTTACTACTGTAGGAGTATATTTAAAGGTAAGCCCATCTTCTGGTTTGCTTCCCGATGCATACTTCAATGCAAGTTCCGCCGCTTTTGCTGCCATCATTTCTACTGGATAACGCAGAGTCGTTAATTTAGGACGACAGTACTTTGCTAACAGCACATCATCGTACCCCATCACAGAAACTTGTTCTGGAACTGAAATACCATGGTCCTGCAGCATGGTCATAGCACCAGATGCCATAGCATCGTTATAAGCCAAAACAGCAGTGAATTTTGCACCAGTAGCAAGCAAGTTTTGCATTGCCAGTTCACCACCTTCCTGATCGGGCGTAGCATACTCAATCATGCTTTCAGGCAAGCTTAAATTCGCATTGTTAACTGCGTTTCTAATCCCTTCGAGGCGATGATTAGGATCGTCTATGCGATACTGACTGCTTATCACCGCGACATGTTCATGGCCTTGGTTGATGGCATATTCCGCCATAAGGCGACCACCGGTTACGTTATCAAGCCATACACAACGATTTGCTATCTCTGGTATATAGCGGTTAATTAATACAAAGCCTGGAACTTGGTTTGCAAAACCGATCAGGGTCTCGTCATCAAGTGCTTTGCTGTGCACTACCATGGCTTCTACTCGATGCTCTAGCAGTGTTTCAATAGCGCGAAGTTCAGTCTCTTTTTCAATAGAGCCGGCACTTAATAAAATTTGAACGTTATTTTTGCGGGTAATGGACTCCACACCGTGGGCTAACATAGCGAAAAATGGGTCGTGGAGCTCAGCAATGACAACGCCTAAAGATGCGCTACGTTTGGTTACAAGTGCCCGCGCATTAGCGTTGGGACGATAACCCATTTCTTCCATGATTTTTTTGACACGCTTGCGAGTATCATTGCCCACTTTAGGACCATTATTAATAACCCTTGATACGGTCGCTAATGAAACGCCAGCGGCTTGGGCGATATCTTTTATTGTTGCCATTTTCTTTCAAACTTCGTTTTATTGCGTGGAGTGTCGATTGACCTGATTGCCATAGCGTACATTATATTTACAAAAAAAGATAAAATTCTAACGCTTAGCTTAAGGTGTCTTTCACGGGGCTGAGATGCATTAGAGAGATGAAGAGCGTTAGATTACCTAAGTGGTTTTACCTTCTATGATTGTTAATCAAACCGCTGTAAAAAAGAATGGAAAACGTATAACCTCCTAGACATTCTGAAAGATTGCATTATTCATTAATGTATAAAAAATGTGTGGTAGGTTGGAAAGCGTCAGTTTACTAAGCACGTCTTAAGGTAAAAATTTTGTTATGAAAATAAATGTATCTGCATTTGGTGAAGTTGAAGGCGAAGTCGTAAACGCCTTTACGTTAACTAACGACAACGGCATGTCAGTTACTTTGCTTAACTACGGCGGAATTATTAAAGAAATTCACTTCCCGAATGCAGAAGGTGAATCGGTAAGTTGTGTCCAAACTTTCGAGACTCTACAAGACTATATAGATGACCCGAGCTATCGCGGTGCTATCGTAGGACGCTACGCAAACCGAATTGGACATGGCTCGTTTGCGTTAAATGGAACAGAGTACACTTTAGATAAAAATGGCGGTGAACATAATCTACACGGCGGCCTAGCTGGGTTTCATAAGAAGGTTTGGGCTGCAAGCGTCCAAGAGGCGACAGACAGTGTGGCTGTAACATTTACCTTAACTAGTCCCGATGGGGAAGGTGGCTTTCCCGGTACTGTTAATGTAGAGGCATGCTATTCCCTTGATCAAAACAACGAGTTATCTCTTGTGATCACCGCAAACACAGACAAAGAAACCCCGCTTAGTTTCACGCAGCATGCTTACTTCACGTTGAGCAACGACCCGCAAGTAGGTAATACATTGCTACATATAGATGCTGACAAAGTCACTGACGCAGATAGCACCTTGCTGCCAACTGGAAAACTGGTCGAAGTTGCGAATACTCCCTTTGATTTCACGAAACCTACAGCAATAAAAGAAAGGGCAGAGCAATCTAATTCCCATCCATTATTTGATAGGGTGGGAGGCTACGACCACAACTATGTACTCCGTGATACGCCTGAGCATACCCCACAAGCAACCGTAAAGGCACTTGATACTGGTGTTGCTATGTCGTTATTTACTAACTTGCCGGGTTTGCAGTTTTATACTGGCGGGTTGAAAACCGACGATCAGCTTGGTGCCTTGTGCTTAGAACCACAGCATTTCCCGGATGCACCCAATAAGCCCGAGTTTCCAAACTGTTTCGTAAAACCCGGGGAAACCTTCAAAGCAAGTATGCGATACAAGTTCAGCGTATAGAAATCGTTATGTAGTAACAAAAGAAAATTATTTGTTATCAATTTAACAATTAATTTTCTTTGTTACGCAATTGATAAACGTAGAAGCTTGCTATATCATTATCAGGGTAAACGTTTAACCCTATTTAATGTTGCGCATTAGAGCGTAGCAGGCTAATTCAGAGAGAGTGATTATGGGAACCCCTTTCGACCCTACCAACGATCCACATCGCCGTTACAACCCTTTGTTGGGTGAGTGGGTGTTAGTGTCGCCTCACAGAGCGAAGCGCCCTTGGCAGGGAGCCTCAGAAGAGCCAAACAACGAACAAAAGCCATCTTACGACTCTACGTGTTATTTATGTCCAACAAACACCCGCGTGAATGGTGAAGTTAACCCTGATTACAAAGGTACGTTTGTTTTTCAAAACGATTTTGCTGCCCTTAAGCAAGATACAGAACAAGCCAGTGAGAAAAAGGGGCTGTTTCAGTTCGAAACTGAGCAAGGCTGCAGTCGTGTTATTTGTTTTTCCCCTGATCACAGCAAAACGTTACCTGAGCTTTCCGATGAAGAACGCGTAGACGTAGTCAACACGTGGAAAGCACAAACCACTGAACTTGGTGAAACCTATCGCTGGGTGCAGGTTTTTGAAAACAAAGGCTCGATGATGGGGTGTTCAAATCCTCACCCTCATGGTCAAGTATGGGCGCAGCAGCATGTGCCTACCGACCCAGCGAAAAAAGTCGTGCAGCTACAGCAATACTTTGGTGAAAACGGCACGCCTATGCTGTTGGACTATGCCGAACAAGAAGTAGCAAAGCAAGAGCGAGTCGTGTGTCAAAATGATGATTGGGTTGTAGTTGTACCATACTGGGCCGCTTGGCCTTTTGAGACGCTACTGTTACCGAGATTTGACGTGCAATCTATGCACATGATCTCGGATTCTCAGTCGCTATCTCTTGCTAAGATCATTGGCGAAATTACAGCGAAGTACGACAACTTATTTGAAACGTCTTTCCCATACTCTATGGGATGGCACAGTGCCCCATTTGATAGTGAAGCGCACCCCGAATGGACGCTACATGCGCATTTCTTCCCACCACTTCTGCGCTCAGCAAGTGTACGCAAGTTTATGGTTGGGTACGAAATGATGGCAGAGGCACAGCGAGATTTGACCCCTGAACAAGCGGCAGACAGATTAAAAGCACTATCCACAGTGCACTATAAGAAACGTGAGAATGCGAATGGATAATCAAGTACTTTCTTTTAATTTTGAAACGCATTACGGCGAGGCGCCAGCGTTAATCGCACATGCGCCGGGTCGAGTGAACATTATTGGTGAGCACACCGATTATAACGAAGGGTTCGTATTTCCGGCTGCAATCAACTTTGGAACGTGGGTTGCGGCAACAAAGCGCACAGATAATGACATCGTGGTTACCGCGATGGACTACGAAAATCAGCAAAACCAGTTTTCGTTGTCAGATATTAACTATGACGAAGAACAAGGGTGGGCAAACTATGTTCGCGGCGTAGTGAAAGTATTTAAAGAGGCCATGCCAGATTTTGGCGGTGCTAACTTATTGGTTACGGGCAATGTGCCACAAGGCGCTGGGTTAAGCTCTTCGGCATCTTTTGAAGTGGCTATACTAAAAGCGTTAAGCGCGCTGTATGAGTTGCCCCTCGATGGCGTACAGGCTGCACTGTTAGGCCAGAAAGCCGAGAATACGTTCGTAGGCTGCTCATGCGGAATTATGGATCAGTTAATCTCTGCTATGGGTAATGAAGGCATGGCAATGCTGCTTGATTGCCAGTCGCTAGCCATTGAGCATTCACCACTACCAGACTCGCATCAAATCGTTATCATCAATTCGAATGTTAAACGTGGTTTGGTTGACAGTGAATACAACTTGCGTCGTCAGCAGTGTGAACAAGGCGCGTCGTTATTGGGTGTGTCATCGTTACGCGAAGCAACTATGGAAATGCTAGAAGGCGCTAAAGCACATATGCCAGAGGTGGTTTATCGCCGCGCGAAGCATATTGTTACCGAAAACGCTAGAACACTGGCAGCAAGCCAAGCATTAAAAGCTGGCGACATCGAAACGGTTAGTGAAGCCATGGCGCAATCTCACATCTCCATGCGTGATGACTTTGAAATTACCGTTCGCCCAATCGATTACTTGGTTGAGATCATTGGTGAAGTGCTGGGTAAATCGGGAGGTGTTCGCATGACTGGCGGTGGATTCGGCGGCTGCGTAGTGGCCCTTGTACCTACCGACAAAGTTGAAGCGGTGAAGCAAGTCGTGGCCGACAAGTACTCTGATGAAACAGGGTACAGTGCTGATATTTATGTGTGTACGGCTACACAGGGCGCGTTCGCCTAATTATCGATTTAAATACAGCCTTTATGCACAAACCTCTCCCCTTTCTAAACAATCCTATTCTTTAGAATTGTTTGTGTCCCTTAAGCCGCATCCATTGGTTGCGGCTTTTTTTTACAAAAAGTGCACATTTCTAGTTAAAAAAAGTAAACAAAGTGTGATACTAATACTACCCGCAATAACGCGATAAGTTTAACGGTGAGTTTTTCACCCATTTATGATTTATAGTGCTTTGCGAAACGCGTTTTAATAACGTGACACTGGTGTGGCAACAACCAATATAATAATAAAAACAATTTTTCACCTGTGTACCCTGCATAACAATCGCCGCACCCAAAATAAGAACTTTGGGAAAAACTATGAAATTAGCATCAATAGATATCACGTTGTTCGTGGTATACGTCGTCGCGCTTGTCGGAATTGCGTGGTGGGTTTCTCGCGAAAAGCAGGGTCATCAAAAAGATACAAATGATTACTTTCTAGCGGGCTCAAGCTTGCCATGGTGGGCAATTGGCGCATCACTCATCGCTGCCAATATCTCTGCCGAACAAATCATCGGCATGTCGGGGTCAGGTTACCAGTTGGGGCTTGCCATTGCGTCTTATGAGTGGATGGCCGCCATTACGCTGCTTATTGTCGGCAAGTTCTTCTTACCTATCTTTCTTAAGCATAAAATTTACACCATGCCTCAATTTCTTGAGCAGCGATATGACCATCGCGTGCGCAAGGTAATGGCAATATTCTGGCTAGGTGTTTATGTTTTTGTAAACCTAACTGCTGTGCTGTGGTTAGGTGCATTGGCCATCAATACCATCGCGGGTGTTGATATGGTTTACGGCATGATGTTCTTAGGCCTTTTCTCGTTAACCTATTCACTTTACGGCGGTTTGAAAGCGGTAGCACTCACCGACATTATTCAAGTCGTGCTGTTGGTTATTGGTGGTTTGTTCCTGTCGTATACGGCGTTAAACCTAATCAGCGACGGCAATGGTGCCATCCAAGGTTTTGTTGACCTTACTAACAAGCTCCCTGAGAAATTCGACATGATTTTGTCAGAAGACAACCCGCACTATATGGACTTGCCGGGCATTTCTGTATTGATTGGCGGTATGTGGATCATGAACCTGTCGTATTGGGGCTTTAACCAGTACATCATTCAGCGCACGTTGGCGGCAAAGAGCGTTCAAGAAGCGCAAAAAGGTATTGCGTTTGCAGCTTTCCTAAAACTGCTAATGCCGCTAATTGTGGTATTGCCAGGGATTGCAGCAGTGCTAATTGTGCCAGACTTAGCTAAACCGGACCAAGCATACCCAAGCCTAATGACGCTAATGCCTGTTGGCCTTAAAGGTATTATCTTCGCAGCCTTGGTGGCGGCGATTGTGTCCTCGCTAGCGTCGATGACAAATAGCGTTTCTACTATTTTTACCATGGACCTTTATAAAGATAAGCGTCCAAACGAGTCGCAGCAGCATTATGTGAAAGTGGGTCGTATCGTAAGCTTGGTGGCGCTTATCATTGCTATGGTGGTGGCCAAGCCGCTGTTGGGTAATTTCGATCAAGCATTCCAGTATATCCAGGAATTCACGGGCTTCTTTACACCAGGTATCTGCGCATTGTTCGTTTTAGGTATGTTCTGGAAGAAAACCACAGCAAACGGTGGTCTATTGGCCGCATTAGGCTCATTTGTTTTAAGCATTGTGTTTAGACAATTCTGGCCTGAACTGCCGTTTATTGACCGTGTTGGTCTTGTGTTCCTGCTTTGTGTCGCTTTAGCTGTGGTTGTTTCTCTGCTAGAGAAAAAGGGCATTAGCGAAAACGCTGTCGATCTAAACGAAGTGCAGTTCAAAACCACAAGCGGATTTAATGTAGCATCTATCGCTGTAGTTATCCTTACAGCGGCGTTTTACATTACGTGGTGGTAGCAGACAAGGAAGGGCGTTTTTAATCGCAACGCCCTTGCTAAAATTAGCTAAAAACAACGCGAAAGTTCAGAAGACGCTGACAATAAATTTTGTTAAGTTCTAGAACGTGTTGCAGTTAGTAACGTAAACCTGTGGCGAAAAACTTCAATTTTCCCTCATAAAATACGGTATACTAACCGGCTAATATTCGATGAACTTTCGCGCTTGCTGATGTCTTACTAAGAAGAGTTATACAGCAAGCCACTAAAAACGTTACAGGAGACATCAATGGCAACGAAAGGCGTTAATAAGGTTATTCTTGTTGGAAACCTTGGCAATGATCCTGAAGTTAGATACATGCCTAACGGAAACGCCGTTGCGAACTTAAGCCTAGCAACTAGCGAAAGCTGGAAAGACCAACAGGGTCAGGTTCAAGAGCGCACTGAGTGGCACCGCCTTACAATGTACCGTCGCTTAGCAGAAATTGCCGGAGAGTACCTGAAAAAGGGCTCGCAAATTTATGTTGAAGGTAAATTGCAGACGCGTAAGTGGCAAGATCAACAAGGCCAAGATAGATACACCACTGAAATTATCGTAGACCAAATGCAAATGCTTGGTGGTCGCGGTGGTGAAGGTGGCGGCGGTAACGGTGGTTACCAACGTCCTCAAAACAACCAAGGTGGTTACAATCAAGCTCCAGCGCAGGGCGGCTATAACCAAGCGCCACAGCAAGGTGGTGGTCAGCAGGGCGGCTACAACTCAAACCAAGGTGGTGGCTACAATCAAGCGCCTCAGGGTGGCAATCAAGGTCAGCCAAAGAACCCACCAATGGCTGAGCCAGATTTTGACTTCGACGATGACATTCCGTTTTAATTTCTGGTATATTTAAAACTGTGTAATTAGGTTTTAAGAAGCCCTCTCCAGACCTTGTAAATTCTATCTTACCTGAATTTATGAAGTCTGGAGAGGGCTTTTTTTTTGTATAATAAAAATCAGCTTTTAAAAATAGTTATGTTGGTATAATGTTTTGTGTAACAAGGAGCTAGTTATGATAGTTAAAAGCAACATCTTTTCAGATGGAGAAAGACGTCCTCTGTCAATCAATGACAATGGTGAAGTCGACTTTTGGACAACTTTGTATCTGAGCGTCGAATATAGAAGTGATGGCAAGGCCTCGACGATAAAGAACGAACTATACAAAATTGAAGTTCTTCGTAAGTGGGAAGCGCACACTGGTAGGGATATATTGGCTGAGTTCCGTAAGCAAGTATTTCTCGACAAACAAACTATCTTATCTATCAAACGCTTCTGTGGTTATTCGATAAAAGATCAAAAAAAAAGCACCAATAAGGTCATTCATTTTTCACGTGTTGCGAAAAGCTCTTCGGCATTAAGCTCTGTAAGCAAAGAGTTTCAGTATCAACGTATGCTGGCGATTAATCAGTTTCTAGAGTTCTGTGCGAGAGAAATCTGTAAGTTCAAACCAAATTCTGGTGAGTTGAACAGTAGAATAGATGAAATGTGTTCATTCTTTAAGAAGCACTATCCTAAGGGGCTATCTAAGGGCTCCAAAGCAACCCACGCCGAGACTGAAATTTTGGACTATTTTCTCAAAGTGGCTCACTACAGTCATGAGTTAAACCCATTTTCCAACTTCAACCTCAAGTTTCGAAATTATCTCCTGATTCAGATACTCTATTGGACGGGAGTTAGACCATCTGAAGTATTGGCGTTACGTCTTGAAGATTTAGAGCATGATACAGAACAACCTGCACTCCTGTTTAGAAGGCGGCACGACGATAAATACGACCCTAGAGAAGATCAACCTACCTTAAAAACACAAGAGAAAGTACTCGTCATTCCGAAGTGGCTTTATGATGATATTGAGTTATATATAAGGCAGATCAGACCTTCTTTTGCAAAGTCAAAAAGTCACCCTTACTTATTTGTATCCCACAAAGGAAACTCTGGTACAGCTATGGGGAAAGCTTCATTTGCAGACTTAATACTTAAATTGAAACAGGTAGATAAGCGCTTTGAAAATGTTCAGCGCCGAGGCTTTCGCATTTATTTCAACGAAAGAATTTCAGATAAAATCGATGAGCATAATGGAGCGATCCGCGACAAAATTCGAGAAGCAGAACAAAAAGGTTACCTTGAAGAAGCGAGATTGCTAAAGCGTGATATTATCTCTGAAGCGGATGAGATAGATACTCGTATGCGATTGAACGGACATGCTCACGGGGAGAGTGCGAATGCTTACCTCCAACGACACGCTAGGAGAACAGCGAATAAAGTCCAAAAACAAATGATGGAAGACCACAGCGAAGTAATTAAAGGGATAAAGGACGCAAGAAATGGCGCTAGTTAATTATCAAAAAAAGACTGAAGTTCGCACAAGTAAACTTGGGTATGACTTTGACGTGTATGATAGCAAGTGGAGGTTAGATAATTCAACAGTTATAAATTGGCATTTATTGCCTAATGACTGTGAATCCATATTCATAATTGGGTTTAAAGAACAGCTTGCGGATTGGGCATGCGAGTTATCCGCCAGTAGTTCCAGAATTGTTTTTTCTACTATGCTGAGCTTATTGCGAAAAACTGGAGCAGTAAGCTTAACGCTTAGTGCTGTGCAAAATTATCTTTCAACGCTCGACAGTTCTAATGAGTACAAGCTTGGCAGTATTCGAGCTTTTCTTCTTAATTGGATCGATAAAAAAATTGAGGGTATTGATCCACAATTAGGTTCTTGGTTAGAGCAACTTACACTGAAAGGTATGAACAAAGGTGTTCCTGTAGCCAAAGGCTGCCCATTTACCGGAGCTTATTCTATGCAAGAGCAACACGCTGTGCTTAATTGGAGTGTAAATGCATTTATGGATAATAAGCTCTCGCTTCGAGATTATTCTTGGTTACTTCTAAATATCTACCTTGGCGCTCGACCTGCTCAATTTTGTCAATTTCGAGCACGTGATCTAAAAATTGAGAATAGTGGTGCCGAAAAAAAGTTCATGCTTGATATCCCGCAAGCAAAAAAACATGGCCAAACGAACTTTAGAGATGACTTCGTAACTGTCGAGATAGATGAAGAGCTTGCATTGCTTTTTACTAATCAGGCGAACGCAACATTAAGATTAATTGAGAAGCAAGTTGGTGAACTACCAGTAGAGCTGAAAGAGGATATGCCGCTATTTGCAGCTCCACGTAAAGTTGATTTGTTAGTTTCAGTTGATGACCTTCGAAATATATTGGCTAAAACACCAGATAGATTACATATGTCGCGAAATGTAGCACTGAAAATTCTACACTCTTTGTCTGCTAAATGTGATGCAAAATCTGAAAGATTAGAAGGTGAGTATATTCACTTAACAGCAAGACGCTTTCGCTATACGTTGGGCACAAATGCAGCTAGAAGAGGTTTGAGCTTGTCTATTATAGCTAAAGTGCTTCACCATTCAGATACACAAAACGCCTCAGTATATACAGAGAACGTAAAAGAGCTAACGGAAGAAGTTAACGAAGCTCTAGCGCCTGTTTTAGCGCCATTAGCTCAAGCATTCTCAGGTCAACTTATTGATAGTGAAGCTGATGCCATAAGGGTTAATGACCCTCGTTCAAGAATCCACAACAGAAATGGAAATGCGGTTGGAAATTGTGGTTCATTTGGGTTTTGCGCTACAGGTGGCCGCGCATGTTATACGTGTGCAAAATTTCAGCCATGGGTTCATGGGCGTCACCAGGTAATACTTGATGACTTGCTTGAGGAACGTGAACGACTAAAAAGCAAGGGAGCGTCGGCTTACGTGTTGCAATCTACGGATAGAACGGTATTAGCGATTACACAGGTAATTCAGCTATGTGAGAAAGCGAAGATGGATGAAGGAGTCGTCAATGGGTGAAAAGGCAAATAACGTTATAAATATTTGGCAAGCTAAACAAGAAAGAGATGGTCTAGATAACTTGGCCGAGTTTATCAACTTCGCTAAAACAGAGCTTACCTTGTACAACGAGCAAGGTTGGGAGGCAGATCGTTGGAAACCAAATAAAGGACAGACACTTGTTTTTGGTTTTCAGGAAGAGGGAAATAATTACTCCAAAGTCGAGTTGTTTAAGCAACCATATCTTAATTTCGTGAAGGCATTTATTAAGCAGCAAATGACTATTAAAGAAATTACTTCCGCTCACATTTGGATGTCAATGTTTCGTTTTTTGTACAAAGCTCTTCTATCTCAATATCCTGACCAAGCCCCATGCATTCTAAATGTTAACGGCCAGACATTGAAAGAGACAAAGATACTAATTGAAGTTGAAAAATACTCTCCGTTGCGAAAGTACCACATTGGCGGAAAGCTAAAAAGCTTGGCTGATTGGTTAGTAAACAATAATTTCGTATTAACTTTGCCTAAGTACAAAAACCCTTTCAGGAAACCTGCACATACGGCAGAACAGGTCAGTGAAGAAGGTGATAAATTCCGAGAAGAACGCTGCCCGACAATGCATGAAATGCTTACGTTTGCTGATTGCTTTTCCAAAGCTGAAACCATTGCAGATAAGTACTATACATCAGCTTTAGTGTTACTTTGCTTTGCTCCAGCGCGTATAAACGAATTAAGCGGCTTAACCATTCACTCTCTTCAGGAGGGAGATGATGGCGGCTGGTACATTGTTTGGTATGGCTCTAAAGGATTCAAAGATCATAGGAAGGGTGTACCAGAGCTTATGTTGGATGTAGTCAAAAAAGCCTTTCAAACGTTAAAAGAAATAAGTGAACCAGCAAGAAAAGCAGCTAAGTGGGCTTATGAACGCCCATTTGAATTCTTTCGCCATGAAGGGTGTATAACGCTAAAAAGTCATGGTGAATATGTCCAAATGAGCCAACAAGAATTTGCTTATGCAATGGATGTTGTCGGTGCATTACATCATACAAACAAAGAGGTTATAAATACTCCAGTTAAATGGATAAATGCCTTTCTGGCCAAGAATGAACTTACTTACGAGCGATTAAACCAACTAGTACACGGTAAATATCAGAATAAGGATTGGCCTAACAATCCAAAGTCTGAAAGGCCGGTTTGGGAAAACCTGCTATTGATAAGAGACCTTGAGCTAAAACCAGGTTCCAGCACAAAGAACTTCAGTTGGGTAATGCCAAAAGTCGACACCTTCAATAATCAAATTTCAAAAAAAGACAAAAAAATGTCCACTCTATGGGAAAGGTTTGGTGTATTTAACGAAGATGGAAGTGTGATTAGTTTGACCACTCATCAGTTTCGAGTTTGGTTAAATACACACTGTAAGCGAGGTGGAGTTGATGACTGGAAGATAGCGCAATGGTCTGGGCGAGCTGATATTAAACAAAATTCCGCATACGACCTACGTACTTCTAAAGAGAAAAACGAACTTGCCAAGCAACTAATGGTGACCAATTACAAGGAATCACCTTCAGCACTAGCTTTGAGAAAAGCTAATTTACCAGTTCCTTTAAAATCACTTGGCATTAACCGTGAGGGGGTTGCCGATTTTTCTGGCATCGGTTTTTGTACGCATGATTTTGCTCAAACTCCATGCACAAAAGCGGGGGAATGTGTCACCTGTAAAGAGCATGTTTGTATGAAAGGCGTTCCAGAAACCTTAGAAGAATTAAAGCACTTAGAGAAACTCATATCAGAGCAATATGTTACTGCCCAAAATGCTGCTGGCGATAGTGTATTTGGGGCAGATAGATGGGTAACTCATTTTGGGTGGAAGTTAGCACACATTCGGACTCTCATTCATCGTATGACAGACGATCAACTTGATGATGGTACCATCATTCGGATACCAGTCGAACATGATCCCTCGCCTACAAGAAGGGCTTTAGGAGATAAAGGGCTACAAAGTGAGTTTGATGCTAAAAAAGATAATCAGGTTTCTGAAAATGCAATTGGTGGTGCAACTATGGGCCAACTATTGGGGATATGCTGATGCCTAGAATCGTAATGACTGAAAAAAATATCCAAGCCATAGTTAGGATTATCAACGAGTGGGATCATAAGCTTTCAATGAAAGCTCTCTGCGAATATATCACTAAGCAATTAGATTTAGATAAACAAATATCAAAAAAGACATTGCTTGAGAATGAAGATGTTTCTAATGCTTACTACTCTAGGAAAGAATGGCTCAGAACTAATAAAGATACGACACCGAAATCTAACGATCTAAATCTGCAAAATGCATTTGATAAAATCGACAAGTTGAGGGCTGAACTAGAGAGTACTAAGGCCAAAAACAAGGCGTTAATAGAACAATTTGTGCGGTGGCAGTATAACCTTTACATGATGAGCATCAATATGGATCAACTGAATTGGGAACTACCTCAGAGTGTGGCGATGGATAAAATTATGGAAATCCTCAAAGATGCTCCTTTACCACCTAATGTAGATGCTTATGAATTGAACGTGCCTATGCCTAAAATCACTCGTGCGGATGATAAAAAGCTTAAAAGAATATAAAGGTTAAAGAGTAACATTGGCTGTTAGTAAAGGAAAAAATGGTGCGCAAGTTGCGCAAAATAATCTCGAAATATTCAGTGGCTGGGCTGCGGCTCAATCCCATGATGATTTTATACAAATCATAAACAGAGGTAAGCTAAATCGCAGGGATATTGCGGCTGCATGTGGTTTTGGTACAAGCGTATTTTCTCAGAACAAAAATGTAAGAGCCGCGTTGAAAAAGATTGAGGATCAACTTCGAGCAGATGGAGTATTACCACCAATTGCGGTTAAAACTACAGATAAAGAATCCAAACAGTATGATAACTCATCACGAAAGATAGCTAAGTTGGCCTCACATAATGGAAATTTGGAGCGTGAAAATATTGAGTTAAAGGCCAAAGTTAAGTTGTTGGAAGCAAAATTAGAAAGATTTTGCGAATTAAACGAAACCTTGGCCGAAATGGGTTTTGTGCAACGATGAATGAACATGAAACATCGGACAAGTTTCGTGTAACGAGTGTTCCTCATAAATCACTAAATTATGTCATCTTTACAGGTGTGCCATTGCATCAAGACTCCTATAGAGTCAAAAACGGTAAGTACTCAATAAGCGTTAAAGCTAGAATCGAGTCTTTACCAATAGCACCTCAACCTGGTCAGCACTGGATTGTAAGAGGCAAATGTAAAATTAGTAAGCAAGACCGTAATGGATATTTAATTGATCAACATACTTACGATTCACCAAAACACGCAGAATGCAGCCTTCCAGAAACAGGGGAACAGCTCATTAAATTTATTGCAAATGAGAGTGATTTTAAAGGTATCGGCGAGAGTAAAGCTAGGGCTCTTTGGGATGCCTTAGGAAGGGATTTTCACAAAATAGTTCGCAATGGTAACGATGCTTCAAGAAAACGTCTTAGAGAGCATCTGACAGATGATTCTATAGATGTATTATTTCAAGGGTATCAAAAATATGCTAATTTGCGTGACTTCAATTGGATGTCAAACAAGAAAATACCTGTATCAGTTCAGCAACGCCTCATCAAATATCATGGTGAAAAAACGTTAAAATGTCTTCGACGTAACCCATACCTTTTAATGGCTTTTGGTATGTCGTTTGTTCAGACCGATGAATTAGCCCGAAGTGAGTTTAGCTGTAAATTAGAAGATGAAAATCGGCTTAGTGCCGCCTTAGAGGCTGTTCTCTTTGATGATGTGAAGCGAGGTAATACGTATACACCACCAAAACTCCTTCGTGCGAACCTAATCAAATTACTTAATGACAAAGACCTTGTAGAATTAGCATTCAAAGCTGGGTATAACAAAGCTCAATATTTATTAAATCCGGACACAGGTAATTTCCATCAAACTGCTACGTTGTTGATGGAATCAGTAATTGCCAAACGGCTGTTAAAATTAGCGAACTCAACAACAAGCCGTTTCGATGAGAAAGCTAATAAAGCATACCGTAAAGCGATATTAGAGTTACCCTACGAGTTGACAGAAAAGCAACATGAAGCCGTAACTACTTGCTTGGGCAACGATATATCATGTATTACTGGGGGAGCTGGGACAGGTAAAACTACTGTGTTGCGCACAGCAGTAAGAGCGTTTGATTCTTTGAAATATCAAATTCATGCAGCGGCTCTTTCTGGACGAGCGGCAATGCGGCTGAGAGAAAGCATTGGTTTTGATACAACAACTATTGCTGGTTTTCTTAGAAATAAACCAATAGTACCTTGTGAAAAGCAACCGCTGCATTTACTTGTTGTTGATGAAGCTTCTATGATTGATGTTCCCACCATGTACCGCATAGTTAATCATGTTCACCCTTCTGTAAGGATTATTTTATCAGGCGATCCAGACCAACTGCCACCCATAGGTTGTGGCAAAGTGTTGGCTGATGTTGTGAAATCTAACGTCATAAAGAATACCGCTTTAGATATCGTTAAGCGACAGGACGGCCCTTCGGGAATACCTGAATATTCAAAAAAGGTTAATTCTGGTCAAGTTCCATTGGAATTGAGCATTGGAAACATTTTTTTTCATGAAACCGAAAAAAAATCAATTGTAGATCAATGCACTAAATTGTATGCGCAGTCCCCAAGTAGTAGCAGAGTGATGGCGCCAACACGTAAATTAGTTGAAGATCTAAATGCTGGAATCCAAAAAACGTGCAATTTTGAAGGTGAACTTCTTCAATTCATGATGGATGGAGATAGTTATTATCAAAACTTGAGGAGGGGGGGATGAAATCCTGTTTACTCAAAATAGCCATTCATTAGGATTTCAGAATGGCTCATTAGGTAAATTGATTAGCGTCGAGTTTGATGAAGAAAGAAAATTGTATGGTAAAATAGAGCTAGATACTGGAGAAATAATCGATATAACTCAGTCTGTTTTAGACTGCATTGAACTAGGTTACGCTATTACATTGCATAAAGCTCAAGGTTCTCAATTTCCGCGTATCATAGTCGCTGTAACTAAAGGCCGAATAACAGATAGGGCTTGGTTGTATACTGCTATTACTAGAGCTGAAACAGAAGTTCATCTAGTTGGCAGTGCCGAAGAATTTGAAATTATAACTAAAAACATTAGTAACGCTAACCGGAGACGCAGTTTCCTGCTCACTTTACTTAAATACCATAAAAATTAACCTATTTTCGGAAAGAACAGAATTAATTACTAAAAATATCAGGGCAAAATCATACTTGAATGAAATTTAAGCAAACAAGAGTTTTTCTCTGACTTCATCAGACCACGCCGCCTGCTTTAGCTTACCTTTCATACTGTCTTTAATAGGACTCAAGCGTGCTAAATTCATTGCAAAGCGGCGGAAGGTTGCCATATTTTCGGGCGCATCGCTGCGTATTTCGGTGAATCCGATCGGTCGTTTCGGTTTTATCCGATCACTTTTTCATCTTCTTTTTCGTCCCTGCCAGTTTTACCTTAAGTGATCGGAT